>PLYJ01000064.1 GCA_003151745.1 Bacteroidota bacterium
AAGCTATTTCAGGAAGGGACAATATATTTGAATTCATTTCAAATTATTTCATCAAACATAGATTCTTATGTTCTTTTAATAAAGAACAATGATGATCCGGTTAAAAAGAAGACATTTTCAGCGCTACGGCTTTTGCATGCAGAAAATATGAAACAAAAGCACTATAAAATCAAAAATCAATTTTAAAATATCTCCTTAATCTGTACCTTTGCTAACATTAATAATGCTGATCCTTTGATTGAATACGAGATAAAGCCCAAAAGTAAATTTAGTATCAACCTTCGTGAATTGTGGGAGTACCGCGAGCTATTTTATATCTTCACTTGGCGTGACATTAAAATAAAATACAAGCAAACTATTTTGGGTTTTCTTTGGGCAATATTGCAACCCTTTCTGATGATGGTTGTTTTTACAGTATTCTTTGACAAGATGCTTCACGTACCTACTGATCAGAACATTCCGTATCCCATTTTTGTTTTTGCAGGACTCATGTTGTGGAATATTTTCTCTAACGGACTTACGGGTGCGGCGAATAGCATGTTAAGTAATGCCAATATCATCAAAAAAATTTATTTCCCACGATTAATCATCCCTTTCTCCGCTATTCTGATCCCGCTTTTTGACTTCCTGGTATCGTTTATTATATATATTGGTCTGCTGATTTATTACCATTTCGCAATAAGCTGGATAATCATTGTTTATTTGCCACTCAGTTTACTGCTTACGGTAATGAGCTCATTTGGTCTTGGGGCTTTCATTGCAGCAGTTAATGTTAAATACCGTGATTTTAAATATATCGTACCCTTTGCAATACAGCTATTACTTTTCCTCACTCCGGTCATTTATTCAATTTCCATTGCGAAAGCAGTTTGGCTTCAGGAATTGCTTTCTCTCAACCCAATGATGGGGGCAATACATCTTATGCGGTGTTGCATTACAGGAACCACGGCTGATCTGGTATTAGTAATGAAATCAACAATAGGATCTGTTATTCTTTTTTTCTTCGGGATCTATTATTTTCAGAAAACAGAATATTATTTTGCTGATCTTGCCTGAACATGAAACTGATACTTGAAATAAATGAAATTTCGAAAAAGTTTCGAATCCATCACGAACATCAACCCTACCTGAGTTTACGCGATTCCATTGCTTCTGTGTTTCGAAACAGATCAAAGAATGAAGATGAGGATTTCTGGGCTTTAAAAAATGTTAGTTTCACGGTCGAGCAGGGAGAGTCTATTGGAATTATCGGAAAGAACGGGGCAGGGAAATCAACCTTGTTAAAAATACTTTCAAAAATTACCCCGCCTACTTCAGGAAAAATAATTTCACGAGGCAGAATAGCCAGCCTGCTTGAAGTGGGCACAGGCTTTCATGGTGAACTGTCAGGGAGAGAAAATATTTTTCTTAACGGCGCTATTCTTGGGATGAAGCGCAAGGAAATTGAAAGGAAATTTGATGAGATTGTTGACTTTTCGGGGGTTGAGAAATTTATTGATACACCAATAAAGCATTATTCCAGCGGAATGCAGCTGCGTCTGGCATTTGCCGTAGCTGCCTTTCTTGAACCGGAGATTCTAATTATTGATGAAGTGTTGGCTGTGGGTGATGCAGAGTTTCAGAAAAAGTGCATGGGCAAGATGGATGAAGTGAGCAAAAGCGGAAGGACTGTTTTATTTGTGAGTCATAATCTTTCGCAGATGCAATCGTTTTGCCCGAAGTGCATATTGCTTGACGGCGGAGAACTGATTTTGATGTCTGATGCTGACGAGGTGATTTCCCGTTACATGGAAAGCACCATAAATATCATAGAAACTGATTTGGCTAATTTCAGCCGGGTGGGATATAAACATGAATCCTTTAGTTTTAAAAAGATCAATATTAATAATGCAAATAAAATTTATGAAAATGAAGCTCTTGAAGTGGAACTAACTTTCTTTTGCAAAGAATCAATTGAAGGGCTCATGATTGGGGTGTCTGTAAAAGATATGTTTAACAATAATCTTATTGAATGCCGTTCAGGCAATAATCCCCCGATAGCGCATGATATAGGTGATAATAAAATCAGACTTTGTTTTAATCCCAGGCTCAAAGCCGGAGTTTATAATATTCATATTGGTGCAAAATCCCCAAAGTCAAGTCTGGACTACATTCCCAATGTTGCAAGAATACATATTTTGAATAAGGAGAATAACAATGGAGCGTTAAATGAAAGCGTTAGACATTCTAACGGGATTATAATTACCCCTGCTGAGTGGAAAATGATGTAAAAAAAACAATATGAGTTTCTTTCATAAAATTATTCTGAATATAAAGACGCTTAGAGCAGTACTTGGTGACAAAAAAGATGAACTGGAACGAATTAAAGTTTCATCTGAAAGGCAAATTAAAGGCAGCTATAGAATTTACGGGGACAGTTCCGCAGATACTGCAGAGATCGGTAAATATTCATACGTTGCATTAAATTCAGTTATCAGGAATTGCAAAATCGGGAAGTTTTGTTCCATAGGACCCCATGTGGTCATTGGTTATGGAAATCATCCCACCCGGTTTATCAGCACGAGCCCTGCATTTTATTTAAAGGATAATATTGCAGGAGTTACTTTTACAGATAAGGATTTGTTTGAAAGCAGTAAAGAAGTTATTATTGAAAACGATGTCTGGATTGGAGCAAATGTTTATATTAAAAATGGAGTAGTAGTTGGAAATGGAGCAATAATAGGTGCCGGAGCCGTTGTTGTTGACAATGTTCCTGATTATGCAATTGTCGGAGGCATTCCGGCAAAGATCATTAAGTATCGTTTTGAAAACAATATCATTCAGTCATTATTAAAAATAAAATGGTGGGACTGGGACGAAAAAAAATTAAAGCAGACGCACCATTTTTTTGTTTCTGAAGACGTTGAAAGTTTCATTAACTGGGTAAATACTGTCGTGAAATAATAGTACGTTGTATTTATCCTGATTATATATAAATTAATCCGGCAGATGAAATTTTTAATAAAAAGCATTTTCAATTTGTTTGGATTAAAGGTTGTACGGCTTAACCCTCCCAAAGAAGAATCATATACTCTCACTGTGAATGATCCGATTGAATTCAACCAAAAAGAAAATTTGAAATCGCTTTATAAGGATGAAAACAATTTAAATTTTCATCATTTCAGTGAGGAGAGAAATAATTTTTACAAGGAGATATTAAGCTGCATAAGTGCGAAGAACATACTTCTTTCAAATAAAAATATTGCAGACATCGGTTGCGGTACCGGGCATTTGCTTTTTAATATAGCTAAAAGCTATAATCCGGGAAATTTAGTTGGCTATGAATACATTGACGAGCCTTTGCAAATTGCAAGAAAACTTGTTCCCGGGGCAGCGTTTATTGAATATGATATCTATCAAAAGAATGAAAAACAATTTGACATTGTTTTTTGCACGGAAGTTTTAGAGTATTTATTATATCCGTGGAGAGCGTTGCTTAATATTTCAGAAATGATTGTGCCAGGTGGATTTTTAATTTTAACTGTACCTGACGGACGGGCAGATCAATGGAAAGGGCATATAAACTTTTGGAGTGCGGAAAGCTGGAGAATATTTTTAGAGCAACACCTTCCTTCGAAAAGCTTTGAAATACAACACACTTTTTTAAGCGGGAATATATTACTGGGAGTCATTAAAAGAATGAATTGAATCTAAAATATTGAAGCGATGGAGAATATATAAAGTAGTTTTGGATAAAGCTCCTGTCTTGAAGAAGGGGAATATCTTCTTTTTGTTCGCTAAGGGTAAAGCAATATCTAATGTTTAACTTTGCATATTGTTCCAAATTTTAAGATGTAGAGATGAGTTTAAAAAGCGCGCTTCAATGGCGTAAACTATATTACAAGGATCAATTTTATAAATTAGTAAACTACCTCCTGCGCTTTTATGAAATATTTGGGAAAGAAGAAATTAAATCTGTTTCAGTAGTTGTAGTCGGCAGAAATGATAATTACGGTGGCGATTTTTCTAAACGATTGCAAGTTACGCTCGACTGGAATCTTAGCCATCTTCCAAATCCTGAATTGATTTATGTTGAATGGAATCCTTTGTCAGACAGGCCAAGCGACTGTACATGGATCAGTGAACGATACAAAAACAGTAAATGCTTTATTGTTCCGAATGAAATTCATAAAGTCATAGCTCATGATCCTGAAAAAATGAAAGTCATGGAGTATTTTGCCAAAAACCTTGGGATAAGAAAGGCTTCATCTGATTGGATTATTTTGACTAATGCAGATGTCCTTATCGGACCTGATATGATCGGAAATATTAAATCGCTTAATAAAGACTTTATTTATGGCGGACATTATGTGAATATACTGTGGGACGGGGATGCAATAGATGAATATTATTTTAAGGACAAAAAAATTGTAAAAAATTCTTTTTCTGCATACCTGACCTTTCAGTCAACTGTTGGAAATTTTATTTTGACCAATAAAAAAAACTGGATGACATCAACCGGGTACGATGAAAATTTAAATAAATCAAGAGCTGGAGTAGATACAAACGGATACCTTCAGCTAAAAAAATTAAATTTAATAACAAGGATAATTGGCCATCATTTTCACCTGGATCATCCAGAGTCAATAATTAATGTGGCAAACCTGGAAAGTCATGGGGATCGAAGCCAGATGATTGATAACAGGAACATCCCTTATAAAAATAGGGAATACTGGGGATTAGCAGACTATCCCTTAAAACAAATTTCAGAGAAAATATGGGAACTACAAGCAATTTAATTCTTGGCGGTTCAGGACTGGTTGGAAAGGAGTTGCAAAAACAACTCCGTCAAGATGGCGAACAGGTTATTAACCTTGATATAAAGGAAGGGATAGATTTGCGAACATATTCGATGGAAGAATATGCAGATATAGATTATGTTTGGTTTCTTGCATGGGATAGCGGCGGAGCAAAATATCTGACGAATGAAAAGAATTTTTTAAATATTTACAAAAACAATGTGCAATTGTGCAATACTATTTTTTCATTTATAGAAAAGTATAATAAACCTTTTTTGTTTACCTCCAGTCAGCTCGCTGCAAGTGATAATCCGTATGGTTTAACAAAATTATTTGGAGAAAAATGGGGTACGCTGCTTGGAGGAAAAATAGTAAGAATGTGGAATGTATATGGATGGGAAGAGCCGGATGAACGATCGCATGTTATTCCAGACCTCGTTATCCAGGCATTAATAAATAAAAAAATTGAATTAATGACTTCAGGAGAGGAGAGGCGACAATTTATTTTTGTTGAAGATTGTGTGAAGAATCTCATTCGTATCCGAAAGATGGATGGAATTAATTTTTCTTTAACGAATGGAAAATGGATGAAAATCAAAGAAGTGGCAACCGCCATTGCATCACACTTAAAAATTGAAATCCAATTGGGTAAAGAAAGGGGTTATGAAAATCTTATTGAGCCGGATAATTTACTTTTAAAACAATTTACTTTTCAATATTCATTACAGGACGGCATTAATGAAATCATAAAATCTGCTAATGCTTTTAGCAAACAATACAAAACATAATCATGAACTGAGTGGTAGGCCAAGGAACATGAAGAATTATAAGACGAATTTTTTAGCTGAAAACCAGACTCTCCGAAGTGAATACATCTTTTTTAAATAGCATTAGAAGATACCGATGGTATCTGCTTGGAAGACTCAGGATAAAAAAGGAAATAAAAAGCAAATCGTCAGCAGGAAAATTAAAAATTATTTTAGGCGCAGGACCAACTGAATATGAAGGCTGCATTTCAACTGACATTCCGCACTTTGATATTTTAAAAGAAGATGACTGGCAATTCTTTTTTAGTAAGTATCAAATAAACAACATACTTATTGAGCACGTTCTCGAACATTTGACAAAGGAGCAAGTCATGCGGGTTTTATCATTATCATATAAATATCTGAAACCGCATGGCTGTTTAAGAATAGCTGTGCCCGACGGTTATCATCCCGATCCTGAATATATAAAGCTTATCGCCCCGCCGTCTGATGGTCACCAATCCATCTGGAATATTGATACCATTCAAAACATTTGTACTGATAACGGCTTCAGCACTGAACCTTTAGAATACTATACCGCTAAAGGGATATTTACATTTAAAGATTTTGATTTCGCCAACGGTAACATCATCAGAAGCAGAACAAAAGGATTCCAGTCTGAAAATCACCCTCTCTACTCTTCTCTCATTGTGGATGCTTACAAGAAAAGCAATTGATTTGACTGTGTTTTCCGTCATTCGACTAAAACCGTTTTGATTTATTTTTTCTCAGCAGCCTTCATGACAGCGTATATCAACACCTGATCCTGAAAAGTAAAGCGGCAAAAATAAATTTCGTTTTCTAACACAGCCGTGCTTGCCTGAAATGATGTTCCTCCTGCATTTGCATCACTATCATACAATACACTTACTTCCTGACCGATATTATCAAACAATTCTACTGTTACATGACCCTTGTAAGGAAGAATGAATTGCAATTGCAAAAGATCACTGAACGGATTAGGGTAGGGTTGGACAACAGTGAATTGATTGGTAAGAGTGGCGCATTTTTCATTATTACCCGGGTTGTCATCTGTTTGACCGTCAGGATTCAGAGCGCTGATGCAATAATAGCTGACGCTTTGCTCAGGGCTCAATTGAAACGCTGCGGCAAAATTATAGATAATTATTCCTTGCGGGCCGCTTGGCAAAGTGGTATTAACGTGTTCATCTATCGTAGTACCGCCCTGTATGGAAGCCTGCATGTCGTAGCTATTAATATCCCTTGTCCCGAGATTTACAACTTGCGCGCTTACTTTGAAAAGGTTGTTTTGGAGTTGATAAGAAATATTTGTCACTGCAATATCCAATCTTGGTTTAATAACATAAATTACCTTGCTTAGGCTGTCAATACAGCCTTGAGTGCTATATACAATTTGAGTGATGTTGAATTTGCCAGTATCCTGGTAAGTATGAGAAGGTGTAGAATCAGCAGAAGTTCCACCATCGCCGAATTCCCATAAGTACGCAGCTGCACCGCTTGAGAGATCATTAAAGTTAACATTGAGGGGAGGGCTGCCAAAGAGCGGGTTGTAATTAAAATTAGCTGTAGGTAATGGATATACATGAATTGTCTGAGTGACAGAGTTGGTGCATCCGCTGATTGTATCTGAGATTACAGTTAGAGTTACTATATAATCCCCTGTATCCTTATAAATAGTCTGAGGAAACTGGACATTAGAACTATCTCCATTGCCAAATGTCCAGTTCCATTTTGTAATTGTACCTGAAGCAACATGACTGATATCCTGGAATGTATAAGGAGTATTAATGCAACCGGGAGCGACAACAAAATTGGCGACCGGATTTGGTTTCACTTCAACAGATTTTGTGATGGAATTAACGCAACTGCTGTTGGATGTAACAGTAAGAGTAACGCTGTATATTCCCGGAAGAAAGTAATAATGCGAAGGTGATTGAATGAAAGAAACTTCAGTATCACCAAACGACCAACTCCACAAGCTATCCAATGCCGGTAAGGAATCAAGGTTTGTGAATGGCATTTGCCCCTGTTCGCAGGTGGGCTTATATGTAAAGTTTGCCACTGACGCCGGGTTTACGGTAACTATTAAATTAGCGGTGTTCGAGCAGCCAAAAGTTGTGGTAACAATAAGAGAAACGGGATAGGTTCCGTTAACGTAATAAGTATGGGAGGGTGCTGAAACCACAGAACTATCATTGCTTCCGCTGGCAGGATCGCCGAAGTTCCATGAATAAGCACTTATAGCTCCATCAGCACTCGTGCTGGTATCGATGAACTGGAGCGGCGTGCTTGTGCAGCCTAAAGCAGTGGCAAATGCAGCAACGGGTATGCCATGCACTGTATCGGAAGTTGCAAAAATATTGGTGCAGCCAATGCTATCCGTGATGATAAGACTTACCGAATATATTGCTGCAGAATCGTAATAGTGAGCAGGGTTGACAAGATTTGAAGTATCCCCGTCGCCAAAATCCCAGTGCCATGCTTTTATAATTGTTCCCAGTGCGGGAGTTGACATATCTGTGAATCGTGTGCTGTCGCCCAAACAAGAAGCGGTGAAAATAAAAGCTGCAGTAGGGCTTGGAACGACAGTGAGGTGCTTAGAAGTAAAGGCGCTACAGCTTGTTTGGGAATAAACCGTTAGGACGATATCATAAGAACCGGGTATTACATAAGAATGTGACGGATTTTTAATAAAAGAAGTGTCGGTATCTCCAAAGTCCCAATGCCAGGCATAAATAGTATCTCCTAAAACAGTGCTTGTGTCAGTGAGATTGATAGCATTGCCTTCACAAATAGTAGAAGGCGCGAAACTGAACCCCGGAACCGGAACATTGTTTATTTTAATGGGTACAGTGCTTGTATCACGACAACCGTTTGTTGATGTTGCTACAAGAGAAACTGTATATGTTGCAACGGAAGGGGGATATGCATGCGACGGGTTCTGAAACGAAGACGTACCTGCATCACCAAAATTCCATGACCATGAATTGATGGTTCCGCTGCTTGTGTCAGTGAAAAAAGCGCTTCCGACAACACAGGTATTGGTGATCCTGAAGCCGGCTTTGGGCGCATCTAAGATTGTAAGACTCGAATCATAAGAAGATGAACAGTTGTTATTGGAAGTTACTGTAAGCGTAACATCGTAGCTGCCACCAACGGGGTATTCATAAACCGGATTTTGAAGAGTGGAAGTATCGTTGTTACCGAAATTCCACTTCCAACTAACAGTGGTATTGCCAAAGCCTATCGTAGAACTATCGGTAAACAATACAGACACATTAGAGCACCCTCCAATAGCAGCAAAATTCGCTACAGGTATTGCGCCGATAATGACAGTATCGGTGTGCACTACATTGCAGCCTGTACTTCCTGAAAGGGTAAGCGAAACGACATATTTACCCGGTGATGCATATTTATGAGTTGGATTGAGGGTGGAAGCTGTTGTTGAATCACCGAAGTTCCATAAACGCCCTGTAATGGTTCCCTGGTTGAAAAAGGATGAATCATTAAATAAGGTAGTATCATTAAAGCAGGTGTTTTGAAAGCTGAAATTTGCAGTAGGCGCAGAAGTTACGTTTATTGAATCAGAGAAATAATTTACATTTCCTGAACTGTCCGTTGCAGAAAGAGAAATTATATACGTGCCTCCACTATCATATTCTACTACCGGATTTTTTTGAGTACTTGTCTGAGGTACGGCGCTGCATGGAGACTCATATTTAACCTTACTGAATTTGTTATCATTAATGCTGCAAGTAAAAAGATAGAATGCGGAATTCATTTTTGTAACTGTTGCATAATTTCCAATACCGTGTATCCCGGTATAAGTGAGATTGATAGCTGTGGGAGATGTATTAGTCAAATCCTTTCCAAAATCAATACGATTAAGCTTACCATAATAATTTGTTTCAAGAGCGTACCACTGATCGCCATCATATATAATTTGAATATTGTACGGCCTATATAGCAATGAGTCGGGATTGCCTAAATCGGTTAGTGTAGGAGCATTCCTAAGTGAATTTCCAAAATCAAGTCTATAGAGATTGGGATGATCGTAAGACACCAAAAAACCATACCAATGATCGCAATATTTAACAAGAGAAATATCGCCAATTTCACCAAGACCCAGACTAATGAGATCGGCTACAGGTGTATTGGTGATAGAATTGCCATAATTAAGTCTTAGAATAGATCCATTATCATTAGCCGCAAGCAAATATAAATTACCGCTGTCAATTTTTAAGTCCTGGTAAGCATTTGGGCTATAGTTTTGAGGATTCGTGTAAATAAATGTAGAGGGAGTGTCATTGTCAAGATTGGCACCAAAATCAACACGGATGGTATTTGCTGTAGAATACACACAGAAAATTCCATACCAGTTATTTCCTTCTTTCACAAATGACATATCATTCCAAAACACGCTACCGGTAATAGCTCCATTCAGATTTCCGAGATCATGGGTAGTTGGAGCATTGTCGAGTGATATACCAAAATCATAACGTGTAATGGTCATCGAGCCATAGTTAAAAAGAAAGCCGAACCAATTAGTGCTATCATAGACTAAACTCATAGATGACGGGCTATTAGGGGAGGAGGAATCGTCAAGGGCGTACGTATAAAGCTGGCTGAAAGCCCCGCCGCAGAAATTCCATTGAAAATTTAATGCACCAGAACCCGAACTGGTATTAACTAATGAAGTTGGATTATTAGAACATACTGTGTCCGGATTTATAAAAGAAGCTGTAGGACATTGCGACCGTGAACTAAATGAAAATACAAGAACTTCTAAAAAGGCAAGAAAGAAAAGTACTAATTTCTTCATTCTGACAAAATTCAGGTTAGGATTTATTCAGACAAATATAACGTCTTACGTTTAAAGTGTCTTAATAGTTATTGCTTAGTTGATTGTTTTTATCAACACGCTTTTTATGCATTATTATTTTTTATTTTTACTAACAGCAGGCCATGAAAACACAATAATTTTTTAAAACGTATGTGCAATATATTTCATAAAAGCATTTAATCTACGGCCAAGTTCTTAAATATTAAAAAATGCAATAGAGATGTAATAAACCCATTCCTTTTTTTCTAAAACACTCCAAAAATCAATAGCAGTCTTAATGAAATTAGTAGAAGTTTCGTTAAGATTGATAGAAGAATCAACGAGATTAATAGAGGTTTGGTTGGGATGAATAGAAGTTTCAGTGTGAACTATGCTAATATAGATGAGATTGACAGAAGAATCAGTAAGTCTTATATTGAAATCGTTGAGATTAGTAGAAGTCTTGATGAAATCAGTAGAAATTTCATTAAGATTAGCAGAAGTCTTGCAAATTCTTTGCAAAGAATTTGTAAAGATGCTCCCTCAAATTTTGAGTAAATTGCTAAAAACAATGCATTTTTACAAGAATTAATCTAAAGTCTAAGACCTGAACGGTTTTGATATGACTAAAATGATGAAACTATTTAAAAATTCTCCTTTTTAATTAATCTAAACCAAGTCTGATTTTTATTTTTCTTATAACTTATTTTACAACCCATGAGATGACATATGGTATTTTAGTAAATTTGAGGCGCATAAGATGTAATTAGCTTTGGATGTTATCACCTGTCGTTTTATTCGTTTACAATCGCCCATGGCATACGCGGCAAACATTAGAAAGTCTTCAGAAGAATGTCCTGTCTGATCAATCTGTTCTTTTTATTTATTCAGATGGCGCTCCCGAAAATGCAACTCAAGACCAACTGCGGAAGATTGCAGAAGTAAGGAAAATAATAAGAGAAAGGTCGTGGTGCAAGGAAATACACATTGTTGAATCTGAAAAAAATAAAGGGCTTGCTAATTCCATAATAAGTGGTGTAACGGATATTGTAAACAACTATGGAAAGGTGATCGTATTAGAAGATGATATTGTAACCAGTAATTATTTTTTGAAATTTTGTAATGAAGGACTTGACAAATATGAATCGGAAGATAGGGTAAAAGCTATTTCCGGTTTTATGTTTCCGGTTAGCAAAAAATTACAAAATGCTTTTTTCCTGCCTTGGTTTGCCTGCTGGGGGTGGGCAACATGGAAACGAAGTTGGAATGCCTTTGAACCAAACTCTCTAAAGCTTCTTAAGGAAATTGAAAAGGAAAGAAAAATAAAAGATTTTAATTTTAACAACTCTTACGATTTTTATGGTCTCCTTCAGGCGCAGAATGAGGGAAGGGTTAATTCCTGGGCAATACGATGGTTTGCTTCCATTTTTTTAAAACAAGGTCTTACATTTTATCCCCCCGGTTCGCTTGTTCAAAACATTGGCATAGATGGTTCCGGTACGCATTATAATGAAAGTGCGAAGGAGCCAAAGAATAATAAGAAAATTGCGTCTTCAAAAATCAATTTCAGGACGTCATTTAATTTTCCTGTAATAATTGAATCGAACAAGAAATTAGAAAAATACCTTAATAAGTATCTCAAAAAAGAATCTTCGGGCAGAAGCATTGACAGAATTAAAAATTATCTAAGAAAAGTATTGTGTTAACAAATTTTTATCCACTTTTAATGATTTGAATTTATAATTCTTATTGCTCTGTTGAATGAAAGAAACTAAGACCTCTTTTCAAGGATGCTTTATTGTTTTTAAATCAGCAAACAATAAATTTTGCTTTAGACTCGGAAAGTTGACTAAAAGATTCTATATTTTTAAATACATTTGCATTGATTTAAGGAAGTGAATTGCAATCAGAATTGACAAATCCACTTTAGATTTCAATAGACAGGACTTACACTTTATAACATGGTAATTGAAATAAAACACAATCAACTCCTTTTAGCTGTAATTATCCCTGATAATTACCATGAACCCGGTATTCATTTTTTTACATCGGATAATTTTTCTCAACAATTGGGATACATGAATCATTCCAAAGGGAAAACCATTGAGCCACATACACATAAAAAAGTGGTCAGAGAAATTGTCTATACCCAGGAAGTATTATTCATAAAAAAGGGGAAGATTCGTGTTGACTTTTATGATGAAGCACAAAACTATTTAGAAAGTCGTCTTTTAGAAAAGGGCGATACAATTCTATTGGCGAGCGGAGGTCATGGTTTCGAAATCATTGAAGACACTGAAATGATTGAAGTAAAACAAGGTCCATATAGCGGTGATCATGACAAAACCCGTTTTAATCCTTGCTCCGCTTCATCAATAAGAATAATAAGCAATCAATGAATTTGATTCCTGTTAACCAGCCACTTCTTAATGGCAACGAACGGAAATACCTGAATGAATGTCTGGATACGGGATGGATTTCATCTGAAGGACCATTTGTAAAAAAATTCGAAGCCCTTTTTGCTCAAAAAGTTGACCGTAAATATGGCATTGCCGTGTGCAACGGATCCGCAGCGCTTGAAGCTGCATTACAAGTGTTGGATTTTGAGAGAGGTGCTGAAATTATTTTACCGAGTTTTACTATTATATCCTGTTTGTCAGCCATAGTAAGAGCAGGATGCACACCTGTATTTGTAGATTCTGTTCCTGTTACATGGAACATGGATTGCAATCAAATTGAAAAAAAAATTACTTCGAAAACAAAAGCCATTATGGTGGTACATATATATGGCTTGCCCACAGATATGGATCATGTGCTTCGACTTTCTGCAAAATACAATCTAAAAATAATAGAAGATGCTGCCGAGGGGCACGGGTTAAATTATAAAAATAAACCCGTTGGAAGCTTTGGGGATATAAGCACCTTTAGCTTTTATTCAAACAAGCATGTTACAACGGGTGAAGGCGGCATGGTTTTAACAAATGACGCGAACCTGGCTGGGAGACTTTATTCGATAAGAAATTTATGCTTTCAGCCTGCACAAAGGTTTGTGCATGAGGAATTGGGATATAATTTCAGGATGACAAACATACAGGCAGCTATAGGTGTTGCCCAGGTCGAGCAACTTGATAACTTTATCAAGAAGAAAAAGGAAATGGGGAAATATTATATTTCTCAGTTAGAAAATATTGAACAGATACAGCTTCCTCAGGTTTCTACAGACTACGCTGAAAACATCTTTTGGGTTTTTGGAATCCTAATTAAAAATAACTGTCCTTTTTCAGCGAAAGAAATAATGAGCTCACTTCGCGAGCTTGGCATTGACACACGCCCTTTTTTTTACCCGTTGCATTTGCAACCTGCTTTAAGAAAGCTAAATATAAAATCTGATGAATCATTGCCAGTAGCAGAAAATCTTGCTGAAAAAGGCTTTTATATCCCAAGTGGCTTAGGACTTTCTTTAGAGCAAATGGAAATTGTATGCAAAAGAGTTAAGCAGGTATTTGAATGAATATATTTCAAAAATACAGCAAATATTATGATTTGTTTTACAGGGATAAGGATTACAAAAAAGAATCAGGTTATATTTACAATATAATTTCCCGATTCTATAAAAACCCTTTGCATATACTGAACTTAGGCTGCGGAACCGGAAACCATGACTTTTATCTTCTTGATCGCGGGTTGCATTTAACCTCTGTTGATTCTTCAAGGGAAGCAATTAATATTGCTAACTCAAAGAAAAAGAAAAAACGGATATCCAATGAACAAATTAAATTCTTTAACTTAGATATTCGGAAAATAAATTTAAAAACAAAATTTGACTGTGCAATCGCCCTGTTCCATGTAATTAATTATTTGAATTCAAATACAGATTTATCAGATTGCTTCAAATCTGTAAATAAGCATTTGAAAAAAAATGGGTTGTTTGTATTTGATAGCTGGTACGGACCTGCTGTTCTGCAGGATTTGCCTGAGAAAAGAACAAAAATGATAAAACTCAAAGAGCATAAAATTGTAAGAAAATCGTTGCCAACTCTTTATCCTAATGAAAATATTGCAGAAATAAAATTTAAGTTTAATTTGTCAGATAATAAAAATAAAAGTGAAAATAGTTTCACTGAAATTCACAGAATGCGTTATCTTTTTTATCCTGAAATTGAAATGCTTCTCAAAATGTCTGGTTTCGCACTTATTCATGCAGAAGAATGGATGACCGGACAGCCAATAGGATTCAACAGCTGGTATGCGCTTTTTGTAGCGAGAAAAATATGAGAATTGGAATTTATATCGGCAGTGCCCATCCTGAGTCTGGAGGTGCTTATACGTTTCAGAAGGATATTATTGATTCGCTTAAGCAATATTCCGGCGTGCATGACTATTTTGTTTTTACAAATTATGACGGCACATTTAATTTTGATCATGATATTAAGGTTATCACAATAAAGCTTAAGAAGTATCAAAAAATCTATTATAAATTCCTTTCATTAATAAGCCGGATACAAACAATACTTTTCAGAAAAAGAGTCATGCGTCAAACCAATTTAATGCGCCTGATGAGAAAATATGAAATTGATATTGCATGGTTTATGAGTTCAACGTTTGAAGATCCCGGTATTCCATATATATTCACCATCTGGGATTTGGCTCATAAGTATTTTCCATTTTTACCTGAAATCACCAAGGAGGGATGGGAGTTTAAAGAACGGGAAGCATTTTATTCAAACGCTGTTGCAAAGGCTGCACTCATAATTACAGGCACTTCACTTGGCAGAAACGACATCGTAAATTTTTTCAATGTACCTCATGAACGGATACACATAATTCCTTTCCCTACTCCCAAATACACTTTAGATTTCCAAAATAAGAACATTGAAGACTCATTCTTTAATAATTCAAGAGACTTTATTTTTTATCCGGCCCAATTTTGGCCTCATAAAAACCATATAATTATTTTAAAGACTTTAAAATTTTTAAAGCAAAAATTTGGAAAAATAATAGATGCTGTTTTCACGGGAAGCGATAAGGGAAATTTAGAATTTATTAAACATCAGACGGCGCAATTAGAGATTGAGGACCAGGTGCACTTCCTTGGTTTCGTAACGAGAGAACAATTGGTTGATCTGTATAAACATGCAGAAATGTTAGTATTTCCCACCTACTTCGGGCCTGATAATCTGCCTCCGCTGGAAGCCTTTTCATTAGGTTGCCCTGTTATAGCAAGTGATATTTCCGGTGCACGCGAACAACTGGGAGATAACGCCCTGTTTTTTAACCCTAACGATGAAGAAGAACTCGCGAATTGCATACTTTCAATATTAGATAATAGCAAATTGAAAAATGACTTGATAGAAAAAGGGATTAAAAGAGCTAAATCGTGGACTTCCGTTGATTACACAGTAAAAATATTACAAAGAATTGATGAATTACAATCATTAATCGGATTGTGGAAGGATGTTGGAAGAAAAGGGATAAGAGTTCTTCATATCAATACATCTGATACTATAGGTGGAGCATCACAAGTTGCTTATGATTTAATTCACAGCATGGATGCAGATTGCACTTTGGCAGTATTTAAAAAAGAATCAAAAAGTAATAAGGTGATAGAACTTCCTCAAAGTTATCTTGATAAAGTTTTCCTAACCATAGACAAGGTGTTTTGGAAACTCGGTTACAAAAAGTCGTTAAAAAGTATTCTAAGCATTTCAGATCAGCTCAATTTCACATACAATAAACTTAAAAAGATGAAGGAATACGAAGAAGCAGACATCGTACATCTTCACAACATTCATGGTAATTATTTTGACTTGTCTGCAATTAAAAAAATTGCTTCCGAAAAGAAAATCGTTTGGACGCTTCATGATATGTGGGCTATGACGGGAGGAGAAGCATATATATTTAAAGACGATAACTATAAAAAAGGAATCGGGAATACCCCTTATCTTAATGTGTATCCGCTGCAGAACCCTGTTATAGACCGAAGGCAGCATTTTATGGAAGTGAAGAAAAGGATGTATGAGGATATTGGTAGCAAACTCACTGTAGTTTCCGTAAGCCATTGGTTAGAAAATTGCTTTAACAGCGCCTATGTTTGCAATAAGCAAATGCAGGTAAAGCTTATATACAATGGAATTAATTTGGAGGTTTTTAAAAATTATAGGCAAAGGAATTGGGTAAAACCAAGGCTTTTGTTTTTCAATATTGAAAGCACCTTTAAAGGAAGCTCGCTATTCCTGGATATACTTACCCGCATCAATGAAGAGTATGAGCTCATTGTTGTGGGAGACAAGCTAAAGTCAGACATAAAGCATAAATACATTGAATACACTTTCAACCGTGAATATTTAAATGAAATATATAACAGTGCGGACTTGCTTGTTTTTCCTTCTCTTGCTGAAAGCTTTGGACTAACCGTTTTGGAAGGTTTAGTATGTGGAGTATGTGTTATTGCTTCAAATGCAGGTGGAATTCCCGAAATTTTGGATGATTCATCGGGATATCTTTTCCAAAGTGGTGATAAAGAAGATTTATTGAATAAAATTAAATACGCATTAAAAAATCTCGCAGAGTCGAGGCTCAAAGCGGATATAGCCTCCAACCATGTTGAAAAATTCTCACGTGAAAAAAGCTCTGATCATTATCTCGCTCTCTATCGACAAATATTAAGTATTGACAGTGAAGAATCCACAGCCAATGAGATTGAAGAAGTGAACGCAAAAACAAATAAACATGATTTTATAAATAACTGATGTGCGATTTTTCAAAAGCTCCTTAAAGTTTCTCAGCCAAAATGAATGAAAAGAAGCCCTCCAAATCAATTGTCATTAGCAGCAAGCCGGGACAACTTGGCAATATGCTTTTTCTTTTTTCTCATTTTATTGCTTTTGGAATAGAGAAAAATATTTTAATCAAAGCTCCCGCTTTTGAAGAATATGCCGGTTACTTTGACACTACCCGTAAAGCATTGATTCCATCTTATCCCAAAGTCAATTCAGCTATCAGGAGTAAATGGTTGCGCAAATTTTTTTACAGCTTAAATTCCATCATTGCAAAAATCATTTTTCGATTAAAATTGAATAACCGTTTTGTTTCATCTATTTTTATGAATTGGACTGAATCTTTAAATCTCGAAAATGAAGAGAGTCTTAAACGATTTAACAGCCGTTATATATTTATACAGGGATGGCTTTACTGTTCCGATACATACATTCAAAAACATAAAAAAGCAATCACCGATTTTTTTAAACCTGCCGATTTTCATTTAGACAGAATAAACAAGCTCATGCAATCCGATCATGAAGTGATCATAGGCATTCATATAAGGCAAGGTGATTATAAAATATTTGAAGGAGGAAAATATTTTTTTGATATGAACCAATATCTCAGCTTTATGAGAAGGGTATTAACATTGTTCCCCTCTAAAAAATTTTTGTTTCTTATCTGTTCAAATTCACACTTAAAGCACGAAGATTTTACCGGCTTGCCATATATATTAGGCACTGGACGGGAGATTGAAGATTTATATGCCTTTTCTAAATGCAACTACCTGGTAGGCCCTCCCAGCACGTTTACGATGTGGGCTTCTTTTTATGGAAACGTTCCTTTGTACGAGGTGCATCACCCTGATAAAGCATTTTCGCTTGCGGATTTTAAGGTGGTAGAAGGATAAAATTAATAAACATTCTCATAGTCATCAAAAAGAAAAAGTCCCGAATGTCCGGAACTCTTTCTTTTTTATTTACGATCTGCATTTAACCAATGTTCGTGTAGGTAAATATAACCACATTGCTCACCACTCCGTCTCCCGCATTATTCCTTGCGACCACCCAATAATAAAATGCGCCTGTGCCGGGTGTGTCTGTATAAGTAGTGGAAGGTACAGAAGCAATAATTTTAGCAGTTGAGAAAACATTCGATGTGTTACGGTACACATTATAAATTTTCACATTGCCCTGTGAAGTAACATTCAAAGGCTTTTTCCATTTTAATTTTATCTGATCCGGGTTAAGGTCAACAGAAATTAAATTGCGAAAATTCTGAACCATTTGCAAAACGCCCTGCGGCATGCTTGCATTTTTAAGCGGGAAGCCGGAGGAAAGCAAAATGGTTGTCTGCGTGGCATAAGAAGTCAGCGGGTCAACAACAGTCATACAATATTCAGATAACTGTGTGAGCAATGAAAGTGCAATCTGTGCTTTCACTTTCAGGTCCACATAATCCTGGTGTGAACCGCGGTTGCCTTTAGGTCCCCATTTAGTGATCGCTGCAATTAGATTGTCCAGGGCTGTCTGGCAAGCCAATAAAGTGGGTGAAGGTGTCAAAAAATTTAGGTTAGCAGTCATATTTGCGATGACGTGCTGGATAAGCAAAACGAGTGCTTTGAACTGTTTCGCTGTTACTTTGATAACAATTACGGGCTTTTTCATGGCTTTTAATTTTTAATGGTTTAACTTTTATTTTATCCGGGGCTGCTCTGTCAACCCCTTTCTATTGTACTAACCAATGACATGCCTGTATATAACACTTTTTAAAAAATATTTTTTTCAGCATGTCCGCATTTATATCAACAGACTTCTTTCAGTGCCATCTTTATTGCTGCCATAAAAACACTAAGGCTAAAAGCTTCACTAAACAGGGTTCGGGATTACTGATCAAAATATCACCCCTACAAGGTTTTAAATCTAAGGCTCATAAATTTTCTACCAATGTGACGCTCCTGACGGAGCTAAAACAGTCCCGTCAGGGACGATATATTGGTAGAAAAATAAAACAATCAGATAGTTAAACCCCGCAGGGGTGATATATTCTTAACATCTAAATTCTTAACTCACGTTTCGCTAAATTTTTCTTTGTGTTTACTTTGTGTCTTAGTGTCTTTGTGGCAGAGAGGTTAACAATTACAATGAACCACTTTCTGATCACTATCAATCAGCAACCCGTTGATACTACCTGTTAACCGGTTACTATCAACCATAAACTACCCGGTACTATATAGCAACTACATGCTATCAATCGTCAACCGGTTCGTATGAACCTGTAACTAATTACTATCAATTAGTTTCTGCACGGTATCAACTATTAACCGGTTGCTATCAATCATTAACAGGTTACTATCAACCTGCAATTGGTTAGTATTAACCTGCAAGTAGTTAATATCAACCGGTAACTAGTTGATACTGATTTTTAACAAATAGTGGGTTTTTAATATGAAAAAGCTGCTATTTTAGTTTAACAGCAAGCATGCCGGTAAAGTGATTAAGCCAATTAATGTTCACTAAAACATATCTTAATTACAGGTTTCTGAAAGGCGTTTTCAAAAGCTTTTTTAACCGTTTCATTGCCCGCCAGAAAATAACAATTACGTTCGCCCTGCTGGAGTGCATGATGGTTGCTATTTCATCAAAGTGCTTACCCTCCTCAATGCGCAACCGCACAATCTCCTGAACCTGTGCATTCATGGCTAAAAGCGCTTGTTTAGCTTGTTTCACGGTTTCTTCCTGTGCTGCATCATTTTCGGAGGCGGAGGCTTCCTCATCAGGCGCGTCTTCATTTTGGTTATGTATATAAGATGATTCACTTTTAAGCATCTTCATTGCTTCATGATAAGCGATTGTGTTAATCCATTTCAGAAAATGCCCTGTTTCCCTGTAAGCATGTCTGCGTAAACTAAGAAATACCCGTTGCCAGACATTTTGCATCACATCTTTCTCCAGGGCGGGATTGTACAAAAGGCGGTGAACGAAGACGGCGATGTGGGTAGTATGCCGGGCTACGAAGACATCGAATGCGGCGATATTGCCACCCCAAAATTCCTGCACTAAATGAGCATCATCAAGATGCTTTAGATTTTCTTTGAGAGTCATAGCAGTAAGTTTTAATTACTACAAAAGGTGTGCAAAAATCAAACCAATATGCTCTGTAAGCCTTTGGTAGTAAGGTTTTTAACGGATTTAATATAATAACGTGGATATTGGTTGTTTATTGTGTGAGGGAGGTAAAGTTTGTGCTGAGGAAGGATTCATTCAAATTGAAACAAAATTTCCGTAAAGTTTAAAACTTCATCGTGGTTTTGTTCAATGTATGTCAGTCAGCGAGTTCAAATGTTAATTGCTTATTTTTCTTCTTGTCAGTAAGACCGTGATTGTGCAGATTAATGTTTTCTAAATCAAAGTTGCAAACAAGCGCCTCCACAATTGTTCTGCGGTTTTCAATTTTGCCTCCTGTGTGGTAGAAATGGTCTTTCGTAACGATATTAAACTTATTCCAAAACTTCTTAATCATATCATTCTCTCTCCAATCATTATGGTGCCACGTTGAGAGAACAAATTTTGCTTTCGTTTCGGAAAGAAGCTTGAATAAAAGTTCCTCGTCATGTTCCTTCCATCCATTGTAATAGTCAACGTATCTTCCGTAATAAGGCGGGTCGCAATAAATAATATCTCCTTTTTCTGCTAATGGAATTATGTCTGCAAAACTCTTATTTGTAAAAGTCCACTCATCTCCAATTGAAACTTTAACATTTTTAACCTGGTTTGTAATTTTTGTTATATATGATTGTGCAAAGCGGTTTGGTTTTTTGCAGAATGGAATATTCCAATTTCCTTTTTTTCCTCCAAACCGCATCATCCCGTTAAAACCAGCCCTTGAAAGGAAGAGCAAGTCAAGCGGTGCAAAATCCTTATTAAACCGGTCCCTCACAGTTCTGAAATAAACATATCCGTTTTCATCTGCCGTTAAAAGTTTCGCTCCTTCTTCCTCAAGGTATCGTTTCACAATTACGGGAGTAATACTTCCGTCCTGAATGCTTTTGTAAAAGTGTATCGTATGAGGATTAATGTCATTAAGAATGGCCACTTTAAATCCCGAATTAAAAGCAACAACCCCTGTTCCTAAAAATGGCTCAATCCATTTGCCTGTGGGTTGTGCAATTTTAACAACATCCATGATCCACGGAACAAGTTTTGTTTTTATTCCTTGACTCTTAATAGGCGGTACTATTACTTTTCTATGCACCATTTTCAGTTTCTTCGTTTCCCTCTTCCTCTTCGCTTAATTTTTTAATTTCATCTTCATGCTCTGCAAGAATATTTATACCTTTTTGCTTATATTCCAAATAAGATTTTAAATTTGTATAAGGTCTTGGTATTTCAAGCGCCTTAGCCATATCATTCGTAAGATAATACATCCAATAATCATTATAAACTTCCTCACCCAATTCCGAAAAAATACCCTTGCCGTTAATAAGGGTGTCGATTTTGTTTGTTGAACCTATATTTTTAGTATTGCCGCTACCCGGGCTTGCAGAAGCTATTTTATACTTGGGCTGAACAAAGAATTTAAAATCTTTAATAACAGATGCAATCTTTCCTAATTCATCCAGGGTAAATATTGTTTTCTCATTTGGATTCACTTCATTTTGAGAATAAATTACTCCTAATACTAAATGCGCTGAATAAGAATCATAAGGAAAAAGAGTATTCTTTGTACTTTATCTGTTGCGAAAGTAACCTGTAAAGGCACCCAATGTCATACTTTTAATCTTATCCTCTGCATCCTTAAAGGTACTCTTTATATCAACAGCAAATCTTTCTCCTGATTTCTTTGAAGTAAAGGTAAGGTCTGGGTAAAAGTTTTGTTGAGGCGGAAGTTCAAGTATAAGATCGTTCCTTTTGGCAAATGTTTCAAAGGCGGGGATCAGCAATAGTTCAAGAACTTTAGAAACTACCTTTGTGTCAATAGAAATTGTATAAATCTTTTTGTAGATGTCAATAAATCCTTTAACTATCCAATCGCCTTTATCGGTTGCTACAATCTTATTATATCCTTCAACTTCTTTCTGGAGTGCAGCTAAAATTTGGTCTTTATTCATTGCTGAAAATTAGTAAAAAAGCGTACCACTTACACAATTTTTTATTTTCTGCAAACACAAGTTTTCCAACATCCCTTTCTTCAAATATTTACGCGCAAGCCCCGGGGAAGTATAATTTTTATGCAAATGATAACTAAGCTATGAATTCAACCCTGTAACACTACCTGTAAAAATGCCGTAGAATCAATCATGAATTGATAATTTAATAACTGCAAAACAATAGTTTTATGTTTAAAAAAATAAGAAATGATAAGCCAGTATATATACGCAAAGTAAATACGGACTCCAGCGCTGAAGAGTCTGCTAAAACCAAGGACGAGCTGGCTGATAAAATATTTGTAAGAGGTCATTTAACTGATCTTGAAAAATTGCTGTTTGCAGAAAATGAAATAAAGGAGCTAAAGAAAAAAGTAAAGGAGCTTGAACTACGCCTTGGCAAGCAGCAGTCGGATTTAGACGAAGCGGAATTTTTAATCAGGAAATATAAGCCCTTGTCTAAGCAGGAAGAAAAAGCAGAGATTGCAAAGGATGAGTACGTGCAAAACCTTAAGCGCTCAATGAACGCACTAATGAAAAGCAATAAAAATCTTACGATTGAGAAAAACGTCTTATTAGCTAAATTGGTTGCTTATAAAGATAAATAGACAGGATCCTCACAACTTTTCTTTATTGCTCCGTACAAATAAAGAAAAGAGGATATGATTGTACCATCAATGAATTTGGCAGAAATTAAGCGGGAGATAAACCGCGATATGCCTGCCGTTGACCGTAATATTAGCCAACAGGTTAAACAGCTTCGCAAAAGCTGGTGTTTTCGTTTCAGCAAGGATCATCATTTTGCAAAGGATTATTACAGCACGAAGAAGAATCACTGGATTTTCTTTCATCATTTTTCGAGCAAGGAAACCGTTTCCTATGCAGTAGTTTATTTTTACACGGAGGCGGGCATAACGGCCATGAGCCGTTTGTCAATGATGAATGATTATGTCCTTATGTTTAACGGTCATTTCCTGCAGCGTTACAATGAGCGTTTAAATCTTCAACTTGTTAAGCCGGAAGACATACTAAAGCATTATTGCCTGAACAATCAAAATTTTGTTTTTGAAACATCACGTGAATTTGAATCTAAGAACATGAATGTTTTTAGTGTGTTGCCAAGCGGCATTGCGCTGGGTTTTAGAAATGACGAAGATCGTGTTATCCAATTTAAAACCTTTCTTTCTGAAAATATGCTTTACGCCAACCAAAAAGAAAAAGTGATTCATATCAGAAAAACCGAAGAGCTTAACTTAAAGAGGAGGGAAGAAGCGAGAAAGCTTTTGGCTTTATTTAATACGATGTAATACCATGTGTGTGCATCAGTAGAATTATTGCGATGCCTATTTTTTTAGCACGCTATTTCACAAAATCCCTCTGAAATCCATTTAAAATTCAAGAACTGCAAGATTTGTGCAAGATTTTGGCATAAAACGTCTGAACCATTGCCCTGTGCAGGGGTATAATTGTGTAAGTTTTTAATGATTACATGGTTGGATAGCGGTGCTCATAACCGATAGCCATTAAAGAACAATATGGAAAGCGTGAAGTACGCATTCATATATAGTAGTGTATTCTTTTAACAGTAACTGATAAATAATAAATTTTTAATTAATTTAAAAACAAATCAAAATGAAAAAATTTCTTCTTCTCTTATTAGCAATCACAGGCAGCATAACCTTCACGAATGCACAATGGTCTCAAACCAATGGTCCTTTCGGAACCACTATTAATAATCTCGCTACAAACGGCACCAATGTTTTTGCTGCCACAAACGGCAAAGGTTTATTTTTAAGTTCTGATAACGGCACAACCTGGACGGGAGTTAATAATGGTTTGACGGATACGCTTGTTACTTCGGTAATTACCACCGGAACCAGCGTTTTTGCAGGAACGAATGGTAAAGGCATATTTTTATCTACCGATAACGGAACAACCTGGACGGCAGTGAATACCGGCCTGACGGGTTTTGGTATATATGTTAATACATTTGTCGTGAGCGGGAATAATATTTTTGCCGGTACGGAAGGCGGTGTATTTTTATCAACTAATAATGGTTCAAGCTGGACAGTAGTTAATAATGGCTTGCCTGTTACCATCGTTAATACATTAGCTGCAGTAGGAACTACCATTTTTGCAGGTACTTCTAACTCGGGTATATATTCATCCATTGATAACGGTACTACATGGACTGAAGTAAATACAGGCTTGACGAATCGCACGGTTAATTCGCTGGCTGTAAGCGAAACGAAAATATTTGCTGCCACTAACAGCTTTGTGTATATATCAACCAATAACGGTTCAACATGGACTGCGCTTAATAATGGCTTTGCAGGAGTGTCTGCTTATTCAATTACGGTAAGCGGAACAAGTATTATATCAGGCACGAATGCAGGTTTATTTCTATCAACAAATGACGGCGTAAACTGGACCGATGTGAGCAAAGGTTTGCCTTTGAATAATACATTTGTTTATTCTTTAACTGTGAGCGGCACCAATATTTTTGCCGGCACAAACGGAAGCGCTGTTTGGAAACGTTCTATATCAGATGTGTTAGCAGTTAAAAATATTGCAGCCGTCACGAATGATTTTGATATATATCCTAACCCTGCTACCAATCAACTTACATTTCATGCATCATCTTCCACTAACTGGAATAAAGCTGCTGTTACGGTAACGAATGTGCTTGGAGAAACTGTACTGACCAGTACATTCTCTTTTGGAGAGAATAGAGGAGAAGCCATTGACATCAGCAAGCTTAATTCAGGAGTGTATTTTCTTGAAATGAAATCTGAAAGCGGTGTGATCGTGAAAAGGTTTGTGAAAGAGTAAAAAATTAAGGCAAATAGTATAATAGGAAAGGGCTCATTGAGCCCTTTTTTATTTATATGCACCTCCGGATAATAATAGCGCTTATCTTACTTTTTTCCTCCTGTTCCTTTCGTAATCTTCAAAAATGTATTCGCCTAATCCTTTGAGAGAAGTATAGAATGCTCTGCCTTTATTAGTTTCTGTGAACTCACGGACAAAATTTCTAAGATAAGGATCGTCAGCAACCATAAATGTAGTGACAGGAATTTTTAACTTACGGCATGCTGAGGCAAGATTAAGACAACGGTTCACTATCTTTCTGTCTAATCCAAAACTATTCTTATAATATTCAGCGCCTTCTTTAATGCAGCTTGGCTTGCCGTCGGTGATCATGAATATTTGTTTGTTATTATTTTTTCTTCTTCTCAAAATGTCCGTTGCCAGCTCAAGCCCTGCAACGGTATTGGTATGGTAGGGTCCCACCTGTAAATAAGGAAGGTCTTTCACTTCAATTTTCCAGGCATCATCGCCGAATACAATAATATCTAAAGTATCTTTTGGATATTTGGTGGTGATGAGTTCGCTTAATGCCATAGCAACTTTCTTTGCGGGAGTGATGCGATCTTCGCCGTAAAGAATCATGGAGTGAGAAATGTCAATCATGAGCACGGTGCTTGTCTGCGTCTTCAATTCTTTTTCCATTACCTCCAGGTCATCTTCAGCTAAAGTAAAATCATTGATGCCATGGTTGATCTGTGCATTGCGCAAAGAATCAGTCATGCTGATCTGGTCTGCGGAATCTCCGAAACGATAATTGCGTATGTCGCCTGTCACTTCATCACCGACACCTGTAAACTGCGTGCTGTGATTTCCCTGCTTTGCTTTTTTAAGCTTGCCGAAAATTTCTTCAAGAGAATTCTTACGGATAGAGCGTTCACTTTTGGCTGTTAAAATTAAATTTCCATTTCCTTCTTCTTTTATATAGCCTTTGTCTTTGAGGTCTTTTATGAAATCAGCCATGGTATAATTCTTATCAGTTAGGTTGTGCTCCCTGTCCAGCTCGTTGAGCCAGTTCATGGCTTCATGTACATCGCCTGAAGTATATATCATCAACTGCAGAAATAATTCCAGCAGCTTTTCAAAAGGCGTCTTGTTATTATCTTCCTGAAAAAATTTACTAAAACGGTAACCTTTCATAGTACTATTTACGTTTAGCAGACCATAAATATTATTTGACAACAAAGTTACAGATTAAAAGTTTTAATATTTCCATTTGCAGCGGGGGCCGGAATAGTTTTACTATTTTCTGTTTGCAAATAGAAACACAAACTAATTTATTCTTACAAGCGAAGCTCAACGCCACATGTTGAAAACAATTTCGGATCATAGTGTATCTTTTTACTGTGTTAAGTATTATGTTGAAAAGTAAAATTGCACTTTCTTGTTTGAATACAAAAGCAATTTACCTTGCATGAGAAAAGAACGAAACTTAAAGATTTTAAAATGAGGTTGTTAACTTTGGATTTCACTGCTTTTGTGTTCCAAATTATAACACTTGAATGTTTTATGTTTTGTGCTAACAACACTTTCGAAAAAATAATCTTAAACTCCTAATCAACAATGAGAAAATTCTATCTGCCTTTGTATTTAGGCTTTAGTGCACGAATCAGCAGAAGTTTTGGATGGATAGCTGTGATGGCACTTCTTTTGGTCAGCACATCATCTTATGCAACCCACCTGGCAGGAGGTGAATTGACTTATCAATGGGTTTCCGGAACTACTTACATTTTTACCGCTACCTTCTATAGAGACTGTGCGGGTATTAATGCTCCTACTACCTTACCTCTCAGTTATATTTCTAATACATGTGGAATAACAGGAAGCGCTACTTTAAACCTTGTGGCAGGAACAGGAAATGAAATTACTTTTCCATGCCAGAGTGCGAAAACAACCTGTAGCGGAGGAACAAATCCCGGTTTTCAGGAATGGCAATATACTGCAACCGTGAACCTCGGCAAGAAATGTACTGACTGGGTTTTTAGCTGGGTGAGCAATGCACGTAACAATGCAATTACGACCATTCAAAATCCGGGTTCCGATAATATGTATATTGAGGCAACTCTTAACAACGTTATAGATTCAACTGCCAGTTCGCCTACTTTTTCAAACTTTCCTGTTGCTATATTATGTATTGGTCAGCCCTTTAATTATAATCAAGGCTCACTCGCTCCAAACGGAGACTCACTTGCTTATTCA
Source organism: Bacteroidota bacterium (assembly GCA_003151745.1). GTDB lineage: Bacteria > Bacteroidota > Bacteroidia > AKYH767-A > 2013-40CM-41-45 > PALSA-967. The sequence goes on from PLYJ01000064.1 coordinate 27,361, forward strand.
TTTATTTGTCCAAGAGTGCTTGCATCAACCTGTGTAACTTTCATTAATCCTTATTCCGCTACTAATCCTATTGCATCCACTCCTCCGGCCGCCATTGATCCAGTAACAGGCAATATCACCATGACTCCAACCACAGTGCAGGTAGGTGTCACAACTGTGCTTGTAAAAAAGTATCATAATGGGGTTTTCGTAGGAAGCGTTATCCGTGATATGGAATTTATAACGCAAAACTGCGGCACAAATAATTTACCGACGGCGTCAGGAGTTAATGGTACCAATGTTTATAGTGATACTATATGTGCAGGAGTAGGTGCGCCTGTTTGTTTTAGTATTTTATCGAATGATGTGGATGCAGGGCAGATTGTAACCATGACCTGGAACAGCGGAATAGCCGGTGCAACATTTACAGTTGCAGGAAGTCCGCATCCGACAGGTACTTTTTGCTGGCAACCTACTTACGCAGATGCAAGTGCAAACCCTCATACCTTTACCGTTACAGTGAGAGATAACAACTGTCCGACTAACGGCGTACAGGTTTTCTCTTATGCTATATTGGTTCCACCAATAATTGTAACACCGAATACAACGAACATATTATGTAACGGAGGAACAGGAAGCGCAACTGCAGTTGGTTCAGGAGGCATTTCTCCTTACACGTATTCATGGAGTCCAACGTCGCAAACAACAGCTACTGCAACAGGGTTGTCTGCAGGAACAACTTACACAGTAACAGCAACCGATAATCATGGTTGCACCAATACCAATACCATCACTTTAACACAACCATCTGCTATCAGCGCTTCTATTACTTCACAAACAAATGTAAGCTGTACCGGCGGAACTAACGGAAGTGCTACTGTCACTGCTTCGGGTGGTACCGGTGCACTCACGCATCACTGGAGCAACGGACAAACCACAAACCCGATTACTAACCTTATAACAGGCACATATACAGATACTGTGAAAGATGCTAACGGATGTATTAAGCTTGTAAGCATAACAATAACACAGCCTGCAGCATCTTTGCTTGCTTCAATTACATCTCAGCAGAACGCAAGTTGTAAAGGAAACGCGAATGGAAAAATTACGGTTACAGTTACCGGAGGCACCCTGCCGTATTTATATTCCTGGTCTCCTGCTGTTGGAACCGATTCAACTGTAACAGGACTAGTAGCAGGAACATATACTGTAACAGTTACTGATGCCCACGGATGTACAACTTCCAAAACAGCAACCATCACTGAACCCGGCACGCTTGTCCCTTTAATTACTGATCTTACCGTAACGGGTGGAATAATTAGCTGTTTCGGAGCCACTAATGGTAGCCTTTCTGTTTCGGTGACAGGAGGTACTCCTGCATATCACTACTTATGGAGTCCCGGGGGAGCTACTACTGATACCATTACAGGATTAGGTGCGGGAACATATAGTGTAACAGTTACAGACGCCAACTTATGTACTGCTGACACAAGTATAGTACTCAAGCAGCCTGATTCGCTGATTGTTACTATTCCGACTTTCTCTACTTTTTTTGGCGGGGTAAATATTTCATGTAATGGTGCAAGTGATGGTTTTGTTAATCTAAGTGTAACAGGTGGCACTCCCGGTTTTCATTATTTATGGAGCCCCGGTGGTCAAACTGCAGACAGCCTCGCTGGAATTCCTGCCGGCACATACAGCGTAACAGTAACAGATACCAACGGATGCTCTTCAGGTCAATCTATAACCCTTATTCAACCAGGACCGCTTGTTGGTTCTGAATTTTCGCATTCTAATGTAGGATGTAACGGTGAAGCAACGGGGGGCATAGTTCTCACAGTTAGTGGTGGAACCGGTCCATTCACATATACTTGGTCACCAAACGTGGCCACCGATTCTGTTGCTACAGGTCTCGCAGCAGGAACATATACAATAAGCATTTCCGATATGAACGGATGTGCGACAACATTTATTGATACTATATCACAACCTGCTACTATTTTCCCTCTCATTACCGCAGCAACTGTAACCGGCGGTTTAAATATTGCATGTTCCGGTGATTCTACGGGTACTGCGTGGGCAACGGTAACAGGGGGGACTCCTCCGTTTAAGTATCTCTGGAGTCCTGGTGGAGCTACAACAGATACTGTTACCGGATTAAGTGCCGGTCCAATTTCCGTTCATATAATTGATATTAACGGATGCAGTAAGACTGCATTTGACACTATTACTCAGCCTGAGCCTTTGAGCGCGTTTTATACGGATAGCATTTTCGCAGGAGGCGCAAATGTAAGCTGCAATGCAAATTCTGACGGATCAATAATTCAACAGCTTATAGGAGGCGGAACTCCGGGTTATACCTATTCCTGGAGCAATGGGGAAACGACTGCCAATGATACAGGGCTTAGTGCGACAACCACAGGAACAACTTACACAGTGCTCATTACTGATACAAACGGATGTAAGCTCTCGTTACCTTTTACTCTTTTTGCACCCCAACCTTTGACAGACTCACTTGTTGCAGCCACAACAAACGGGGGATGGAACATAAGTTGTAACGGAGCAAGCGATGGATCTATAACCGCGTTTGTAAACGGAGGGACGAGTCCGTATTTTTATACCTGGTCGCCTAATGTATCTACAACTTCAACAGCTTCCAATTTGGGAGCAGGAACCTATATAATAACTGTTTCAGATACAAATAATTGTAGTTCCACAGATAGTATAACTCTGACTCAACCACCTGTTTTGTTTGATACTCTGTCTGCTAAAGTTTACGTGGGTGGTAAAAATATAAGCTGTTTCGGTTACAGCGATGGCAGCATTACAGATAGCGTGTCGGGTGGAACTGCGCCATATACTTTTCAATGGAATACAGGAGACACCACGCAAAGTATAGGTTTGATTCCTGCCGGAACATACGTGGTTAATATTACGGATGCAAATGGATGCACAAGAACAGATTCTATTACACTAACTCAACCAGACTCTATTAATACCATTGGCATTTTATCTTCGTTTAATGGTTTTACTATTGCATGTCACGGAGGCACAGGCTGTGTTGACCTGGTTATTTCAGGGGGCACCCCCGGTTATCATCCATTTTGGACCCCCACAGAAGATTCAACATTCCATTTCTGCGACACTGCAGGGACTTATAATGTGGTAGTGACTGATACCAATGGATGTTTTTCAATTCGTAACTTTACATTTACACAACCTGATTCTCTTATCTCCGCTTCTGCTACTTCAAATTATGGCGGATCAAACGTAAGTTGTAGTAATTCTCTTGATGGTACTATCACCGTCACAGTTACAGGTGGTGTACGTCCTTTCTTTTATTCCTGGTCACCTCCGGAAGGAACTGATTCTACAGCAACAGGACTTGGCGCGGGCACCTATGTTATAACAGTCACCGATTCGAATGGTTGTTCGACTGTCGTTTCAACCACCCTTATTGCTCCGCCTCCATTCACCGATTCTGTAGTTACTTCTGTATACGCAGGTGGATATAGCGTTAGTTGTGCAGGTAATGATGGGTTCATTAATATCATCCCAACCGGTGGCACAAGACCGTACCATTATGTGTGGGCACCACCGGTTTCGACTGATTCTACTGCGAGCGGCCTTATGGCAGGGTTATATATTATTACTGTTACAGACTCTAATGGATGTTCTGTCATAGATTCCGTAACGCTCACACAAGCCAATCCCTTCAATGTCACTGATTCACTTAGTAATTACAATGGTCAGAACATAAGTTGTGTTGGATCAACTAACGGCTGCATTTATGTTACAGTAACCGGTGGTGTTCCTGCTTATACTTTTCTCTGGAATACAGGCGACACCACTCAAAACCTTTGTAATTTGGGTGCAGGCACATATACAGATACCATAACAGATGCACAGGGTTGCAGAACATTTATTACTGCTACAATTACAGCGCCACCACCTCTTAGTCTGTCAGCAACAGATTCAAGTTATAATGGAAGTGGAATAAAATGTGCCGCAGACAGCAATGGTTATATACATGTTATAGTAACCGGCGGAACAGTACCGATGACATATTTATGGTCTCCAAATGTCTCAACGGATTCGATTGCATCAGGACTTGGAGCAGGAACTTATTCCTATACAGTAACGGATGCCAACGGATGTTCGGCAACAGGATCACAAACGATTACTGCACCACAACCACTTAGCCTGTCAGCAATTGATTCGAGTTATAATGGAAGTGGAATAAAATGTGCCGCAGACAGCAATGGCTATATTCATGTTATTGTAACCGGCGGAACAGTACCAATAACATATTTATGGTCTCCGAATGTATCAACTGATTCTATTGCATCGGGACTGGCGGCAGGAATATATTCCTATACGGTAACCGATGCCAACGGATGTTCAGCGACGGGATCACAAACGATAACTGCACCACAACCACTTAGCATATCAGCAATAGATTCGAGTTATAATGGAAGCGGAATAAAATGTGCCACAGACAGTAATGGTTATATTCATGTTATAGTAACGGGTGGGACAGGACAGATAATCTATGTATGGTCTCCAAATGTATCAATGGATTCTATTGCATCAGGGCTTGCGGCAGGAATTTATTCCTATACAGTAACGGATGCCAACGGATGTTCCGCGACGGGATCACAAACGATTACTGCACCACAACCGCTTAGTCTGTCAGCAATAGATTCAAGTTATAATGGAAGTGGGGTAAAATGTGCTACAGACAGTAATGGTTATATACATGTTATCGTAATGGGTGGAACAGTGCCGGTAACCTATGTCTGGTCTCCAAATGTATCAACTGATTCTATTGCATCAGGGCTGGCAGCAGGAATATATTCCTATACGGTAACCGATGCCAACGGATGTTCAGCGACGGGATCACAAACGATAACTTCGCCTCAGCCACTTAGCCTATCAGCAATAGATTCAAGTTATAATGGAGTGGGAATAAAATGTGCTGCCGACAGCAATGGCTATATACATGTTATAGTAACCGGCGGAACTGGTCCAATGATCTACACATGGAATCCTTCCACAGCTTCGACGGATTCAATAGCACAAAATCTTGGAGCAGGTACTTATTCCTATTCGGTAACTGATGCCAACGGATGTTCAGCCACCGGCTCTCAAACACTTACCGGGCCACAACCAATCAGCTTGTCAGCGATAGATTCGAGTTATGGCGGAAGCGGTACCAAATGTAATGGAGACAAGACAGGATACATCCATGTAATAGCAACGGGCGGTACTCCGGCATATACCTACACATGGAATCCTTCAACAGCATCTACAGACTCCATTGCTCAGAACCTTGCGGCAGGCCCATATTCATATACAGTGACCGATGCTAACGGATGTTCAGCAACCGGTTCTCAAATGCTTACGTCAAATCCGGTAATTCTGGTAGCTGCAGGTAAGGACGCACAAGTGTGCGGTGATAGTACCCAGCTTTCAGGCAGCTCTCCCGCCAGCGGTGAAACCGGAACTTGGTCAGTGATAAGTGGAACAGGAACCTTTAGTAATGCGAACGATTCAAATACAGTTGTTACAGGACTGACCAGACCCGGCACCAACATTTTTCTGTGGACAGTTACAAACGGTTTCTGCAGTGCCAGTGATACAGTTAATATAGAAACATTTGATGTGATTGCATCTGAAGCAGGTGCCGATCTGTCTATATGTCCTCAGGATTCAGCCACTTCCATGCTTAATGCCACGCCTGTTAAATTAGGAACCGCCTTCTGGATTTCATTAGGTAAAGCAGGTGTTGACGATTCAAGTAAGGCTGCAACAGGAGTTCATAATCTGGTAACCGGTAACAATATATTCGTTTGGGTTGTCACAAACGGAGCATGTATAGAACCGGACTCAGTGATTGTTAATCTTAAGGATCAGGACTTGTGTTTTGATTCACTGCAAATGCCTAATGGCTTCACTCCAAATGGTGACGGGCATAATGATGACTTTGATATTCATGGAATTGAGAATTATCCGAATAATACGCTTACCATATTTAACCGTTGGGGTAATGAAGTTTATTCCGCAGATGACTATAAGAACCACACATGGGTGGGGCAGAATAAGAGTGGTGAACCACTGCCTGACGGAACTTACTTTGCAATCCTGATTATTAAAAATAGTGACATCAAGTTACATGGATATGTGGATTTGAGAAGGAAATAAAAGGCTGTTAGAAAATCTTAAACTGACAATTATCGAATAAAATAATTCAATAATAAAATGAAAAAACTATTTCTCTTAATTACTGTATCGTTATGCTCCCTTCTGGCAAATGCCCAGCAGGATGTGCTCCTGAGCCAGTACATGTTTAATCCCCTGGTCATTAATCCCGCTTATGCCGGCAGCAAGGATTACATGATGGCGACGCTTCTCTACAGAAAGCAATGGGTCGGATTTGACGGATCTCCGGAAACAGAAGCCGCTTCTATTCATGGCCCTTTAAAGAATAAAAATTTTGGAATTGGCTTGAGCCTTCTCAATGACCACATTGGCGTAACTACCCGTACTGATGTATATGTAGACCTGGCTTATCAAATGCAGCTCAATTCCAGGTTACGTCTTGGTCTGGGCATTCAGGGAGGATTCTCTAACTATAAATTTACAGTTCCAAGCAAGGTTTGGGATACTACCGATCCTATATATACCACTGTGCCTCAATCCAATCTTCTCCCTAATTTTGGTATCGGAGCATTTCTTTATGCTGAGAAGTTTTATGTCGGACTTTCGGTTCCGCACCTGCTTGACTATGATTCAACGAAAGCAATCAACATAGCCTCAGCGGATAAGTTTGAAGCCACCCGGCATTATTATGCCACGGCGGGCGTAGTGTTTGATGGCAATCCGGATGTTGTTGTAAAGCCATCCATTCTAATGAAATATGTTCCGAATGCACCATCGGAATTTGATTTTAATGTAAATGTAATGTTTGTGAATACTTTTTGGTTGGGTGTTTCTTACCGCACCAATGCTGCCATTGTCGGGTTGGTTGAGATACAATTGTCAAGAAAGCTTCGGTTGGGCTATGCTTATGATTTCACCACTACAGATATTAAAACGTATTCTTCAGGATCGCATGAAATTATGCTTGAATATGATTTCGGGTATGACATCATGAAGATGAAAACGCCCAGATACTTCTAATTTACTTTAAATGATTCCCGAATCAGGAATACATGAATGTTTTTAACCTAAACCCACAAACGAGTAAACCATTATATACAATGAAACAAGTACGATTATTTGTTCCGGTTGTTTTTACAGTGCTTATATTAAGCGGCTGTGCTACCTATCATCTTCGCCAGGGAAATCACTTGTATGATCAAATGGCTTACAGCAGTGCGGTAACAGAATATGAGAAAGCATTGTCAAGAAAAGAAATTCCTGAAGCAAGAATAAAAATCGCTGACTCCTATCGTATGATGAACAACTCAACGAAGGCGGAGGGAGCGTATGCCAAAGTAGTTACGCTGCCCCAGGCGGAGTCAAAATATAAATTGTATTATGCGCAATCGCTAATGCAGGATGGCAAATATGATGAAGCGAAAAAACAGTTCGATGATTACTTAACTAAAATGCCTGCCGATCAAAGTGCAATGATGCTGAGGAATTCCTGCGACTCTATCTCCAGGTTTATGCAGGATTCGGCGAAATATACTGTGGCTGCTTTAAATATTAACACCGGTGAATCAAATTTTTCCCCTGTTTATTATATGGATGGAATTGTTTTTGCATCTGACAGAAGCACGGCCAAACATCCCCGAATATATGAGTGGACAGGGAGGCCTTTTCTTGATCTTTATTATGCTAAGAGAGAAACTGACGGATCATGGGATAAGCCCGAAGGGATACCTGGAAATGTTAATGGCATTTACCATGACGGGCCGGCAACTTTCTCTGCGGATGGAAACACAATGTATTTTACCCGTAATAATTATCTGAAGAAAAAGGCAGGCAAGAGTTCGCAGGATGTCGTTAACATTAAAACGTACAAAGCGGTTAAGAAAGACGGAATTTGGAAAGATATTGAGGCATTGCCTTTCTGTTCTGACGAATATTCTGTTGGTCAACCATCTCTTTCATCTGACGGAAGCACACTTTATTTCGTGTCCGATATGCCCGGTGGGCTTGGCGGAACAGATATATATTCAGCAAAATGGGTGAATGGCAATTGGGGCAAGCCGGTGAATCTTGGCCCTGCTGTTAATACACCTTATAATGACATGTTTCCAACTATCTATCATAATGACACGCTGTTTTTTGCTTCAGCAGGACATTACAATATGGGTGGATTAGATATGTTTTCCTCAACACAATCTAATGGAACCTGGTCTGAAGCGAAAAATCTTGGTTATCCTATCAATACTTCTCATGACGACTTTGGTTTTGCCATGAATAGTACAGGTGACTCGGGGCTTATCTCATCCAATCGAAATAGCCCGACTGTTGATAATATCTTTTCGTTTGTAAAAAATGATTTACGATTTACTCTTTTAGGAACTGTTGTTGATAAGGAGACTCAGAAACCAATTGAAGGTGCAATGGTAACATTAATCAACAAGAAGACAGGACAATTGGATAGTGTTCTTTCAGATGCCAATGGCTTTTTTACTTTTAAGTTAAATCGGGAAACAGATTATGATGTGCATGCTACCAGCGATAAATACTTTTCAAATACAGAATCCGTAAGCACTGTTGGCAGAACAAAAACGGAAGACCTTACTGTGAAATTGAAGTTGGAAATGACGCACATCATCATCAACAAATCATACACGCTTAATAATATATATTATGATCTTGATAAGTCCAACATTCGCCCCGATGCCGCTATAGGGTTGGATTCACTGGTCAGGTTTTTAAAGGATAATCCTGAAATTAAAATTGAACTTTCTTCTCATACAGATTCCAGGGCCGATTTTGATTACAATATGAAACTCTCTCAAAGAAGAGCTGAGAGTGCTGTTGAATATATTGTTAATCATGGTATTCGTAAAGATAGGATTAGCGCCAAAGGCTATGGCAAAACTCGGTTAGTGAATAAATGCAGTGATGGTGTACCTTGTACGGAAGAAGAACATCAACTGAACCGCAGAACAGAATTTAAAGTAGTTGAAGCTTTTGGCATGGAAAAGGATGAAAAAAATACTTACAAGGTGGAGGAGGCCAAAGATGAAGGCAGGAAGCAAAAAAGTGAAGAAAAGGCATATTTGACTGTTCAACTGAAAGCTTCTCTGACTCCTGTTGATATTAAAAGCCCTCCTTATTCCGATGTTGAAGGCATTATGAGTGATCGCGAAGACAAAGGGTATTATCGTTATTCCGTTGGCAGGTATGACAATTTAATGGATGCGTCTAAAAAGCTCGAAGAACTAAGAGTAAAAGGATTCAAAGATGCTTTTATTACAGGTCGAAGGGGAGGGAAAATTATTTCTGTTAGAGAAGCCCTTATGCAAATGAATAAAAAATAGAGTGTGGGATATTTTTAATAACCCCGTCCTGCTCTTTGAGGGATGGGGTTTTTTATTTTATTTTTTCCGGCTGTTATACATTTTATGAAGCTGCCATTTTGGAAAATGAAAATAATGTCTCCCTATAACAAAGGGTAGTGATCCTTTAATAAAAGCATATAACTGTATTTAATTTGCAATTAAGTGCATTTTTTTGCTGAAATTTGGGGTCAAGCGTCAAATCTGTTGATTTGTAAAAATAGACCTCTTTCATTATTCGCTGTGAATTATTGAAAGGATTGTAATAGGCAGATAATTGTTCCCCGTCATTCCAAATTTCCTGCTTCTTTCCATTCAAAAATGACAGGTAACTATCAGATGATTACTAATTATTACATGATGTTTACCTGTAACCACGATATAGGTACCTTTCCCTATTCCGTGGTTACAGGTAATCACCATTTAGGTATCTGTACCTATTATGTGATTACTAACCATTACACAAAAAGTACAGGTAACCATCTTGTAGTTACCTTTCCCTATTTGATGATTACAGGTAACCATTACGTGATTACAGGTAATCACACAATAGGGACTGCTAACCATGGGATGATTGCTAACCATTTTTGAATGGTTTTGAGTAATTAAATGTTAAAGAGGAATATTTATGCCTTTTTTGCAGGTAAAAAGATAACACTAACCTATTTTCCGGTATTACTTCAAGGTTATATTTTAAAAAACTGTGAGTGAATTATGAAAGAGCTCTGTTTTACGAAACTTATTGTGCATACAATCTTACATTTAACGCCCTTTTTGGAAGACACACTTTTTCATTTGCCACCCGTTTTTGTGCATTCATATCAAAAAGGATGCTTTTGGTCGAAAATATTAGCTTGTTAATATTATTCTTCATAATCTTGCACAGTCGTTCATAACTATTCAACCCCTTGCACAATATAAGAGAATGGTTCTGAGTTTAAACATGGAACTAAGTGTAAATTATATAATTTTTGAATTAATGAGATAGTCTTACAGCTAATTTTCAAAAATGAAAAATAATTTAAATAAATGTGTATCTTTTAGACAAAGCCAGCATTATTAAAAATATAATAAACCGATAAAGGGAATAAAACAACCAATAACTCAAAATCACTCACAATTTAAATCTTAACAAATTTAACTTAAACCAATATGGAAACTAATCAATTACTTCTTAATGTAGTAAAAAGAACAGAAAGAAAAGGAATCTTTGCTCTGTCTTTTTTTATGCTTATATTTATAATAAGCATGGGCTTGAATAATAAAGCAAGTGCATCGTCAAATTCATCTGATTGCACAGGATTTCGCACCCAAACGCAAGGCGGCTGGGGCGCTCCTCCTCATGGAAACAATCCGGGTGTTTATCTGCACAGTAATTTTGCAGAGGCATTCCCATCCGGTTTAACCGTTGGATGCGGAGCAGGTTCTACCTTAAAGCTTACCTCAGCCCAGATGGTAACAGATTTCCTTCCATCCGGAAGTACCCCAAGAGCTTTAACAGCCAACCTGGTGAATCCCGGCGGAACGTATAAGAATGTTTTTGCAGCACAAGTGGTTACTTTGGCCCTCAATGTAGGGTTTGATAATTTCGATCCGAATTTCGGATCCTCAACCATCCATCTTCAGGATTTGTTTATTGCATCAGGAACTTTTCAGGGTTGGACAGTAGCCCAATTACTTGCGGAAGCAGAAAAAGCGCTTGGAGGCTGTGCCTCATCTTTTAGCTTTTCAGAGCTCAACGATGCAGCAGATGCTATAAACAACTTTGATGATGGAACTTCGGATAAACATTTTCTTAAATGTACTACTAATTGCATTCCTCCTCCCTGCACTATCACTTCATCATGCGGCATCAATATGTGCGACGGACATGGAGCCACTTTATGCGCACCCACTAATTGCGGTAAAGATGTTACATTTTCATGGAGCACGGGTGAAACGACTAATTGCATCAAGGTTTACCAGTCGGGTACTTATAGCTTGACAGCAACAAATGGCGCCGGATGTTCAAGCACGTGCAGTAAGGCCATTCTATTTGGTCAGGCCCCTCCCTGTGCAATTACAGGAAACACAAATATCTGTGACGGACAAAGCACTACATTATGCGCTCCCTCAGGCGGCGATCTTACATATTCATGGAGCACAGGTGAAACTACTTCTTGCATCACTGCAAGCGCAGCAGGAACGTATTCAGTTCTTGGTACCGATAGCCATGGATGTACCGGAACTGCTTCTGTTACTGTTACCGTTAATAATGGCAGTTCCTCGTCGTTCAATGCAACTGCATGTGATAGTTATAGCTTGCCATGGGGCGGCTCAGTGACGACATCAGGCCTTTACGTGCACACCTACAAGAACGTTCACAATTGCGATAGTGTTGTCACTGCGCATGTAACGATAAACCACAGCAGTTCCTCGTCATTCTCTTTAACAACCTGCGACAGTTATGACCTGCCGTGGGATAGCACGGTCTTTCAGACGGGCACTTACCTGCACACCTACACGGCCGGTAACAATTGTGATAGTGTTGTTACTGCCATTATAACGATTTACGACACCAAGGTTGTATGCATTTACGATACTACCTGCGATAGTTTTATTCTACCATGGGGCGGTACTGTCACACAATCCGGCATATACACACACGTCTATAAGACCGTTCACAATTGTGACAGCGCGGTCAACGTACATCTGGTTATTAAATACAGCAGTAAATCCAGCACCACTGTAACCGTTTGTGACAGCTATACCTGGAACGGAGTAACATACTCAGCTTCCACAACTGTAACCGATCATTTTATCAACGCAGTTGGATGCGATAGCGCTGCGACATTGATTCTGACTATCAACTACAGTGCATCCCATAAATGCCATCCCTGGGCATGCGACAGCATGACTTTGCAATGGGGCGTTGAAGTTTACACATCAGGAACGTATTCGCACACTTACAAAACTATTAATGGTTGCGACAGCTTAGTGACTGACTATGTAACAATCTACTACAGCACTTCCACCTCACTCTATGCAACAGCCTGTGACAGTTACACTTTGCCATGGGGACGTGTAGTCACCAAGTCAGGTGATTATGTAAACAACTACTTTACTGTTCACGAATGTGACAGCATGGTGACGGTACATGTAACGATCAACAACAGCAGCACATCTAACACACAGGTGACAAACTGTGATAGTTATACCTGGAACGGAGTAACTTATACTGCCTCTACCACTGTCACTGATCATTTCATCAATGCAGCAGGATGCGATAGTGCAGCAACATTGTTTTTAACAATCAACTACAGCAGCACATCCACTACCACGCTCACCGAGTGTGACAGCTACACCTGGAACGATGTCATCTATACAGCATCCACCAGCGTAACCGATCATTTCACCAATGCAGCAGGTTGTGACAGCGCAGCGACGCTGAACCTGACGATCAACTACAGCAGCACGTCCAACACGCAAGTGACAAATTGTGACAGCTATACCTGGAACGATGTCACCTATACAGCCTCTACCATCGTTA
>PLYJ01000184.1 GCA_003151745.1 Bacteroidota bacterium
AAATGATAACATTAAGGTATCAATGAAATTAAGAGATTTAAAATATTTCATGGCTGTAGCAGGGGAGTTGCACTTCAGGAGAGCTGCAGAAAAATTATTTATTGCACAACCGGCTTTAAGCAGGCAGATAAAATTGTGCCATGGGCGGCGGGTTAACTTGGGGCGGGGTTTATTATAGGGCGTGAGGCGCTGCATTGCTTATTTTTTTGTAAGTTTGCATCAAAAAAAATATGCTGGCAATAAGAGGAATTTATGATGGCAAAACCATAACACCGTTGGAAAAGCCGCCCAAAGATAAAATGTATAAAGTGCTGATTGCGTTTATTGAAGAAGTAGATGATATGGAACAGTTGCGGAATTTTTCTGCGCAGACATCTTCTTTCATTTTTTGGGAAAATGCAAAAGAAGATATTTACCAAGATTACCTGCCTGAAAAATAACGATGAAATCAGGCGATATTATTCTCATACCTTTTCCTTTCGCGGAACTAACAAATAAAAAAGTCAGACCTGCAGTGGTTATCGGTTTAACAAAAGACAAACACAAAGATATTATCGTATCTGCTATCAGTTCTGTTGTTCCGGTGCGCATTTCCTGTGCTGTCAGGTTTCCCAACCTGACAGTCTTGCAACCATCTAAAAGACTCTTCCATAGTAATAATGATTTGCATACCCCATCGCCTCAAGATAATGGGTTACAGGCATAAATCCTTGTTCTTCCTTTTCATAATACGCCGCCGATGAATACTTATAATCGCTATTGGCTTCCACCATTCCCTTTCTTACAGGGTTTTCATGCATGTAGTTCATTTTCACTTGCAACGCTTTTATATCTCGTATATATAAATCATCAAACCTGTCCTGCCATACTTTAAACTTCTGATCTTTACTGTTAACCCTGATCTTTTCAAGTAATTCATTATTTCCATCGCTATCTATCTTCTTCCTGATGGTTACTGAAGTAAATCGTTTAAAATCGTGCATGTAAGGTGAAAGCGATTCTCCGTCCTCAAACATCACTATCAAATGAATGTGATTGGGCATAAATACATAAGCTAAAACCTCCGCCTTATATTTGTTATTTACAAATTGCAGACTGTCTGCAAGTATTTTGAAATCACTTTCGTCTTTAAAAAGATGAATCCAGTCATGACAGGTTGTGGTGATGAATCGTAATCTATGATTGACAAATTTTTCCCTATTGCGTGTTCCCATGAGCGAAAATTAGCTAAAAGATTTCATTCAACAAGTAAAACTGTCAGGTTGGAAAACCTGACAGCACAGGAAACCATGAATTTTAAAAAATCATCCTTAAAGTTAAAGAATTCATCCATGAAGTTGAGACCTTCATTACCGAATTGCTGAACATCTAAAACCTTTTTTGACGGTTTATTATACTTTACTATTATTCCATTTCATATTCTTCTTCCTTCCATTCAAAAATTATCTTTGCACCATAAAAATGCAGGAAGATGGAAGTTAGAAGTTGGAAGCATAAATACATCGCTTTCCGCTTCCATACTTCAAACTTTAAAAAATGAAAATCAGCTACAACTGGCTAAAACAATACATCAAACCAGTGCCTCCGCCGGCAGAGGTGGCTGCATTATTAACCGGCTGCGGACTGGAAGTGGAGAGCATGGAAACCGTTGAGACTGTGAAAGGCGGTCTGCGGGGATTAGTTATTGGAGAAGTGAAAACCAAAACGCAACATCCCAATGCCGATCGTCTTAGTTTAACTACAGTTGATGTTGGAACGGGAACATTTCTTAATATTGTTTGCGGAGCGCCAAATGTTGCAGCAGGGCAGAAAGTAGTGGTGGCAATGGTCGGCATTACTGTCAATCCCATTGAAGGCGAACCATTTGAAATTAAGAAATCAAAAATACGCGGCGAGATTTCGGAAGGAATGATTTGTGCTGAAGATGNNTAGAAGATGATGTTGTTTTTGAAATTGGATTAACCCCAAACCATGCTGATGCTGCATCGCATTACGGAGTTGCGCGGGAACTTAATGCTGTGCTTCACTCGTCACCCGTCACCGTTCCCGCACGTGCGGGATCACTTCCTTCAGTAAATGATTTTAAGATTGATAATAAAGATTTACCAATCACAGTTGAAGTTCAAGACACAAATGCTTGTCCCCGTTATTCCGGAATTACGATAAGCAATGTTAAAGTTGAAGAATCTCCTGCATGGCTTAAGAATAAGCTGAAATCAATTGGCGTTGGCCCTATCA
Source organism: Bacteroidota bacterium (assembly GCA_003151745.1). GTDB lineage: Bacteria > Bacteroidota > Bacteroidia > AKYH767-A > 2013-40CM-41-45 > PALSA-967. Next base: position 2,239 of record PLYJ01000184.1, read on the forward strand.
ATAACATTGTTGACATTACTAATTATGTGCNNATATTTTCATTGAAAGCGCTTACTTCAATCCCGGTTCCATCCGTAAGACAAGCAAGCATCATAGCTTAAAAACCGATGCATCTTTCCGCTTTGAACGAGGCACCGATCCTGAAATGACTTTATATGCACTCAAGCGTGCAGCCTTGCTGATAAAAGAAATTACAGGAGGAAAAATTTCTTCTGAGATCGTTGATGTTTATCCAAAACATATTAAGCCGATTAACATTGCTGTTAATTATGAGCGGATGAATAAACTATCCGGCATTGCTATAGACAGAAAGGAGATCAAGAATATTCTCCTCTCTCTTAATATTAAAATTGAAAAAGAAACTGCGGAAGGACTTGAATTATCTATTCCAACTTATAAAAATGATGTGACTGGAGAAGCTGACATTGTCGAAGAAGTGTTGCGCATATACGGATATAATAATATTCCATTTCCTCAGGGAATAAAAATGTCTGTTCCAAAAGGATTAAAAGTTGATGAGGAGAAATTACAAAACAATATTGCTGATTATCTTTCTTCGCAGGGATTCTTTGAAATGGTAAATAATTCCTTAACTAAATCGAAGTGGACTGATGAGAATGTTGTAAAGATCCTCAACCCGTTAAGCAATGATCTGGATGTGATGCGGCAATCGCTTATTTATAGCGGCCTCCAGGCAATCGAATACAACCGTAACAGGAAACGCAGCGATTTGAAATTATATGAGTTTGGTAAAGTATATAGAGTTAGCAGGGAGTCAGGAGTAGGAAGTAGGGGAATGGCTCCCCCTGCTACCTACTCCCTGCTCCCTACTTCTTACCAGGAAGAAACCCGTCTTGTTTTGTTCCTCACCGGCAAGCGAAACAAAGAACAATGGAATGCTGATAAAGGAAACTTCACGCTCCACAGCCTGAAGAGTTATATAAATGGCGTGCTTCTTAAATGTGGGGCTGATAAGGCAGAAGAACACACTCATCATCTTTCATTCCTTAGTACAGCCATGAAGGCTTCGCTTAACAATGAGATGTTAGTTCAATATGGTTCCGTTAAGAAAACATTGCTCAAGCAATTCGACATAAACTCTGATGTTTTCTTTGCTGATTTCAATTGGGATATGCTGGTCAGGCTATCCGTTAAGAATAAAGTTGTATTCACTGAGTTGCCTAAATTCCCTGAAGTGAAGCNNAGGTAAACCTGTTTGATGTTTACGAAGGCAATAAAATTGAACAAGGTAAAAAGAGTTACGCCATCAGCTTCATTCTGCAAGACAACACACAGACACTAACCGATGCTCAGATAGATAAGGCAATGAACCGCCTGATGGAAAGCTTTGAAAAGCAGGTGGGGGCTATTATAAGAAAGTAACCCGGTATTGGCTTATTCATCGTGTTATGCATCATATAAGCATGTCATCCCTTCAAATTCTTTTAAATTGTGATATATTAATTAGT
>PLYJ01000206.1 GCA_003151745.1 Bacteroidota bacterium
AACTTAACCTGACGGCTATGGGGGATTAGGGGTGTGTTACTGTTGACTGCAAACTGCAGGCTGCAGGCTATTTTAATTCGTATCCGCTTTCCCTTCAATGATTGCCTTTCTGCCGTTGATTTTTACTTCGCGCCCGCTTTGGTAGGTGATCTCTAACATAGTCGCGCCTTTTTCGTCGAAATATTTCCAGATGCCGTCAGGAAGTCCGAGGCGCCACTCCTGCACCACTTTCGGTGTTCCGTCGGCGAAGAAGTATTTGTGCTCGCCGGTTTCCTGTCCTTCTATATATTCACCCTGGAAGGCGAGCTTGCCGTCAGGCCAGGTTTGTTTCCAGATGCCGTCTTCTTTGCCGTCCACAAATTTTCCTTCTGCTATATATTCCCCGTTTTTATATTTCCAGGGGCCTTCCTGGTTGCCATCCACGTAGTTTCCTTCTGCAATAACAGTTCCCGAGTCTGAATACTCTTTCATGTATCCGTTTTCTTTTCCGTTAGTGTATGTTTCATTTCTCCAAAGCTGCCCGTTAGGATGATACCAGTTCCAGACGCCGTTGGGCTTGCCTTTGAGGTAGCTGCCGGTTTGCTCCATGGAATCGCTTTCATAGGTAAACTTCCAGGTGCCGTCGCGCAATCCTTCTTTATAATTTCCGATGGCGCGCAATTTTCCGTTTTCATAAAACTCTTTCCACTCGCCTGTTTCCCTGCCCTGGTCATCGAAATTACCCTGTCGAACCATCTTGCCTGCACTATATACCTTTGCCCCAAGGCTGTTTCCGTTTTCATCATACTCGCGGAACACGCCGTCAGGAAGGCCTTTGCGGTAGGTGCCGATGGTTTTGGTGGTGCCGTCTTTATATACGTCGCGCACCACGTCGAACTTGGACTGCTCTTCTGCAAAATCAGGCACGAGCTCGCCGTTGCGGTATTGCTCCGTTTTTGTCACCGTGCCATCCAAAGAATATTCTTTGAAAAATCCGTCTTTCACATCGTCCTTGTATTCACCCGACCACTTCACGGCATCGTTGTCATAAAATTCCTTGAAGGTACTTTGCTTCAACCCGAGCTTGTCAATGCGGTTAATTTTTTCCTGCTTAATGAAGTAGCCATTTTTGTATGTCGTGATGGTGGTGATCCGTCCGTCATCGGCAAACTCTTTCGCAAGGCCGTCTTCAGCACCATTCCTGTAATTGACGCTGCTTGTTATTTTTCCTTTCTCATCATAAAACTTGCTGCGCCCATTCTTAATGTCCATCGAATCCGTTTCTTCTGATTTGATGGTGCCGTCAGAATAAAAGGTGCGTTGCATGCCGTCTCTCTTACCCAGCTTGTAGTTTATTTTATTGGTGAGGATGCCTTTGTCGGTATAAAATTTCCAGTCACCATCCAGTGTGTGGTTTGAGCGGTTGCCTTCTGATTTAAGCGTGCCGTTTTCAAAATATGTTTTCCAGTATCCCTCAGGCACGCCGTCTTTCATAGTCCCTTCGCTTTCCAACGCTCCGCCCGGGTAATAGAACTTATTGTAACCGTTCGGATTGGCATCGTTCGTTTGCGCAATTGAAAAAACAGACAGCAGACAAAAGAAAAAAGTGGACAATACAGCTATCCTGCCGTGTTGCCAACTTTGAACTTTATAGTCCATTTGCTTTGCTTATTTCCAACATTCTTTTAATCGGCGCCAATGCTCTACTTCTTGTTTCTTCCGGAATGATTATTTCGGGTAGTTCATATTTTAAACAAAGGTAAACTTTTTCGAGGGTATTCAGCTTCATGTGCGGGCAATCGTTACAGGCACACATGTTATCAGGCGGTGCGGGGATAAACATTTTGCCTGGCGATTCTTTTATCATCTGGTGAATGATACCTGTTTCTGTGGCTACTATAAATTCTTTTTCAATACTGGTTATGGTGTATTTTAATAAAGCCGTGGTGGAGCCTATAAAATCAGCATGTTGTAAAACGGCTTCTTCACATTCAGGATGAGCAATGACTTTTGCATTGGGATATTTTACCTTCAGCTTTATTATTTTTTCCAGTGAAAAGATTTCATGCACCATGCAGGTGCCATTCCAAAGCACCATGTCGCGCCCTGTTTTTTTGATGATGTACCTGCCCAGGTTTTTATCAGGAGCAAAAATTATTTTCTTGTCTGCCGGAACACTGTTTACTATTGCCACTGCATTGCTTGATGTGCAGATAATGTCGCTCATCGCTTTGATGTCTGCCGTGCAGTTGATGTAAGAAATTACAATGTGATCAGGATGCTGCTCTTTAAATTTTTTAAATTCTTTAGGAGGACAGGAATCTGCTAATGAACATCCTGCGCGTAAATCAGGCAGCACTACCTTTTTATTTGGGTTTAAAATCTTTGCCGTCTCTGCCATAAAATGAACGCCTGCAAATGCAATGATGCTGGCCGGTGTCTTCTCTGCCTGTTGTGCTAACCCGAGGCTGTCGCCGATGTAATCTGCAATGTCCTGGATGTCTGCGTCCTGGTAGTAGTGTACGAGCAAGATTGCATTTTTTTCTTTTTTCAGTTTTTTTATTTCCTCAAATAAATCGAGGCGCAAATCTATTCCAATATCAAGGAATCCTTTCTCGTTTACAAGTTTTTCTTTATCAACAACTAACTCTTCCACTATAATTATTTTAAAAATTTAAATATATTAATGATAATACTATCCTGTTCATTCTGTTTGCAAATTTATTTCAAAAGACTTGACATCGGAGTTACACACATTAGAAGTTTACTTAGTAACATGTTATGAACATCACATCGCTTAGGTATCATAGGGATGACGGGTAGTTATACACATCCGTGAAAATATTTTTTAGTTGATAAAATAACAATTTGATAATGTTAATTTCATATTAAAATCGGTTCATCCTTTTTCCATAACTTTCTGTCTCAAAAATTTGCGCAACTGTTTTTTTATACATCACCGATGTTACGAACAATATGAATTTAGTTATCACCTTTTGTCAACAGCAATCAGCCGCATTTACAAAGTTACTGTTAATAATTGTTTTTAAAATGAAGGCGTAATCAATGAGTTAAGTTTTGGACGGAGGCTCGTGTTGAAAAGTTTAAAGCAGAATTACTTTGAAATTGCTGCCGCAGATTCGCAGATTAAAAAAGGTTTGAAAATAATCTGCGAATCTGCAGCTATTTTTATAACTTTGAATCATTAAAATCAGCTAACATGTCGTTACCAAAAATTGCAATCGGCTGTGATCATGCCGGGTTTGTTTTAAAGGAAGACCTCAAAAGCAAATTACAAGATGCCGGATACCATGTAAAAGATTTCGGCACTTACACTTTAGAGTCCGTTGATTATCCTGATTACGTTCATCCGCTTGCCGAATCGGTGGAGAAGAAGGAGAATAACTTCGGTATTCTTATTTGCGGAAGCGCTAATGGTGTTGCCATGACGGCGAATAAGCATCAGGGCATCAGGGCAGCTATTGCATGGAATACGGAAGTAGCTTCTTTGGCAAGGCAGCATAATAATGCCAATGTGATTTGTCTTCCCGCACGCTTTATTGAAGCGCCTGATGCTGAAGAGATGGTGCGTGTTTTTCTTAGCACTGCTTTTGAAGGTGGCCGTCACACACGCCGGGTTGAGAAAATGAAGCTGGAAGCTTAAATCAGGTTGGAGACACGAGACGTGAGATTTGAGAAACAGATTACTTCGCAGCGCTATTTTATCTCATGCCTCATGCCTCACATCTCATATCTGTTTCTTGGATTTTTATTTTTTGTTCAACCTGCTTTTTCGCAGGACACAGTAGCACTTCGTTACAGCAAGAAAATTACGGAAGATGATTTGAGCCGGTATCTTCATGTACTCGCTTCGGATTCGTTGGAAGGAAGAGAGACAGGAAAAGAAGGACAGCGAAAAGGTGCCCGGTACATTGCAGATCATTTTGCTTCTTTCGGCCTTGCTCCATGCAATCATGGAATTTATTTCCAGGACATTGCTTTGAATGTGAAAAGCACCGTTGGGCTTAATATCCAAATCAACAGGTATAACTTGCTTTACATGAAGGACTATTATTATCTGTCGGGTAATAAAGATACGTCTTTAACGATTGATAAAATCCGCTTTGCCGGTTATGGAATAGAAGATAAAGAATACAATGATTTTGAAGATATAAAAGAGACAACGAATTATATTCTCTGTTTTGAAGGAGAGCCTTTGAATAGAAAAGGAGAATCGCGAATTACCAAAACCAAAGCGCCATCTGCCTGGTCAACGGATTGGAAGAAAAAGGCGAATACAATCATCAAAAGAAATCCATCGGTTGTATTTGTGATAACAAGCAGCCTCGACAAGATCATTGACTCGTTGAATTATTCGGGTAAGAATGCAAGTGACTTTAATATTAACCCACAAAACCCTGCTCCTGTTATCATATACATTACTTATAATGCATTGAAAGAACATCTGCCTCCCGATGCAATGAGTTTACTTGAAAAGGCAAAGAAGAAAATTGATAAAAAAGGCAAACCGCAAAGCTTTGTACTGAATATGAATGCAGACGTGCATATTCTTTCTAATACAGATGCGCTGAAAGGAAAGAATGTGATTGGCTTTATTGAAGGAACAGATTTGAAAAATGAAGTACTGGTTATCTCTGCTCACAACGATCATCTTGGGAAAAAAGATTCTTTGATTTATCACGGGGCCGATGATGACGGCTCAGGCACCAGCGGCCTGATGGAGCTTGCAAAAACATTCTCTATTGCAAAAAAAGAAGGGCATGGACCGAGACGCAGTATTTTATTCTTGAGCGTGGCCGGCGAGGAAAAGGGATTGCTTGGTTCTTCGTGGTACACGGATCATCCGGTGTTTCCGTTGCAGAATACTATCGTTGATCTCAACATTGACATGATAGGCCGCATTGATGAAAAGCATAAAGACAGCGCCAACTACATTTATATAATCGGTTCTGATAAGCTGAGCACCACACTTCATAAAATCAATGAACAAAACAATACGGCTTACACGCATCTTGCATTGGATTACACTTTCAACCGCCCCGAAGATCCGAACCGTTTTTACTTCCGCAGCGATCACTATAACTTTGCAAAACATAAAATACCGGTCATCTTCTATTTCAACGGCGTGCATGCCGACTATCATAAGCCAACGGATACAGTGGACAAAATAAACTTCTTCATGATGATGTGGCGGACGAAGCTCGTGTTCTTCACAGCCTGGCAATTAGCGAACATGGATAAGCGCCCGGCTGTGGATGTGAAAAATGATTTTGAAAAATAGAATAGCCGCAGATTCGCAGATTAAAATTATATGATGATTAAAAAATCTGCGAATCTGCGGCTATTCGGTATCCCAAATTAATCCTGTGCGTGCAGGCCTATTTTGTTGCCTTCTGTATCAGTAAAGAAAGCCATATAGCCAATCTCCGAGCTGATATGTGTTTTAGGCATCACCACTTTGCCGCCTGATTTTTCAATGCGGTCAATAACTGTTTGAATGCTTGGATTTGCATTCAGGTAAACAACTGCGCCATCAACGGATGGTTTGTGCTGGGGGCTTTGCACTAATCCTCCGGAAGCTTTGCCGTTACCCATTTCATTTGGGAAGAAAGCCATTTTCATTCCCATCATTTCCTGATCTTCATCCATTTTAATGGAGAAAATGTTTTCGTAGAACTTTTTCGCTCTTGCGATGTTCGTTGCTGGTATTTCAAACCAGTTTAAAGCATTTGAATTTTTATCCATTGTTGTAAGGTTTAAATTGTGTGATAAAGGTAAATAAAAAAGGTAATTGAGGTAATTGAAAAAAAATAAGGTAATTGGGGATGCGACCCATTTTACCCAATTACCTTATTCCTTATTTACCTTAACCCCCATATTATTGTTGCCCCTTTAGGATTTGAACCTAAATTGACGGATTCAGAGACCGCTGTCCTGCCAGTTAGACGAAAGGGCAATTTGGGGTGGCAAAAGTCGTAAAAAAAATGGTTTATCCATAAAGTAGCTTCTGAATAGTTTCAATGTCAATAACGCCGTCTAACAATACCGGAATTTCCCCTTTCGTTTAACAAAAGCGGCAAAAAATATAATACCCGCAGCAACCATTTTCATGCACCGCACCACTTACCTGTCAAAATCGGTTTCATAACACAATGTGTCAGTCTCACAACAAAGTTTGTTAGTATGCTGACACAACGTGTCGTGATCACAACAAAGTTTGTCACGATCTTGACATGACGTGTTTGTGTCATGACAAAGTGTGTCATGATCATGATACGCTTTGTTTGCATCGTGACAAACCGTGTCAACCTACTGACACACTTTGTCAACTGATGAACACGCCTATTCATTTGCGTTTTTTATGCTGTTTTTGCGGTTTTGTGTTAAAAGGGGGAGATAATGGTTTATTTTAAGGGGAAAAATTGAACAATTTAGGGTTGTTTCAATTTGAGCCGTTTTGGTTTAACCAAGTTAAGTCCCTTGCCTGAAAAGGTATGAAGTGCTTAAAAAGGTAATTCTACTATTTCCTTAAATGATGCATAGGCAATAGTGCGCAGCTTTTTAATGCCATATTTAGTTTTGCCAACCCTTACTGCCAATGAACCATTGTTATATACCGTTGGCACAGGCTTGTTTTCAAAAAGAAATTACCTTTGCTATCAGCATGCAGCCCATTAATACCTTTAAACAAATACACTTTCTCTTTAGGCATGGTGTTAACTTTATAATTGGTAATGAGGGATAAAGTTAGCACATTTGTTCGTTAATCCAAATGTTATCAGCCATTTTAACGCTCCGAACAAATGACTGTGCTAAATTAAAATGACGGTAACAAGGAAAACTTATGAGAAACAGAAAACTTAAATTATTTACTCTTGCGGTTACAACTGTTTTACTTTCTTGTAATCGGGTTAACTTTTCAAAGCCCGAAGAAGTGGTAAAAGGTTTTAAGCAGTACGCAAGCAAAGATGAAAACGGAAAACTTTATGATGAATATTTATCATCAAAATCAAAAGAGTTTGTTACTAAAGATGAGTTTATAAAAGACAGAATGTATGAGGATAGTATTCTCAAAAATCTAAAATCTATTGACGAAAGAATTACCGAATTTCCAGTTGATGTTAGTTATCCGTCATATAGACGATTCAAAATTGATGAAACAATTTTAGTGAAAAAAGACACTACAAAATCAAGAAACTACTTTACACTAATTAATGAAAATGGAAAATGGAAAATTATTTGGACAGAAACCTTACTTGAATTTGCAGACCAAAAATCAGATAATGGCGATTATTCAGGAGCAAGAAAAACAGCAGAAAAAATAATTGAAATAAATCCCTTCGACGGGACTGCATATAATGAACTTGCAACTTGTTATTATAGAGATGATGCGCTACCAAATTATGAACGTAATAATGAGATAGTAAAAAATATTAAGTATGCTTTGACTTTGGAAGAAGATAATTATAATCATTATAACATTTTAGCTTCCTACTATTCAAACATTCATGAATTTGAATTAGCAATTCAAAGCAGATTAAATGCTTTAAAATATTGTTTGAACGAGGACGACAAACTACTGTTTTATGAAAACATAGGAAGTGAGTACTTAGACATGAATAAATTTGAAGGCGCAGAAACATATGAAAAGAAGGCACTCGCAACTGATTCAAGCAGTACTTACGCTTGGTTTACTTTAGGAGTGATAATGGATTCTCAGGATAGATTTGACGATGCAATGAAATATTATGAACATGCTCTTTTACTGCCGAAACTTGATAATTCGTTGCAATGTGAATTATTTGCAAAGTATTCTTTATGTTGTCTAAAAAAGGAGAAATGCGACAAAGCAAAAGAGTATATTAATAAGGCGCTTATTATAGACCCTAGCAATGAAAGTTATCAACTATTTTACTCGGTTATTCAAAATTGTAACAATAAATAACTTAAAATGACAAACATTATGGCAAATCAAGAAAAACTTCAAGAGGCATTTGATAAATACCTTTCTACTTTAACGAAGACAAGCGAAAGGAGAAAACTTTGGACGAGTGAAACAAAAAATATAATCATTGAAACATTAACGGCAATTCAAAAAACTTTCAAAATGGGTTGGCGCATACAGAAACTAGAGCAAACTGAAAATTATCAAACAATAAATATTCACATTGATAATCATAGTAGTGGAATTATTCAAACAAATAATAATGGAACTTCAATAAAATCATTTACTAAATACGGTGGCTATTTAGCATACTGTCAGTCATACAATGGTAAAATAAATGTAATTATTGGCTTTCCATATATTGAAGAATGGGTTAGCCAAATGGACATTAAAGTGATAGCTACCATTGAACCAAATGAAGTTACTGAAGAACTGATAACAAATAATATAATTCATTTCCTAAAAACAATGGAAGAATGGGAAGGTAAAGACAGAGAACCGAGAGAGCCGGTTGGATATAAGTTACAGGAAGAAAAAACTATTTAGCAGATTGGAACTATATACTTAACGATACCAAATAAATGACAGAGTTATTTAATAATAATGGCGCAGAATTTTCTAAATGTGGAAAATATCGCTACAAATTATGGAGAGTTTGGAATGATGAATTACCCAAAGCGATGTGCATAGGGCTTAATCCTTCAAATGCTAATGCGGATAAGAATGATGCTACAATTAATAATCTAACAGGAATGCTTACTAAACTTGGTTATGGCGGATTTTATATGATGAACTTGTTTGCATGGATTTCATCACAGCCACAAGATTTGTTAACGTGTCCTGATGCACTTGGTGAAAATGAAAGTAAATTGAAAGAGGTAGAGGCTATTTGCGATGATGTGATAGTCTGTTGGGGAGATTTTAAACAGGCAAAAGAAAGAATTAAGGAAGTTCTACCAAATTATCCAAATGCAAAATGCTTTGGAATAAATAAAAGCGGAACTCCATTTCATCCGAGAGCATTGACTTATATAAAGGACGGTTTGAAGTTTCCAAAATTAATAGCATACAACGAACAGGTATTAATAAGTATATAGTTCCCTAGCAGATTTGAAACTAATGTGCTTCATAGGAAGAGAAAAACGGCTGATAACATTATTATTAAATGAAATTTTTAAAAAGGGGGCTTNNTACATTGTTGGTAGGTGAAAGAGTATAGCTCTTTAATCCCCCTTTTTAAAAACTTCATTAATAATCCGCACGTTACAAAAACAAAACCCTACTTCTCCGGCTTGTGCCTCTTTTTTAAAACATCTTCCACGTCTTTTAAAGAAAAGCCTTTGGCTTGGAGCAGAATCAAATAGTGAAATAACAGGTCTGCCGCCTCGTTTTTGAAAAGCTCTTTGTCATTGTCTTTAGCTTCAATGATGAGTTCCGTTGCTTCTTCTCCAACCTTTTGCGCGATCTTGTTAATCCCTTTACTAAATAAGTCAGATGTATAGGATCCTTCCACGGGATTGTTTTTTCGCTTGAAGATGATTTTCTCCAATGTATCAAGGAAGTGGTCGCTCGTATTGATTTCATCAAAGCAGGTATCAGCACCGGTGTGACAAACGGGCCCTACGGGGCGCGCTTTAATTAATAGTGTATCGTTATCACAATCTGCAACAATGCTTTCGACATATAGAAAGTTATCTGATGTTTCGCCTTTCATCCACAGCCTGTTTTTGGAACGGCTGTAAAAGATAACCCGTCCGTCTTTCTGCGTTGCCATGTAAGCTTCCTCATTCATGTAGCCAAGCATCAACACTTTCGAGGTTTTATTGTCCTGTACGATAACAGGCAACAGGCCATCGGGCGATTTTTTAAAATCAGGTTTCATAATTTGGGTAATTAAGGTAATTTAGGTAATTTAGGTAATTTAGGTAATTTAGGTAATTTAGGTAATTGGTGGCGCCACTAATTACCTTAATTACCCCAATTACCTGTTTGCTTAGATTCGTACTTCAATGTGATTGCTTTTCAAATATTTTTTCAAATCAGGAATTGAGATTTCTTTGTAATGAAAGATACTTGCTGCCAGGGCGGCGTCTGCCTTCCCTTCATTGAACACTTCAGAAAAGTGTTGCATTGTTCCAGCCCCTCCGCTTGCAATGACAGGGATGTTTACAGCTTCTGAAATTCTTTTAGTAATATCAAGTGCAAAGCCATTCTTTGTTCCGTCGTTGTTCATGGAGGTAAGAAGTATTTCTCCCGCTCCGCGTTCTGCGGCTTCTTTTGCCCAGTCAAGCGCCTTAATGGTTGTTGGGACTCTTCCTCCGTTGAGGTAAACAAACCAATCGGCCCCCCCGCCCTCCAAAGGGGGGAGCAAAAGCCCCTCCTTTGGAGGGGTTGGGGAGGCAGTATCAATTGCAACCACGATGCATTGACTCCCAAACTGTTTTGCCAACTCATTGATTAGTTGCGGGTTTTTCACTGCTGCCGTATTCACTGAAATTTTATCTGCCCCTGCATTCAGTAAAACAGAAACGTCTTCCACGGAACTAATTCCACCACCTACGGTAAACGGAATATTTACATGGCGTGCGATACGTGTAACGAGGTCTGCAAATGTTTTTCTCTTTTCATGGGTTGCTGTTATATCGAGAAAAACTAATTCATCAGCACCTTCTTTAGCATACAATTCTCCCAGCTCAACGGCATCTCCCGCATCGCGGAGATTGACAAAGTTGATACCCTTCACCGTTCTTCCGTCTTTCACATCAAGGCAGGGGATGATGCGTTTAGCAAGCGCCATTTATTTTAAATATGGTTTCAGATCCTTCAATGTAATGTTGCCTTCGTAAAGCGCTTTGCCAATAATGACTCCTTTGCAGCCTGTGCGTTGCAGGATATTTATATCATCAATGGATGAAACGCCGCCGCTTGCAATAAGATTGAGTCCCGGGAATCGAAGCAGTATTCTGCTGTAAAGATGTGCGGAAACGCCCTTTAACATACCGTCTTTTGCAATATCGGTACAGAAAAGGGTTTCCACACCGCGTTTGACATTACGGTCAATAAATTCATATATACCTATATTGGTTTGCTTCAGCCATCCGCCTATAGCAAGCCGTTCGTTTTTTACATCCGCTCCAAGCAAAATCTTTTTCGCCCCGTATTGCTTCATCCAGGTAACTAATAATTCAGGATGCTTTACGGCAATGCTCCCTATTGTAGCCATCATCGCGCCTGCATCAAAGACAGATTCAATATCATCGTCTGTTTTAATACCGCCTCCGAAATCAATTTTCAGCTTCGTGTTATTAGCAATGGATTTCAACACTTTCAGATTTTTTATTTTTCCGTGCCTTGCGCCATCTAAATCCACCAGGTGCAAACGTTTAATGCCGGCTTTCTCAAACTGTTTTGCAACGGTAAGAGGGTCTTCATTATAAATGGTCTTCCTCGCAAAATCACCTTGTGAGAGCCGGACGCACTTTCCGTCAATAATATCAATAGCAGGAATTATTTCAATCATAGCTTTATGAAGTTTTGTAAAATGAGTTGTCCCTGATCTCCTGATTTCTCAGTGTGAAATTGTACTGCATAAAAATTATCCTTTTGCAAGGCAGAGCTATAAGGTGTTATATAATCTGTTGTGCTGATCGTATCCGCTCCTTGTTCCGCATAGTAACCATGCACGAAATACATGTAGCTGTTTTCTGAAATGTCTTTAAACAAAGGAGATTGCAGGCTGTATATATTGTTCCACCCTATCTGCGGAACTTTTTCTTTATCTGTCCGAACGACTCCGGACTCCTTCGGAGAAAACTTTTTCACTTGCTGGTTAAATACGCCTAAGCACGTTGTGTCATTTTCTTCAGAATAATTACAGAGCAGTTGCATGCCAAGGCAAATGCCAAGCACGGGCTGCCTGAGAGAGGTGATTGTTTTATCAAGCCCCTTCTCTTTAAGATAGGTCATTGCTGTACTTGCCTCGCCCACGCCGGGAAAGATTACTTTGTCCGCACTTTTTATCAAATCATGCTCATCACTTACCACTGCCTTGACGTTTAACCGTTCCAATGCAAAGAGCACAGAACGGATATTTCCTGCATTGTATTTTATAATTACCACCTTCATAGAACTCCTTTCGTAGATGGCAGGCTCATATTGCCCGCATCTCTTTTCACCGCCATTTTAATTGCCTTTGCAAATGCCTTGAAGATGGCTTCTATCTTATGATGCTCATTCGTTCCTTCTGCTTTAATGTTGAGATTGCTTTTGGATGCATCACTGAATGATTTGAAGAAATGAAAAAACATTTCTGTCGGCATCTCCCCTATCTTTTCACGTTTAAATTCTGCATTCCATTCAATCCAGTTCCTTCCGCCGAAGTCAATTGCGACTTGTGCAAGACAATCATCCATCGGTAAGCAAAATCCATAACGCTCAATGCCCCGCTTATCTGCAAGCGCTTTGGAAAATGCTTTACCTAATGCAATGCCCGTGTCTTCTATCGTATGATGTTCGTCAATGTGCAAATCTCCTTTCGCAATGATCTTCAAATCCAGCTTCCCGTGTTTGGAAAGCTGTTCAAGCATGTGATCGAAGAAGGCAATGCCTGTGGAGATTGAGGCCCCCTGCCCCCCAAATGGGGGATCAAGATTTAATTCGATTGTGATATCTGTTTCATTGGTTTTGCGCTGATGAACAATTTTTCTTGGAGGGAGCTTCAGGAAATTATAAATCTCATCCCAATTACCTGCAACCAAAGCGATGTTCTGCTCAAATCCTTTTGGCTCATCGTAGTTCTTGATGAAGATGGCTTTTGATTTTAAATTCATTGCCAGCTTCACGTCTGTTATCCTGTCGCCAATCACATACGAGTTAGTCAAATCATATTCACCATTTAAATATTCAGTAAACATACCAATACCCGGTTTGCGTGTCGGTTTATTTTCATGTTCAAAGGAGCGGTCAATATGAATGGCTTTAAAAACAATGCCTTCGCTTTTCAGAATGTCAAGCATTTTATTTTGCACGGCGTTGAACGATTCTTCGGGATACGATTTAGTTCCCAACCCATCCTGATTGGTTACCATCACCAATTCGTAATCCAATTCGTTGGAGATGTTATATAAGTTCCTGATAACGCCCGGTAGAAATTCCAACTGTTCCAGCTTGTCCACCTGGAATGTCACAGGCGGTTCTTTGATGATGGTTCCGTCGCGATCAATAAAGAGGCATTTCTTCTTCATGATTGATAAGTGTTAAGTGCGTCCTGCAAAAGTAAGTTTTCGCCAGCCGTGCCGATCGTGATGCGCAGACAGTTTTCGCACAATGGCATCCTGCTGCGATTGCGAACCACGATGCCACGTGAAACAAGATAATTATAAAGCGTATCAGCGTTATCTACTTTTAATAAAACGAAATTCGAATCACTGGGAAATACCTTTTTGATGAAAGAAAATTTATTCAGCGAGTTAATCAATACAGCTTTTTCCTTCAATATAGCTGAAATGTATTCGCGCACGGTTTCTTCTCTCATTAATGCTTTCATCGCCAATTGTTGCGTTGCCTCATTGATATTATATGGAGCTTTTATTCTATTCAGCACATCAATTATTTCAGCAGAAGCAAATGCCATCCCGACGCGCAATGCTGCCATGCCCCATGCTTTTGAAAATGTTTGAAGAATAACCAGGTTGGGATATTGGCCTAAAGATTTTAACCAAGAACGGTTTTCAGCAAAGTCAATATATGCTTCATCTAATACCACTAAGCCGTTAAAGCTCTTCACTAATGCCTCCACATCTTTTTCGCGCATCATGTTGCCGGAAGGATTATTGGGGGAGCAGATAAAGATCAGTTTGGTGTTCTTATCAATGGCTTTTAATGCGGTATCAACATTCAATTGAAAATCTTCTGTCAACAAAACAGGTCTAACCGCTACATTATTTATATTAGCAGATACTTCATACATGCCATACGTTGGAGGAAAGAGGAGCATATTGTCCTTCCCCGGCTCACAACATGCACGAATCAACAAGTCAATCGGCTCATCGCTTCCGTTGCCGATGAAAATATTTTTAGAATGAACTCCTTTCAATTTACTAATGCCTTCCTTTAATTTCTTTTGTAGCGGATCAGGATAGCGGTTGTAATTCTCTCCGAGCACAGAGCCAATGCTGTTTTCATTTGCATCCAAGTAGACAGACGCTTTCCCCTCAAATTCCGAACGCGCAGAAGAATAAGGAACAAGTTTCTGTATGTTCGGTCTTAAAATATTGTCAAGCTTAAAACCACTCATGCTAATTTTTCATTCTTATAGTAACTGCATTGCTGTGCGCCTGCAATCCTTCTGCCATAGCCATTTGTTCAATAGCCGAAGCAATTCCGGCAAGTCCATCCCTTGTAAGCTTCTGAAAGGTAATTTTCTTCACAAAACTGTCAAGCGACACGCCGCTGTATGCTTTTGCAAAGCCATTCGTTGGCAATGTGTGATTCGTTCCCGAAGCATAATCGCCTGCACTTTCGGGAGAATAGTTTCCGAGAAATACGGAACCCGCATTCACCACCTTCTCTGCCATCGCTTCAGCGTCTTTGCAACTGATGATAAGATGTTCAGGAGCATACTCATTCAGTAATTCAATGCCTTCGTCTAATGTTTTTACCAAAATAGCTTTACTGTTGAGGAGTGCCTTTTGTGCAATATCTTTTCTTGGCAATGACTTCAATTGCGCTTCTACAGATGCATTCACCTTCTCAATCACACTTTCATCATTGCTTACAAGTATAACCTGCGAATCAATGCCATGTTCAGCCTGTGATAGTAAATCAGCAGCGACAAATTCAGCGACGCATGTTTCATCAGATAGCACCGCCACTTCCGAAGGGCCTGCAGGCATATCAATGGCAATGCCTTCTCCATTCAGCAACATCTTTGCGCATGTCACATATTGATTTCCCGGTCCGAATATTTTATAAACCTGAGGAACAGTATTCGTTCCATAGGCCATGGCTGCAATGGCTTGTACTCCGCCAACTCTAAACAACCTGTGAATGCCCGTTTTCCAAGCTGCATACAAAACCGCCGGATGAACATTTCCGTTTTTATCTGAAGGAGTGCAGGCAATCACTTCTTTGCATCCTGCCATCACAGCGGGTATGCCAAGCATCAGTAAAGTGGAAAACAAAGGGGCCGTTCCCCCGGGAATATATAATCCCACCTTTTCTATTGCAACGGATTTCCTGTAACAACTTACGCCAGGCGATGTTTCTACCACCACGCTTTTTTCTTTTTGTGCAGCATGAAAAGCAGTAATGTTTTTTATTGCAGTATCAATACCCTGCTTCAATTCATTGCTCAAAGCAGAAGCGCTCTTTTCCCATTCTTCTTTCCTCACTTCAAAAGACGAAAGCGAAACAAAATCGAACTGCAAGGAAAACTTTTTTACAACCTCGTCTCCATCCTGTTTAACCGCTTGCAAAATCTCCGCTACCTTCCCGCGAATGGCAGAACTATCCGAAGCCGGCCTCTTCAACAAGTTTGGCCACTCTTCTTTTAAAGGATATTTAATAACCCGCATCATACAATCATCTTTTCAATCGGAACTACCAATATTCCTTGTGCACCCTGCGCTTTCAGGTTTTCAATAATATTCCAGAAATCATCTTCCTGCACCACGGAGTGAACAGAGCTCCACCCTGATTGTGCCAACGGAAGAACAGTAGGGCTTTTCATCCCCGGTAATATATTAATGATAGCCTCTAACCTTTCATTCGGAGCATTCAGCAATATATATTTATTCCGTTTAGCTTTCTTCACTGCCTGCACCCGAAACAGCAACTTCTTCAGCAATGCCTCTTTATCATCGGACAGCTTCTTATTGCTTATCAGCAATGCTTCCGATTTCAAAATCACCTCTACTTCCTTCAGCCCGTTCATAAACAAAGTGCTTCCTGAACTCACCAAATCACAGATGGCATCTGCTAAACCAATGCCTGGTGCTATCTCTACCGAACCGCTGATTTCATGAATCTCGGCATCCACTTTCTGCGCTTTCAAAAATCCATCCAGAATTTTCGGATAGCTTGTTGCAATCTTTTTTCCATCCAACCATTTCGCTCCGGTATATTCTTCACTCTTCGGAACAGCAATAGCAAGACGGCATTTTCCAAAACCCAATTGTTCGACCTTGTTCACTACCTTTCCCTTTTCGAGCAGCACGTTCTCACCAACAATCCCTATGTCAGCCACAGCATCCTCCACGTATTGCGGAATATCATCATCGCGCAGGAATAATACTTCAAGTGGAAAGTTCGAAGCCTCTGTCCGCAACACTCCGCTCTTGGAACCGTTGTTCAGGTCAATGCCGCACTCTTTCAGCAGCTTCACGGAGTCTTCAAACAGCCGTCCTGATTTTTGAATCGCGATTTTTAATTTCATAGTCTATAAATAAAAAGGGCTCACCTGGTTGGGTAAGCCCTTAATGAATGTTTTTCTATTAGTTACTGCACAATCATTTCTGCCTACCTTAAGCGGGTAAGTGATGATGATGAATATGCAGATTTTGATTCACTGTTGATTTGTATTTGCGCTGCAAAGTAAAGAAAAGAATCGTTACGAAGCAAGCCTGGACCAAAAACACAGCCTTAACCGAAGAGTTGAGTGTTTTTTAAACAAAACAATCAAATGACAATCAAAGACCAGTTAATGATTGTCAAAATGCCTCGAAAATGATATATGACTATCAAAAATAGTCACAAACGGGCAATGACTTACAATTTTACACCAAACTATTTTTAAACTATTTTTTTGCTGGTTCAAATGCTTTTCTACATTTGTGTTATGAAAAAAATACTTCTCATTATTTTACTCTCAATTTGTAGCTGCGTAGCCCCGTATATTTTATGGGCATGTCAGAATCAGAATTTCTATCTAAGAATAGAGTAGAAGCTGTAAAACAAACTGCCGATCAATCAATTTATAAAAAGGTTAATTACCCTTTTGGAACTCCACCTGTGACAAAATACTTCTACTTTATAGATGGTAAATTAGTTCAAGTAGATGAGGGTGTCAGAAATCCAGACGCCATAATTCAAATACAACAGTAATATTAAAAATGTCATAGACCAAAATCGATGACATATTTCATTGCGATCTTTATCTATGATATCACCATAAATAGCTACTTCTGTTTTTTATTTTCGGGAGGTGCGGATAAAAGCCCTTGTAATGATTTATCAAAAGAGGTTAATTCAGGGGGCTTAATACCTTCCGCTTCTTTAGGTAATTGTTTACTTTCTTTAACTTTTTCAATTACCTTATCAAAATCTGATTCAAATGCTTTATCTTGAATTGGTCTGAATTTTTCGTATTCTTTTTCTGCGAACGCCTTAGCAACATTCGCCCTTATGCTTCCTGGATTATTCAACAGATCGTATTCATTGAATGTTAAAAAAGCATCTAACTTTTCAACCCAATCATCCATTCGTAACCCGTTCTGTCTTTTTGCTTGTAATTCAGCGTAATCTAAATACATATTCACTACTATATTTAATTCGCCGATTTCATCTTTATCAAGATAATTTTTTGCAACAGTAACATCCTTCTTTAATATCTTTCCCTTTGGTGCGTTTCCCCATGTTGAAAGTCCCATATTCGGTTTTAAGTAGTTTGCTCTTGATTTTATAATTTCTGCCGCTGTGTGATGGGTAATAGCGAATTCCAATTTATTTTGAACAGTTGCAAAAAAGTTTTGCGTAACAGGTGCATTGGCATCGTAATCAATACTACATTGCTGATATATATCTGTTATTTTCTGATAAAATCTTCTTTCAGAAGCACGTATTTCGCGTATGCGTTCTAACAACTCATCGAAATAGTCTTTACCAAATAATCGCTTGCCTTGTTTTAAGCGATCATCATCTAACGCAAAGCCTTTAATTAGGTATTCTTTAAGGACTTTGGTAGCCCAAATTCTGAATTGTGTAGCTTGATAAGAATTTACCCTATAACCAACAGCAATTATAACATCAAGATTGTAAAAGTCTATTTCACGAGTAACATCCCTGCCCCCCTCTTTTTGAACTACTCGAATTTTTCGAGTAGTTCAAAAAGCTTGTAATTCAGCAGTTTTGTAAACCTCTTTTATATGGTAGGTTATTGTGTTTTCTTCTACTCCGAATATTTTGGACATGTTTTTTTGCGATGTCCAAATAGTTTCGCCCTCAATTAAAACAGCCGCTTTTACACCGCCCCCTTCTTGGGAACTGTAAAGCAAAAAATCTATTGAATCGTTGTTATTTTCCATCTTTCTTTGTTAGTAATTTATAAGTCAATTTCTTTCCATCAACGTTGCTCAAAGTTAAATTAAATCTTTGAGCTGTATCCTGTTTGCGTGTGTTAAATCTCAATGCGTATTCATTCACATAACTTTGCAAATGTTTGAAGCTAACAGAATGATAAATTCCATCAATGCCGCGCTTCATGTGTGACCAAAAATTTTCAATACTGTTAGTGTGCGCCAAACCGTTAACGTATTGCTTTGCGCTGTGGTTAACGGTAAAATGATAATGCGTTTTACCTAATCCTTTATAACCTTGCCATTCATCGGTAATAACAACTGATTTTTCAGGAATGGCATTGTAAATAATTGGTTTGATAGTTGAACCGTTCACTTGATCTACAACAGTGGCAATAAGGTTTCCGTTTCTTTGAAGCATTCCCAAAACAGGCTTTTTAGTTTTACCACCATGCGCACCAAAGGTTTTCTTATCTTTATGCTTATTGGTTTCATTACCTCCGTAAAACGTTTCATCTATCTCTGTTATTCCGTGTGTTATCTTCTTAAAGTTGGGATGATCGTAGGCATTACGCAATCTGTGTAAAATAAACCATGCTGATTTTTGTGTTACCGTAATATCCTTTGCAAGCTGATGTGAGGAAATACCCTTTTTGTGAGAAGAAAAAATGTAATGAGCCATAAACCATTTTTGTAACGGCACTTTAGTATTGTCAAAAAAATAGTGTTCGTGCGAACATTGAAATACTTTTCTGTGTTCTTACATTTGTATTTGTTCCCTGCGCACTTATAAACTTTGCTTCTGCTATCGAATGGAGAAACTACAATACTATTCCAACGCAATACCTCTAAATGATTGATGCACGTTTGCTCATCGGGAAATGCTTTGAGTAAATCAAAGATGCTTTTAAATTCGGGGAATATTGATGCCATAATGTTAGTGAATTAATGGGGGTGCAAATATAGTACATCTTTACACTAAAGTCAGGTAAAAGTTATCAATAGTGTAAAATTGTATATCATTTCCCGCAAACGTTAAACCCCTTCATTCTACGAAATTAAATCGGTAAAGCAACC
>PLYJ01000240.1 GCA_003151745.1 Bacteroidota bacterium
AAGATGTGGGTACACAGTAGCCTTGGGAGAGGGGCCGGGGGTGAGGCTTCTTGCCCCAGCACATTCATTATTGAAATGGTTGCGGTTTCATTAACATGCAAAGAAGAAGAGTTGATGCGTATTTGATTGGTGGCAGGGTTGGGATATAGATTTATCTCCTTTATCAATTCACTTATTCCTTCATTTCCTAAAATTAATGGCGGGACAACATTTATGTAAACCATATAATTAGTTGTTCTCATAATATGATAGGAGCTATCACAGAAGGTGCTGGAACAGCCTGTTGAATCAGTAACAGAAAGGCAGATCGTATATAAGCCGGAATCAGCATAAGTATGCGACGGATAAGGAATGGTATCATGAGTGCCATCACCCCAGCTACAATCATAATTAATCGGCTGAATACCCGAAGAGTTATTTACAGCTATATAATGATGCAATTGCATCGTGTCGGCGGAAAGAGAAAAGCTTGCAATAGGCGAAGGAATTGCAATTACTGTAATTGCATTTGAAATTGCATTTCCGCAACTCGCATTGATCCTGCATGAATAAGCACCCGCAGTTGTAACAGTAATGGATTGCGTTGTAGCTCCCGTGTTCCATACATAGCTATTGCCCGAATCTGCTGATAATATCACTGATCCTCCCTGGCAGAATGATGTGGAACCGGAAGAGCTGATAGAGAAGCATAGCGTTGAAGGGCCTTGCCATACAGTTAAACCGGCAGGTTTGTTCGGCAGACAAGTGTAACCTGCATTAAGGCCATATAAGGATTGAAGTAACAGAGGTAATAACGGCAAACAAGAAATTGAATTATTATTGCATTCAAGTATGTTAAGTGATGAAGGCAGGTCACGCAGAGACGTTAGTTGATTAGAATAACATGCCAGGGCTGTGAGTGATGAAGGTAAAGCAGGCAAAAATGTTATAAAGTTAAGGGAACAATCTAAAACATTAAATGAAGCAGGAAGAACAGGAAGATATGTTAAAGAACAGGAGAAACAAGATAGTTCATAAAGCGATGAAGGCAGCAAAGGTAAGTCAGTTAAAGAATAATTAAATTGGCAATACAAATGGGTAAGTGATGAGGGCAAAGCAGGCAATGGGGTTAATTGGTTCGCCAAACAATTTAAATTTGTAATGGAGGAAGACAACGCAAGCAGATTGGTTAACGAGTTGTATGAACAATCTAAATTAATGAGCAAAGAAGGTAAGAATGGCAGATCTGATAACGGATTAAAAGAGCAATTTAATGTTTGTAAACTCTTGAAATATTCTATTCCTTCTAAATTATATATGTTCAAACCGGAAACATCTAAAGATGCCATATTTACAATCAGCGAATTCGTTGTATCCATATTATTGCCTGTGATTGCACCTGGTGCAAGAGAATCAATGGCATGACGGAAATTGGGGTCAGGTATCAACACCCATTGCGCATGAAGCTTTTGAGCAGCACTCAAACAAAATGTTGCTGCAATTAAAAAACGGAAGAAATCTTTTCGAAGTAGTCGTGTTTTCATAACTATAGTTTCTAACACATATTCAATTCATATTGCAAACAAATGTATAAGAACAGTTTATTCTTTCACAAATTTCTTTGTAAGACTGCCGTTTTCAGTTTTCATTTGAAGAAAATACATTCCTGCTGAAAGCTTGCTGATATCAATAGCCTCACCCCGACCCTCTCCAAAGGAGAGGGAGTAAGAGAGTGCCTCCTGTCCAAGCACATTCATTATTGAAACTGCTACCACTTCATTGTGAAAAGATGAGGAGAGAATGGTAATCTGGTTGGTTGCAGGGTTAGGATAAAGAGTTACTTGTGCTGTTTGTAAATTTACTTCCTTATTTCCTGTAAGTAATGGATTCATAACATCTATATAAACCATATAATTAGTTGTTCTCATAATATGATATGAGCTGTCGCAGAAAGTGTTTGTGCAGCCTGTTGAATCAGTAACAGAAAGACATATAGTATAGACTCCTGAATCCGCATAGGTATGAGATGGATAAGGAATACTATCATGAGTACCATCACCCCAACTCCAATCATAACTCAATGGTGGCAAACCTGTTGAATTATTAACTGCTATATAATGATGCAATTGAGTAGTGTCAGGTAAAAGGGAGAAGCTTACAGTTGGCAATGGATTTACCGTAACAGTAATTGTATTTGAAGTTTCATTCCCACAACTCATATTAACAACACAAGAATAACTACCTGCATTTGTTATAACAATGCTCTGAGTGGTAGAGCCGGTACTCCATAAATAACTATTGCCGGTAGTTGCCGATAAGATTACTGAACCTCCTTGACAGAAAGATGTTGAGCCGGAAGTACTAATAGAATCGCAAAGAACGGAAGGACCTGTTATTGATGTTAATGCTGCAGGTTTATTTGGCAAACAAGTATATCCTGCATTGGCACCATATAATTGCTGAAGTGATCCAGGCAATACTGGTAAACAGGTGATTATATTCCCACTGCAATATAATGTGATGAGCGATGAAGGGAGGGCGGGTAGAAAAGTTAATAAATTGCCTTCGCAATCTAAAAGGATAAGTGAAACAGGGAGAGTGGGTATTGAGGACAATGAATTTGAGTGACAATATAAAGTAGTTAGTGAGGCCGGCAAAGCAGGTAATGAGGTTAATGAATTCATATAGCAATATAACACAATTAATGTAGAAGGTAACGAGGGTAGCGATGTTAGTTTGTTGTTGTCACAACCTAAGAAAGTAAGCGATGAAGGCAAAGTTGGTAATGAGGTTAATTTATTGCCGGGGCACCCTAAAGAAGTAAGAGATGAAGGTAGCGCAGGAAGAACGGTTAATAAATTGTTGTCACAGGACAAACTACTTAATGATGAAGGCAGAGCAGGCAGAATGGTTAGAGAGTCGTTGTAACAATCTAAAATGGTAAGCGATGAAGATAGAGTTGGCAGCGCCGTAATTGGATTTAATCCACAATATAAAGTGGCAAGTGAAGAGGTAGTGCAGGCAAAGAAGTCAATGAATTAGTGGTGCAATCCAGGTAATTAATTGAAACAGGAAGATCATGCAATGTTACTAATGAGTTATAGGAACAATCTAAATGAGTAATTGTAGAAGAAAGTGGTGGCAAAAAACTTAGTGAATTGTTGGAACAATTTAATGTTTTTAAACTTTTAAAATATTGTACTCCAGTTAGATCCTTTATACTTTTAGAAGAAACATCTAAAGAAGTCATATTTATTATCTGCGTATTCGTGGTATCCATATTATTTCCTGAAATAGCTGAAGGCACAAGAACCGCAATGGCTTTACGAAAATTAGTGTCCGGTATCAGCACCCATTGTGCTTGTGCTTTTTCAGCAGCACCCAAATAAAAAATGATTGCAATTAAAAAACCGAAGAAGTTTTTTCGAAGTAGTTGTTGTCTCATGAATAGGGTATTAAAACCTATGCAAGATAGGTTATTTTATTGAAATATATCGGATCTTAATGAAGGTTGTTAAAGACCCGTTTTGATGCTAACCACAGAGACACAGAAATACAGAGTCATTAAATCAAACATTTTCTCTGTGTCTTTGAGTCGTTGTTTTAAAAAAACCAAAATGACTTACTAACTACAGATTCCGTTACCGGCGAAAATCTTAGGCATATAACCAGATAACATGGGTATATAACCATAAAACAATGCGACATAATCATGTAACATGGCGCTATCACCATTTAAGCAGGGCATAGCACCATGAAATTTGATGATATAACCTTGAAAAATGACGGTATAACTTTGAATCATGGCCATATCTCTTTATTACATAGTCATATCACCAAGAATCATGAAGATATCGCCATGCAACTTAACCACATCGCCATAAAACATGGTGATGTCACCTTAAAACATTTCCGCATCACCGTGAAAGATGGGCGTGTCACCTTGTAACATGGTGATGTCACCATAAATGAAGTTTAGATGGATATTGCATTGTTCAGTGACAAAATGCCGCACGAATAATGATGATTAGCAATTCGTTACGATGAATTGATGTTTTCAAATTCAATTCGACAATTTGGCAGCAAAGGAGGCAACTTAGGTCAAAGAGCGACCATTAAGCCGTTACATTCTTCAACACACCTAATTCTTTTCCAATCTTCGTGAAAGCAGCAACTGCCTTATCCAGGTGATGACGATCATGAGCCGCGGAAATCTGGACACGGATGCGTGCATTGCCTTTTGCCACGACGGGAAAGAAAAATCCGGTTACGTAAATTCCTTCATCAAGCAACTTAGTTGCAAAGTCCTGTGCAAGCTTTGCTTCGTAAAGCATGATGGGAACGATGGGATGCTCGCCGGGTTTAATGTCAAAGCCTGCAGCAGTTATTTTCTCACGGAAGTATTTTGTGTTCTCCCAAAGCTTGTCGCGCAGGGAAGTCGTTTCGCTCAGCATGTCAATCACTGCTATGCTTGCGCCGACAATAGACGGGGCGAGTGAATTACTGAACAAATAGGGACGTGAACGCTGGCGCAGCAAGTCCACAATTTCTTTTCTGCCGGAAGTGAAGCCGCCCATCGCTCCTCCAAGCGCCTTGCCCAGCGTGCCGGTGATGATGTCCACTCTGCCCATCACGTTTCTGTACTCATGCGTTCCCCTGCCTGTCTTGCCCATGAATCCGGATGCATGACATTCATCAATCATCACCAGCCCTTTATATTTATCGGCGAGGTCGCAGATTTTGTTGAGCTGTGCAATGGTGCCATCCATGCTGAATACGCCATCGGTAACAATCATGCGGTGACGGAGGTTTTGTGTTTCCTTCAGCCGTTCTTCCAGCTCTTCCATCGTATTATGCTTGTAGCGGAACCGTTGCGCCTTGCAAAGCCGCACGCCGTCTATAATGCTTGCATGGTTCAGCTCATCGCTGATGATGGCATCCTGTTCGTTGAGCAGCGGTTCGAAGATGCCGCCGTTAGCATCGAAGGCGGCAGCATATAATATAGTGTCTTCCGTGCCGAGGAATTTTGCAATCTTTTGTTCCAGCTCTTTATGTATGTCCTGCGTGCCACAGATGAAGCGCACACTGGACATGCCATAGCCATGCGTGTCAATGGTCTTCTTTGCCGCTTCAATTACTTTAGGATGCGATGAAAGCCCGAGATAATTATTTGCGCAGAAGTTGATTACCTTTTTTCCGTTTGCAACGATG
The DNA here is from genome assembly GCA_003151745.1 of Bacteroidota bacterium. GTDB lineage: Bacteria > Bacteroidota > Bacteroidia > AKYH767-A > 2013-40CM-41-45 > PALSA-967. The sequence goes on from PLYJ01000240.1 coordinate 5,191, forward strand.
TCTGCTCCCTGCGGGGAGGAGATGATTCGCTCCTGCTTGAATAATCCTGCTTCTTTTATTTCGGCTAATTCTTTTTCGAGAACAGGTTTTAGTGTATTATACATTTATGGAGATTTTAAATTTTAAATTATAGATTTTAGATTTGAAGAAATATTCAGATACTGCAAAGGTGAAAAAAATATACATCCTCATAACAAGTTAAAATAGAACGCAGATATTTATGATGATTAAGATCAATTATGATTTTGTTTCCGTGTAAATCATAAACATCATGAAAATCAGCGTTCACTTTTATAAAACAAACAAACACTATTCATCACGCACTCCTCATGTTTTGGATTCGTAGGGCGGCAGGTTTCACGGCCGAGAAAAGAAATAGCCATACCTGCTTCTCCCCAGTCTTTTTCGGGAAGCACATCCATAAGTTGCTTTTCTATTTTCTTAGGATCAGTGCCGGTTGCGATTCCAAGCCTCGGCGCTACACGCACTACATGCAAGTCAACGATAATTCCTTCTGCCTTGATGCCTGATTCGCACATAATCACATTCGCTGACTTTCTGCCGATGCCGGCTAATGCAGTAAGGTCTTCCATCGTGAGCGGAATATTTTTATCCTCTTTTATTTTTTGCGCTGTTTCCATCAGCCACTTTGTTTTGTTGCCAAAGTTGCGGACGCTGCTGATGTGATGTTGCAGCCCTTCAGTCGTTGCGCGCGACAGCGCATGCATGTCAGGATAATCTGCAAACAGCTTTGGAGCAATCTGGTTGATGTGCTTATCGGAATCCTGTGCCGACAGCACCACCATCACCAGAAGCTGATAGGTGTTTTTGTATTCCAGCGGATGTGTTTTTCCTTTGTATTTTTTCAGCAGCGGCTTCATTGCCTCTGCCCAGTTAGTTTTTGAAGACATTGAGAATATGTTTTAAGCGATAAAATTACATTAAAATATTAAATGAATGGGGTGAAATCAGGTCGGTTAAGAGTGGCAGTAAGCAGCAGCGCTATGCCGGACTGCTGCTGCTTACTGCTACTTTTCACTTATTGGCTTTTAACGCTCTCATCATTTCCGGAAAACCCAGCTTCCGCGATAAGGCATTAATGGCTTGTGCAATTCGTTTTGCCTTGGTCGGTTCCGTTTTAGCATCCTTAATCCACTTAGAAAAATAATGTTGATGCGATTTGGCAAGCGTTTTAAAAAAACGAAGCCCTTCCGGCTCTTCAGCCAGGCATTCCATAAACACAGGATCGAGAATACGGGGCGCTTTATCTACTTCTAACTTTACGTTCAGCATAGCGCCATGTCGCTTGCCGATTCCTTTTCTCATCAACGTATTTATAGCCATGATGAAGCTACCGCCACCCATGGGCAGCAAGGCAATGCCTTTGATGGAATAATGGTCGAGCTTGCCTTTTACTCTGAATGATTTTTTATTACCGCGCTTTAACCGTTGGGCAATATCTGCGGGCACTTCAATATATGACCAGCCTGTCTTCTCGCCCTTCTCATTAAACTTTAATATTGTTGTTTTGAATGCTACCATCATACAGGCTGTAAAATTCAACAATGTTGAAGAAGTTCGCAAAATATTTTTTCATCCTATTGATATTTTCACTATATTTTGGAATTATGTCAATTTGCATAGCGGCATAAATCATGCATAAAAAGTATATACCATGAAAAAATATCTTCTCCTGTCATTAGCATCATCTTTTTTTATTTCGACTGGCTACAGCCAAAATGATGCACCAAAGGATTTTAACTACACCTCGTTTACAAACCAGTCGGCGAAAATTACTCCCGAGCTTGAGTCTTTGACAAACAAGGAATTCAAGTCTCATCCTGAATACGGAGTGCTGCCTTATAATGCGCCATGCAAGGAATGCTTTGAGCTGCTGCAAAAAAGAGATGCATCGCACCGTTACTTTGTGAAGGAAGGAAGCAAAGGCAAAGAATTTTATGCGCAAAGCTCGTATGGCGATCTTAGCTTTAAAGACGAGCATGGAATGCTTCGCACCATTGATCCGCGTTTACAGCCGGAAAATGCAGGTGTTTTTAAGGCAAAAAATCAACCGTTTCCTGTCGCTATCAATCTCACTGAAAAATATACTTCTATCTTAAATGCAGGGAAGGAGCTTCAGGTAAACAGGGATGTTAGTATATATATTAAGCATAAGGATGGCTCAATGACTTCTTTAGGTGAGCCATCATGGTCGGATTACACGGCAGGTGACAATGGAGTGGTAGTTCACAATTTTTACAAAGGCATTGACTTGCAATTGGAAGTACGGGAAGGGAAGATCGAAAGCTCGTATCTTCTGAATAAACCATTGCAGCTTGGCGATGGGTGGCTCGTGGTACGCGACAATATTAAGCTTCCTGACGGCTTTATATATGATTATTCTTACAGTGAAAAGAAAGAAAATGATCTTTATGAAGGCGCGCTTTGTATAAATGATAGGTCAGGCATGCGGTATTTTGTTATTGGCTATCCTTCTGCATACGATATAAACGGAGGGGCTGACGGCAAGATCAACCTGGGTTATCAAACGGATAATAGCGGTCATTACGATTTATATGTGCCTACCGATTGGATGAATATGCCAAGAGAAGCTATCCTCTCGTTATTGACCCTGTTGTAATGGCTACAAGCACGCTGCCCAAGGCTATGATCACAGGGTCGGGATATAATGCAGTTTGTTTTACAGGTGGATGTACTTATAATCTTCCTGTTGTTGTGCCGCCCGGATGCACAGTGGTGGATATTTTATATTCGTTCAATTACAGAGCGCTTGGCCCTTGCCCTCTTAACAAAGGTGCATGGGATTTAAAATATGCCGGTTGTCAAAGTCCTATTAATACCTGCACCATTGGTTTACCGGGATTATGCATTCTTCAGAATCTGTCTTGCTTTAATACTTTCCAGTCATGCATTCCTCCTCCTCAATGTGCCACTTATAATATGGACTTCACACTTACTTTTTACCGGTGCGTACAGCCCGGCCCTGCCTGTAGCTTTTCGTGCATCAACGCAGATACGCCTTGGGATATGACCGTTAAAGGAAGGACGATTGAAGTAACAACAAGTGACGCAACTGTTTGCGAGGGATCAAATGTTGACCTTACAGCAAATGCAACATGGAGGAGTTCCTCCGATCACCTATACATGGAATCCGGGTGCATTGAACGGGCAGACAGTTTCTGTTAGTCCCGCTGTCAATACTGTATATACAGTAACAGCCAGCGACTGCGGAGGCCAGGATCAGGCGCAGGCAGTGGCAAATGTCACGGTAATTGCAAATGACAATCCGGGATTTACGATTAACCTTAACCCTGCATGTGTGAATGCTCCTGTAACGATCACCGGTCTTGGAGCGGGTCCTGCAACAAGCTATAACTGGTCTCTGCCGGGCGGGAATCCTGCTAATGTTAATGGTCAACAAACGTTTACAGTTATATATCCTGTTGCCGGTGCCGATAATGTAATCTTGCATTATACCAGTCCGGGTACTAATTGTGTTTTTGATAAAATATTACCTGTCACGTTCTTCCCGCCCATTCAGGTGGTTACAGGTGGCACTGCTACAATCTGTCCCGGTCAGCCGGCAACAATAACTGCCATGGCAGCAGGCGGTGACGGCGGCCCTTATATATATACATGGGATAACAACGCAGGCAACGGCAACAGCGTTATTGTTTCACCTGTCCAAACAACTGTTTATACCGTTTCTGCTACGGATCAATGTGGTTCAGCCCCTGCTACTGACCAGGTCACCATCACGGTGCTTCCTGCTCCTATGGCCGCCTTCTCGTATAACCCTTCAGAGCCGTCAGAGCTTGATCCGAACGTTTCCTTCAATGATCTGTCAAAAGGTGCCGTGACATGGCTTTGGGATTTTGGAGATAATTCAGCAACAAGCACGTTAGAAAATCCGAATCATTCGTATGCCAGTGTCGGAACATATATTGTAAAGCTTACTATTACGGATGCCAACGGCTGCATCAGCACCATCAGCTACACACTTGAAGTGAACGCAAAATTCCTCTTTTATATACCGAATGCATTTACACCGAATGGCGACGGAGTCAACGATTACTTTGCTCCCGAGGGCATGCATGATCTCATCTATGAAATGACGATATATAACCGATGGGGAGAACAGGTTTTTCAAACTTCTGATAATTCACTTCCGTGGAGCGGAGTGGTTGCAGGCACGAATAAGCTTGCTGAAGAAGGGGTGTATGTTTACAATGTGCGTTTTAAAGACAGCCACTACACGAGTAAATTGCTGGTGGGAACGGTCACGCTGCTGAGATAAGTTCAGCTTAAATATTTTCCTACAATCGGCAACCTGCGGCCCATGCCAAATGCCTTTGGAGAAACACGAAGGATAGGCGGAGCCTGAAAACGTTTGTATTCACTTGTATTTACCAATCGCAGCACACGTTTTATCAATACTTCATCAAAGCCCATCGCTGCCAATTTAGCGGGTCCCTTCCGATGCTCTATATATTCATAAAGAAGCTTATCCAGTAAATGATAATCAGGTAATGAATCAGAATCTTTCTGATCATGATGTAGCTCCGCGCTGGGTGGCTTATTGATAATGTTTGTGGGAATGATTTCTCTTTCACTGTTAATGTAATGCGCCAGCTCATACACTTCTGTTTTATATACGTCGCCGATCACAGAAAGGCCGCCGCACATGTCTCCGTATAGTGTGCCATAACCAACGGCCATTTCGCTTTTGTTAGAAGTATTCAGAAGGATGTATCCAAACTTATTGGAGAGTGCCATCAATAGCACACCTCGTGAACGCGCCTGTATATTTTCTTCTGTTGTGTTGAAAGAAAGGTTTTCAAAGTGCGGCTTCAGTGAATCCAGAAAACCGTTGAAGACATTTTCTATGCTGATTGTTTTGTAATTGATTCCAAGATTTTCGCACATCGAAACAGAGTCATCTACCGAACCTTTTGAAGAAAATGATGATGGCATTAGCACCGGAAGCACATTGTCTTTTCCCAACGCTTCCGCCGCAAGGCACAGCACTACCGCTGAATCAATGCCTCCTGATAAACCAAGAATAGCTTTTGTGAAATTCTGTTTGCTGAAATAATCTTTAATCCCAAGGATCAGTGCATTGTGGATGCGGTGAATCTTAGCTCCCCCGCCCCCCAAAGGGGGGAGAAAAGGCGCCTCTATTGGAGGGGTTCGTGAGGCTGTTATCCCCCCTTTGGGGGGAAGGGGGGCTTCTATTATTTGAAAATCTTCTTCAAAATATTTACACTCATTAATTATTTCACCCTCAGCATTCATCGCCAATGATCCGCCATCAAAGATCAACTCCGTTTGTGCTCCTACATGGTTCACATAGACGAGTGGCAATTTATACTCCCGTGCATTTCTTTTTAGTATGGCTTTTCGTTGTTCAGCATGTGCATAGTCAAACGGCGATGCGGCAATGTTGATGATAAGCTGCGGCTTCTCCTGTATGAGTTTATCCATCGGGCAGAACACATACATGGGGTCATCTTCTACATTCCACAGATCTTCGCAGATGGTCATAGCCATCTTTACGCCGTTCAGTTCAATGCAATGAAAACTCCTGTTAGGCTCAAAGTAGCGATACTCATCGAACACATCGTAGTTAGGCAGCAGCGCTTTGTGCGCAATGCTTTTTATTTTTCCGTCAGCAAGAAAATAGGATGAGTTAAAAAGATTTTTTCCCTCAAGTTTTGGATTTACAGAAGGAGCGCCGACAATTGCAGCAATCCCGCACGTGCGGGATTCAGCAGCAATTTCATCAATGGCGTTTTCGCATTGTTTGATAAAGTTACTTACCTCAAGAAAGTCGAGTGGTGGATAGCCGCACACAGCAAGCTCGGAAAAAACTACCAGGTCAACGTTTTCTTTTTTTGCGCGCGCTATTGCCTGCTTGATCTTGAAAACATTTTTTTCAAAATCACCGATCACATAATTTAACTGTGCTAAGGCTATGCGCATAAAACAAAAATCCCGTCCTGATTAATCAGGACGGGAGCAAAAGTAGAGATTTTGATTGTCTCAGAAGAGAACGCCCACCGTAAGACCAAGACAGTTGCTGATGGCTTTATAATTGTCAGCGCTAAGCACATTCAGAAATCCATTATTAAAAGTAATAGCAGCAAGAGCAGTTGTACTTCCTCCTAAGGAGTATTCCGCTCCGATACTTACAATTAAAGACAGATTGAAGGTGTTAATGGCTTTGCTGACATCTGCTCCGTTTGAATCACTTGTTGTAGTGTTACTACCGGCTCCGGAACTATTGACTGTCTGGGTTTGTGTTTGAATATCCGCTTTTGATGAAATGTTAATACCCGGAGCCAAACCAATTTGTCCAAAGTAGGTTAAGTAACCAATCTCATTTGTTTTCATTTTTAATGTTAGCGGAATTTCAATATATTCCAAAGTATAATTCGAAGTAGTCAGCGTGCTAAGGGAATCGCCCGGGTTACCACCAGCAATAGCAGTTTTCATTAAGCTTTTAAGATTGCCCCCGCGATAATTAATATCTATACCCGTTGCGAAAGAATAATTTCTTGAGAAGCCAAACTCTGTCATTAGCCCGAATCCAAAGCCTACCTTGCTGCCATTACCATCCAATGCAGGAGGGAGAGGGTTTTCTGCCTTAAGCCATACAATAGACGGGGTTATCTCCAGGCCAAAGTGTATGGGCACGCCACTCCTTGTAACTTCCATCTGTTGTGCATAAAGCGTTACAGAAAATAGGACAAATAAGAAAAGCGCAAATATTTTCTTTATCTGTGCGTTTATTTTTTCAAAATATAATGCGTGAATCATTGATTTCATAATTTTGGCGTTTTAGAAATTCTTAGTAAAGATACGGTTAATGAAAAGAAAGTTCGGCAAAGCTAATCACATATTTTTATACTTACTATTGTTGACAGCCTGTCATCATTCAAAAGAAAGAAATAAAAATGTAGATGTTTCACAAGTGCAACTCACGCTGAAAGCTGACCGCTTTGAACAGGATCTTTTTAACAGCCGCAACCAACCTGATTTTATAAGTAGTCTTAAAAATAAGTACGGTGAGTTTTTTGATCTCTACTGCTATCATCTCACCTCCATTGGCACGCCGGATACTGTTCTGCTAAAAGATCGCCTCCATGCATTCGTTACCGATTCAGGCATTGCTTTTCTTTATAATGAAAGCCAAAAGCTTTATGCAGACTTTATCCCGGTTGATAAAGAGATTACGGACGCTTTCCGCCATTACAACTATTATTTTCCCGGCAAACCGGTGCCGCACATTGTTACATATATCTCCGGCATTACCGGCACTTCTGATTTCCAGACCGTGAATGATTCAGCTTTAATCGGCATTGCTCTTGACATGTACCTGGGTCGTTATGGAAAGTTTTACGATGATGTCGGTTATCCTAAATTCAAGAGCAGAACCTTCAGCAAAGAATATATTGCCACCGACTGCATGAAAGGATGGCTGCAGAGCGACTATGAGCCTGATGTAAATGAGAATGATTTATTAAGTCAAATGATTTATCAGGGAAAAATTGCTTATTGCGTTGACCTCATGATGCCGCAGACACCTGATTCAATTAAGCTTCATTACACCAATGAACAAGTGGAATGGTGCAGCAAGAATGAACAAAACGCATGGGCATTCTTTGTGGATAAAAAGTTATTATACGAAACAAATCAAAATGACATTATGAAATATATAACAGACGGGCCTACTACCAATGGTTTCCCGAAAGAGTCACCCGGCAACATAGGTCAGTGGATTGGGTGGAGCATTGTGAAAGCATATATGGCTAATCATCCGGATATTTCACTTCCACAACTTTTATCAGACAAGGACTACAAAAAATTTCTTATTGATTCAAAATATAAGCCTTCTTAATTTCGGATTGCGGATTTTAAATTGCGGATTATCCGAAATCTGAAATAATTTTATAGTGTAATCTATTTAAATTAAAATGAAAACCTCGGAAATAAAATTTACCATTAACTTAGACAACAATCAGGTTCCTCAAAGCATCAACTGGCAAGCCAGCGATAGCGGCATAGAAGGCACTAAGCCGTGCAAATCAATCATGATTTCCGTGTGGGATGCTGTAGAAGACACCACCATGCGCATTGACTTGTGGACAAAAGAAATGCTGGTAGATGATATGAAACGCTTTTTTTACGAGAATATGATGAGCATGGCTGACACGTATCAACGAGCAACTAACGATTCGGAAAATGCAGAGGAGATGAGAAAATTTTCGGAACACTTCGCAAAGAAGACAGATCTGTTTAAGAAGCAATAGGTGAACATGCCATACTGATATTCTGTCCTGTCTTATTGGCATCCACGAATACTAATCTTTACGAATCCCGAATAATCGAGGCAAGTTATACGAATCGTGCTATTTGTAATTTGCACATTCGTAAATATTCTTATTTGTAGATGAGGAAATAAAAGAATGATCACTCTTTTTGATACATCCCCCAATTTTCCTTTTGTTTAACAAAAGCGACGAAAAATATAATACTCGCAGCAACCATTTGCATGCAACGCGCTGCTTACCTTTCAAAATCGGTATCACAACATAATCTGTCAGCATCACACCACGGTTTGTCAGTCAATGAACTCAACGTGTTGCTCTCACAACAAAGTTTGTTCATCTGCTGACACAATGTGTTGGTCTCACAACAAAGTTTGTTGGTATGCTGGCACAACGTGTCGTGATCACAACAAAGTTTGTCAGCATCGCGACAAACTTTGTTTGCATCATGACAAACTTTGTCAGTGTCGTGACAAACTTTGTTTGCATCGTGACAAACCGTGTCAGCATACTGACACACTTTGTCAGCTGATGAACACGCCTGTTCATTTGCATTTTTGATGCTGTTTTTGCGGTTTTGTGTTAAAGTGGGCGGATAATTGTTTGTGTTTGGAAAGTGAATGGGATTTTTAGAATCAAAAGAATTCACATTGAGTTAGGAGGGCTGCCTACTTTGGCTCAATTAAAAAAAACACGGCAAATATCCTTACTGCATATATTATACCCGGTTGGGCGGTATAAAAAAGATAAAGGAACTTCCGGAGTTGAAGAAACCGGTATAGAAAATGGGTAAAAAAATTTTCCGCAAAATAAGAATCTGTTTAAGATTCATCCCGCGTATGCACATAGCCGTCAACCTAAGAAACGTTATCAGG
>PLYJ01000181.1 GCA_003151745.1 Bacteroidota bacterium
GGTTTTTTTAGGAAGGTACAGGTTTCGTCGCTGATGCTACCATTCTCGTTGAAGATGGTACCGATTTCAACAGAGTTGGTACCAGTTTCCATGAAGATGATGCGTATTTCGTGAGAGTTGGTACCAATCTCAACGAAGATGGTACCGGTTTCAACAGAGTTGGTACCGGTTTCTTCGAAGATGGTGCGTGTTTCGTGAGAGTTGATACCAATCTCAACGAAGATGGTACCAATTTCGACAGAGATGGTACCTGCTTCAGTAAGGATGGTACCAATCACGTTGAAAACGTTACCTGTTTTTAAATAAAAGCCTGCAAATCGCCTCGCATTGATGTTAAAGAAAACAGTGTTTTCCTGAACAATGATTGTTCTTTATTCAACTTTAAAAAGATTGCCACCGAACGGGAATATTCCGGCCACATTACCCTCCTTCAATCCTTTAAAATAATTTGTGCAGTATTCCTGCTCCTCTGTTCAAGAAGAATTGTTTTATCCTTTGTAAGAATTTCGATTGTAGAAGGATAATAATGGCGAACAGTTACCAGCTTTAGGTTTTCGTTGTAAAGAACTTTAAAGTCACGTGTCAGCTCAAGTATCAACGAAGGCATTTTAAAAGAGTCATTGTCCAGGCAAACGGAAAAGCTTACAGCAGAGTTCTGCATGAGGTTGATTTTCACGTTATGATCAGCAAAGATTCCGAATATCCTGCTCAGACTTTCTTCGGCAATGAATGAAAAATCTTTTGCAGAAATGCTGAGTAAAATCTGATTTGCTTTAAAAATAAAAGACGGCACTAACGGTTTCGTTGATTCATAATTCCCGATGCTTGTGCCTGCATCCTTCGGCGCTAAAAAGGAACGCACGCTTAACGGGATATTTTTGTTTTCCAGCGGCTTGATGGTTTTCGGGTGAATAACGGTTGCGCCATAATAGGTTAATTCAATGGCATCGCGATAACCGATCTCCCGGAGCTTTATTGCCTCGTCGTAAAATTTCGGGTCAGCGCTGAGCACGCCGGGCACGTCCTTCCAAACAATCATTTCTTTTGCATCGAGGCAATAAGAAAGAATGGCAGCGGTATAATCAGATCCTTCGCGACCTAATGTGGTCGTAAAGTTTTCATCAGTAGCTGCAATAAATCCCTGCGTGATGATGAGATTGTTTTTTTTCAATAACTCCGGAATCCTTCTCTTAACAAGCTTTTCTGTGATGTCCCAGCTTACTTTTCCTTCGCGATAGGTATTGTCTGTTTGCAAAATGTCGCGGATATCAAGCCATTCATTTTTGAAACCATTATCATTTAAAAATGCACTTACAATCCTGGTTGAGATCAACTCACCCTGAGAAACAATCTGATCATAAGCGAAGCCGTATCCTCGTAAAGGTTCTTCTTCCAGTATCCAGCCGATTTCCACAAAAGTATTTTCCAGTTCCCCGTTAATCGGGTGTTCATTCTTAAAACCAAGTTTCTGAATTATTTCAGCGTGATAATCTTTTACTTCCTTTATATATTGTTGCAAACCTTCTTCCTTATTGTAATAGGCATTAACCACTTTTTCCAAGGCATTGGTCGTTTTACCCATTGCAGAAATTACAACAACAAGTGGTTCGTTTTTAAAAAAAGAAAGGATAGCGGCAACGTTTTTTACAGAAGCCGCATCCGTAACGGAAGCCCCGCCGAACTTGAAGATTCTCATAGTTGAGATGTGAGATATGAGATATGAGATATGAGACGTGAGACAAAAAGAAAGGGGATACATGCATAAATATTTAACGAACCCATCTCAAATCTTAAGTCTTATATCTCATATCTTCTTTAAAGTATTTTGAAAAGCATAATTCATTTTCTGAATTTCATCTAATGGTTGAAGAAGATGATTGAGCCTTTCTTCAGTTAACAATTCTAATTTATTAGAGACAATTAGCTGTGTCTGTAATTCATAGGAAGATCCATTTGAGATTCCAAGAAAGTGTGAGAACTCATTATTTGAATTTCTTCCTGCACCCTCGGCGATATTTGATGGAATAGAAACCGAACACCTTCTAATTTGAGAAGTTAATCCATACGTTTCTTCCTTGGGAAAATTTTGAGTTGCTTTATAAACTTCAACTGTAAGATCAATTGCTTTACTCCAAATTTTTAATTCTTTTAGATTATGCATAATAATATAGATTTGAGATTTGAGATTTGAGACATGAGAGAATGTATCTATTGTTTTTTATTACTTCATAATTTATTTGGATCAAACTCTATGTGGCGGATCATCTCAAATCTCATGTCTCACGTCTCAAATCTATATTCTATAATTTGTTCTTCAGTCATTTTGCAATCCCACCATTCGGCTTCAATCGAAGCGTTGATTTTTTTGTAAAAGTTTATGGCAGGCGTGTTCCAGTCAAGCACCTGCCAATGCACTTGTTTTGCGCCCATTGCTTTTGCTTCCTGCATAAACACATCGAGCAGCTTTTTCCCGATGCCTTGTCCGCGATATTTTTCTGTTACTACCAGATCCTCCAGGTACAAACCCCTTCCCTTCCAGGTGGAATATTTAATATAATACAGCGTAATGCCTACAATCCTTCCTTCTGTCTCGGCTACATGAAATTCAAAGACGGGCTGCACACCAAAAGCATCCTGCTCCATTTCCTTTATCGTGTTGGTCACTGCATCAGGAGCCTTTTCAAACGCTGCCAGCTCGTGTATTAGCTCAAGCACTCCGGGTAAGTCCTTCTTTTCTCCTTTACGAATATGTAATTGCATTTATTTAATAGTATATATGAATACGGGCGACGTGCGATTCGCTTATTCGTATTCACAGACATAATCACGTTCAATATAAGCTACGAACCCTGATTGTATTCTTCACTTTTTTCAATTCATCAATTACTCCGGAAGAGGTTTCCTTGTCAATATCGAGCACTACGTAACCGATCTTTTCATTGGTCTTCAGATATTGCCCGAGGATGTTCACATTCATCTTAGACAGGATGCCGTTGATCTCACCCAACACACCGGGAACGTTCTTATGAATATGCAAAAGCCTGTGTGCATCATGTTGCACGGGCAAACTCAAAGAAGGAACAGAAAAAGAGCCAACACTTGATCCTGTATCAACAAAGCTGATTAGTTTGGTGGCACAGTCAACTCCGATATTCTCCTGTGCTTCCATCGTTGAGCCGCCCACGTGAGGAGTGAGAATTGTGTTTGGCAAATTTTGGAGAGGCGAACTGAATTTCTGATCCTTCGATTCGGGCTCATCAGGAAACACATCCACACCTACTCCGCCCAAATGTTTTTCTTCGATTGCCTTCTTCAATGCAAGGGTATCTATCACATCTCCCCTGCTAAGATTAATCAGCACAGCTCCTTTCTTCATTTTACCGATGCGATCAGCATTCATCATGTTTTTAGTAGTTGCCCCGCCGGGAACGTGCAGCGTAACAATATCTGATTGGCTTAATAATTCGTCCAGGTCCTTTGCGGCCTGCGCATTTCCAAGCGGCATCTTTGGTTCAATGTCATAGTAAATTACCCGCAGCCCTAAACTCTCCGCAAGCACTGATACCTGCGATCCTATATGTCCGTAGCCGATAATGCCCAATGTTTTTCCCCGTACTTCAAAACAGTTTTTACTATCCTTCAGCCAATCTCCTTTATGGGCTGCTGTACTTTTTTCAAAAATCTTTCGCATTAGCATAATCGTTTCCGCAATCACTAACTCAGCAACGGAACGGGTATTCGAAAAAGGAGAATTAAAAACAGCAATGCCCATTTCAGTTGCTGTGTTCATATCAACCTGGTTAGTGCCTATGCAGAAGCATCCCACAGTCAATAGCTTTTCTGCTTTTGAAAGAACTTTTGCAGTAAGCTTGGTTTTTGAACGGATGCCTAGGATATGTACATCGTGAATCTTTTTAAGCAATTCGTTTTCGCTTAATGCAACGGAAAGTTGCTCGATGTCAGAGTATCCTGATTTTTTAAACAAATCAACGCCTGAAGCATGCACTCCCTCAAGCAGGAGAATCTTTATTTTTTCTTTTGGATAGGAAGTAGTTGATTTCATTTTATTTGGTGATTACACAGATTCGCTATCTGATTACACCGGTTTTTAGTTAAAGCGCGAAGGTATTTATTCTAAAAGAAATCAGATATGAGACATGAGATTTTAATAGCACACGGATGATACGGATTAAAACAGATTTAATCCGTCCTTATCAGCCGCATCATCCGTGTGCTATTCTTATAGGCAAAAATCATGTAAAGCCGCACCGCGCTTATGCATAACCTTATAAATTCCATGCATAACCTTTTCAATATTCGACGCGAAAATGAAGGTTCACGCATAATCTCGCTAATTTCATGCGTAACCTTATTCATTCTTCACATCATTCAATTGAATCTTGCATAATCTCATTAAGTTCGTGCGTAATCTCATTAATTTCATGCGCAACTTTTCTGATTCTTCACATCATCTCAACGGTTCTTGCACAAGCTTATTGACTTCATGCGTAACCTCAAAAATTCTTTACATCATCGTGATACGCTTTTGCATGATCTTAATGATCCTTCGCATGACTTTGATGATTTCATACATCACTTTTAAAAGGATGCAGCTGGACTCAACGAATTTACGCTTAACCCTGATAAGGCTTCGATTGAAATCAACGAGTTCATGCATGACTTTGACAAGGATGCAATTAAAATCGCAGGTTTCACACATCACTTCATTAAGGTTTTAATTGAAACCAATGATTTCACACATAACCTCGATAATTCCTTGAGTGAAATTTCAAATTTCATGCGTGACTTTTCAAAAGTTGCGCCTCTATTTGCCTAAAACAAGCAAAAAAGGGGCTTTTGAAGAAAAACTTGTCGCAATCAATTTGCAAAACGGGTAAACAGATTAAAAAAATCCCGGATTTTAAAGCAGGTTATATAAAAACAAGTAACTTTGAAAAATGAAAACCATAGAGATAAGCATCACAAAAAACAGGAAACCGAGGCAAATACTCAAAATATTCAGAGACAGAAAGCTTTCGAGAGGCGACAGGTTGAATGATTAAGCAAGATACTGATGAGCGCACATTTAATGCCTTGTTGGTTTTCATTTTGATTCTTGTCGTATGGCATTTCAGCCGCGCATCGAAGAAGAAAAAAACTTTTGGTGATGAAGTAGAAGATATGTTGTTTGATAAAAACATTTCCGCCGAAACGCTCGAAAAACAAATCGTGAAAGAATATGGAATAGAGGTGGAAGTGGAACAGCAGGCAGATGAAGAGAGCAGGTGGAGAGATTTATCAGCGGGAAATTTTCTGAAAGGATACAGCGAAAGCGAACCTGATTATACAGAAGCTGATGTAAAGGAACCCAATCCTGAATACAAAAAATGGAAGAAGGCGAAATAGTCCTTATCATTTTCCCGCAGGACGCTGAAAAGAAACTCCGTCCTGCCTTGATACTTCGGGAATTCCCGAAATATGGCGATGTGCTGGTTTGCGGCATCACTTCGCGCCTTCACCGGTTTATTCCTGAGTTTGATATTTTACTTGACCAAAAGCATCCCGATTTTGAAAAGTCAGGATTGAAAGCCCCTGCTGTTTGTCGTTTAAATATGCTAACAATGCTGCCCAAACAAAATATCAAGGGCGCTATCGGATCAGTCAGCGACTCAACACACTTCAGCCTACTGAAAAATCTTTCTGATTATTTAATAAAAATGTAAAAAAGCGTAGCTGGCCAACACACTTGCCACTGCCTGCAAGCTACGCCTGGCGGGGGCTGTTTGGGATGATTACGAAAGGCGAAGTTCGCCACTTCATGTGTGCTAACAGCAGAAATTGAATAGTTCAATGGTTGATTCCTTATTTTGTAATATCTTTGTTAAAACGAAAATAAAATGACTCTTCGCAGAATAGTTGAAGTTATCAATAACCAGCTCATCATCACGCTGCCTGACAGTTTCAAAGGAAAGAAAAAGCTGAGGGTAATTGTGGATGATTCAATAGAAACAAAAAAGGAAAAGTTAGCCCTTTTAATGCAGGCTGCGAATGACCCTCTGTTTCTAAGCGACATCAAGGCAATCAACGAGGATTTTGGCTCTATTGATCACGAAACTTTATGAATATAAAAAAATGGGGTATATATCGTGCAAATCTTGATCCCGTCATTGGTTCTGAGCAAGGCAAATCAAGACCAGTGGTGATTATTAGTGAAGACACTATTAATGATTTGCTAAATAACGTGAACATTTTACCTGTTACCACCCGCAAGCAAGGCAGGCGCATTTACCCGAATGAAGCATTTTTGGAAGCCGGTAAATTTGGCCTTGAAAATGACTCCATTGTTTTGTGTCATCAAATAAGAACTATTGATAAGCAGCGTCTTTCATCCAAATATGGAGACGTTGATGACACTGCAAAACAGGATGAGGTTATTGAGGCTGTATGCTTTCAACTCGGAATTGAAAAAGGAGTCTGAGTTAAAAAAATCCAGGAATACAAATTTTGCGCATCGGGGTTTCATCCATCACCTTTCAAAAGAGAATACTCCATTTGTCAAAAACAAGCAAAAAAGGGGCTTTTGAAGAAAAATTTGCCGCATTCAATTTGCAAAGCGGGTAAATTGATTTTTAAAATCAATAATTAAATAGCACAGAATTGCAAATTCCAGGCAGCAGGAAAGCATGGCTTGACAATCCCGCATGTGCGGGATAAAAGGATTAGTTATAAATATGGGTGGGAGTTGAAGAATGTTTAAAAAACATTTTCCCGGGCATTCGTCATTGTTTAATCAACTTACATCCTTTACTTTTGCTTTCATTGAATTAACAGCCATGCGTATAAACTATAAAAATATAACCCGGAAGATAAAAGAAACCATATTAAAAACAGATTCTTCAGCTCAGATTATTTTATATGGGTCGCGTGCACGGGGAGATGCCAAAAAAGATTCTGATTGGGATGTGCTTATCTTAGTGGATAAACGCAAAGTAACATTCGGGGACGAACAGGTATTCAGGCATAATCTTTATGACCTGACTCTGGAAACAGGACAGAGCATCTCAGCTTTCGTGTATTCAAAAAAAGAATGGAATACAACGCAATCTGTAACACCTCTGTATCAAAACATTAAAACAGAAGGTATTTATTTATGAATAAATACAAGAAGGAATACATCAGCTATCGTATAGTAAGAGCCAAAGAATCTTTAAGGGATGCTAAGTTACTTGCAAAAAATGCCCGATGGAATGCCTGTGTTAATCGTCTGTATTATGCCTGCTTTTATATGGTTTCGGCTTTGCTCATAACCCATAATCTAAACAGCAAATCACATTCCGGAACAAACGTGCAATTAGGGTTACACTTTGTAAAAACAGGAAAATTATCCCTGCAACATGGGAAGTTATTTTCTGACCTGATGGATGCACGGCAAAAAGGCGATTATGGAGATAAGTTTGACTTTGATAAGAAAACCGTTGAGGCGCTTATCAAGCCCGTGGAAAATTTTTTGGATGATATTGAATTGCTGATTAAATAAATGAGCGTCCCGATAAGCACAGGGAACTTAATTGCAGCTAATAAAGAGTGAAACTGTCTATCGTCCTTGAAAACGCACGAAACATCCCCCAATTCGGAACTATTCAGCGACACTGAAAAA
>PLYJ01000210.1 GCA_003151745.1 Bacteroidota bacterium
TTATTCAAGGCACACACGTTTGGGGATTAAAGAATTAATTTTTAAAATCCGAATGTTATTAGCAATCGTATTTCTCAATCGCAGTGAAGCGCTCTAGCATCCACACAAGTTTCTTAAAATTTCTTTGTAGTGAATTAAAAGCTCGACTAATACAAGGCCAACTGTGCCAATAGCTAAAATGATAGTTGCTATCTCCATTCTTTTATCGAAAGTTACAAGACGTTTCCTCTCGCTAATTTTATCTATTCTTTGTTGCGTAAAACCTCCAATTTCTGAGCTAATCCAATCCATTCCTTTTAATGTGATTTGAAGTGCAGGAGGAATAGCGTCATTTATATATACTAAATCTTCTTTCTTTAAATATTCCAACATTCTATTGAATTGAGAAGAGTTAATATTTATACCTTTTTTAGATTGCGTCTCTATAAATTTGTCAATGGTTTCTCTATCTCGTATTTCAACCATTCCTTTTAATTCAGCACTCATTAAGAGTTTAAGTATTTCGTCAAGTGCTGCAGCGGAAGTTTCATTCATTACTTAGTCTTCTTGTGGCAAAATCCAGCTTGTTTGGCAGCAACAATAAAATCATTAAGCATATTTAAAAAATTTATTGCATCTGCTTTATTATTGAAAAACATACCATACATACCATCAGAATAATTTGAGTCACCTGCTATAAGCATACATTTTGAACAAAGGAAATTTAAGCAGTCTCCTCCTCCTTTTACATAACTATAGCCTATCGAAATATCTGTGAGATTCATTTCTACACCAATCATATGCAATTTGCAATTATATTTATCAAATAATATATATACAGTTGTATCATGTTTGCCTTCTTATAAAATTCGTCTAAACGCTTTATCTTTTGGTCAAGCGAATCTTGCGCATGTAATTGATTTTGCTGTATGCTCGTTAACAGTAAGATGGTAAAAACAATTTTTAAAATTAGTTTCATATCGGAAGTGTGTATTTGTTGTTTAAAAGTTCTCTCATTCAATTACTTTTACTTTCAGCCGCCAAACGATTACTGATAACATTGAAATTAACGAAACAAACCTACAAAACATTCGCTAATCCTACACCCGCATGGCGGATTAACGCAACCCGCGCATGTGGGATTACTTATCATGCCGAGTGGGATAGAGGGAGCGCACTGAATGTGGCGGGTTGTAACGCTTTTTGCTTTGCAAGGCGTAAAGAATTATCTTTGGGGAAAAAATTATATGAGAGTATTGCTTGATATTAAAGATGCGAAAGCACCGTATTTGATGGAAGTGTTAAAAAACCTTTCGTTCGTGAAAACCACAACGCTTACCCCGGCCAAAGCGCAATTTCTGGAAGAACTGAAAGATGCGGTGGATGAAGTGAATTTGATAAAAGCAGGGAAATTAAAAGGTCGTTCTGCAAGAAAACTCATTGATGAGCTTTAGTGTTATCTCCATTAAAAGCTTTGACAGCAGGCAAAGCGGTTGTCAAAAAAATTTCCCTCTTTCAAAAAAGAGCTTCTTGATTTGATTTCTTCTCTTGAAGAGAACCCTTTTCAAGGCGCCGCTATCGGACATTATTGTTACAAAATCCGTTTAGCAATTAGCAGCAAAAGAAAAGGAAAAAGCGGAGGCGCAAGAATTATTACACATATACATATAAAGGCAAATTCTGTTTTTCTGCTTTCCGTTTATGACAAATCGGAATTAGGAACCATTGCTTCTGTTGAAGTGATTAAATTGCTACAGGAAATTTCTTCTTAACTTTTGTTCAGATGCAACTCTCAGGCCGGTTTCGTAATATTCATATAAAGTATAACGAATATGAAGCAATTTTAAAAATAAAAAAGAAACATTGAAATTAACGAAACAAACCTACAAACATTCGCTAATCCAACACCTGATATTATTTAAATGCTTTTACAATTGTCTAAACAAAAACAGCTTCTTTCGAGAATTTCACCTTCATCAAATTAACAATTATCTATCTCTTCTGCGAACTATTTTTTGCAATTTTCATTCATTTTACACTATTTCATCCAAAAACGCTCTAACACCACGCCGAAATGCTCTGACGTTTCATCGAAGTGTGATTGCACCATGCCGAAATGCTCTAACGCTTCGTGAAAACGCTCTGACACCACCATGAAATGTTCTGACACTCTCGCGAAATGCTCTAACGCCTCAGCGAAGCGCTCTCACGTTTTATCGAAACGTTATCACGCCATGGCAAAATGCTCTGACGCTTTATCGAAACGCTTTGACGTTTCATCAAAACGCTCTAACACCTTGACGAGTTGCTCTAACCTTTCATTAAAAAGGTCGCTGAATTTTTGTGCATTTAGGAATTCCTTATTCACTGCATTTAACAAGATTGAAAACCGTGTGGTTTGAAAAGATGACTAAATACCGCTCTGATTTAACCAGTCCGTTTTGTTAATGAGCTATTAAGAATTACCTTTGGAAAAATAATTAATGTTATGACTACAGTCAAATTGAAATCCGATCTCTTTCGATTTATTGAAGAAATAAATGACAAGAACGTTTTATCTGCTCTGCGTAAGTTCCTTTCTTCGAAAAGAAAAAGGAAAAAAGATTTTTGGGACGATCTTTCAGAAGAAGAATGCAATGAAATCCTAAAAGCCATGCGGGACCTGGATAAAGGATATGCTCATTCATTTGAGGGAGTTATTTCCAGGCATAAAAAGAAATAATGAAAGAGGTTGTACTCTCGCCGGTTGCCAAAAAGAAACTGGAGATGCTTTTAGACTATCTCGAAGAAGAATTTTCTGAAAGAACAAAACAAAATTTTATTTCAACCTTAGAAAAGATTGTTGATCGAATTATAAAATATCCAGAAAGCTTTCCCGAGTCTTCAAAAGTTAAATCTGTTCGCCGGTGCATTGTCAGCCGCTACACCGTTATGTATTACCGCGTTCGGAAAAATAAGATTGAGATACTAACCTTTTTTGATAATCGTCAGAATCCGTTGAAATCACCGTATTAAATTCTTCTATCCTGTGAAAGATAAATATTTCCTCAATTTCCTGATCTTTTGTTTCCTGATTTCAAATTCCTCCTTTGCTCAAACAAAAGCGGACACTGATTCTGCAATCATTATTACCAAAGACCAGCGGCTTGATGAGCTGGTGCAGAAGCAGAAGGAAATTAATATGCAGAAACAAAGCATTCCCGGTTACCGCATACAGGTTTATTTTGGAGGAGACCGCCAGAAGGCAAATGATTTGAAGCAGGAATTTGTAGTAAAGCATCCTGATATGAGCGCCTACGTGACCTATCAACAGCCAAATTTTAAAGTGAGAGTCGGGGATTTTCGTACTCGCCTCGAAGCAGGCAGGTTTTTAAAACAGATCGGGGGTGAGTACACTTCGAGCTTTATTGTGCCGGAGGAGATTAGTATAAAGCAACTGAAATGAAAAAAGTTCAATGTTCAATGTTGAGCGAATATTGAACTGAACAACTTTGAACTTTGAACTTCTTAGGCGGTAGCCAAAGTTCGTTTCACCGCAACCTGTTCATACCCTTCCACAATATCTCCCACTTTGATGTCGTTGAAGTTGGCAATGTTTAAACCGCACTCATATCCTGCAGCAACTTCTTTTACGTCGTCTTTAAATCTTCGCAGCGAAGCAAGCTCACCGGAGAATACGACAATGCCATCGCGCACAATGCGCACCTTCGTGTTTCGCTGAATCTTTCCGTCCAACACCATGCAACCGGCAATGGTTCCCACCTTCGGTATTTTGAATACTTCACGAATCTCGATATTGCCTGTTATTTTCTCCACAAACTCAGGAGCAAGCATGCCTTCCATAGCTGCCTTCACTTCGTTGATGGCATCATATATAATAGAGTAAAGCCGGATGTCAATTTCTTCCTGCTCTGCCAGCTTGCGCGCATTTAATGAAGGGCGAACCTGGAAACCTATTACGATAGCGTTAGATGCAGATGCAAGCAATACATCGGACTCCGTGATCTGTCCGACTGATTTGTGAATAACATTTACCTGTATCTCCGGATTAGAAAGTTTGAGCAATGAATCAGCAAGTGCTTCAATGGATCCGTCCACGTCACCCTTAACGATTACGTTCAACTCTTTGAAGTTACCGATGGCAAGACGTCTTCTGATTTCATCAAGCGTAATATGCTTGTGAGTACGAATACCTTGCTCGCGTTGCAATGCAAGGCGCTTCGTTGCAATCTCTCTTGCTTCGCGTTCGTCATCCATTACGTTGAAATGATCGCCTGCCTGCGGAGCGCCCGTCATGCCAAGCATCAACGCGGGGGCTGAGGGACCGGCTTCTTTAATGCGGCCGCCGCGTTCATTGAATAATGCTTTCACTCTTCCGCTATGTCTGCCTGCCAGCATAATGTCACCAACTTTTAATGTACCTGCCTGCACAAGCACGGTGGTCACATATCCGCGTCCTTTATCAAGGGAAGATTCTATTACTGTACCAACAGCTTTTTTATTTGGGTTAGCTTTCAGATCAAGCAACTCTGCTTCAAGCAAAACCTTATCAAGCAATGCATCCACATTGGTTCCTTTCTTGGCTGATATTTCCTGACTTTGGAATTTGCCACCCCATTCCTCTACAAGAATATTCATCTTGCTGAGCTGTTCCTTTAAACGTTCAGGGTTTGCATCCGGCTTATCCACTTTATTAAAAGCAAAAACGATGGGCACACCCGCTGCCTGTGCATGGTTGATGGCTTCAACGGTCTGAGGCATTACGCTGTCGTCCGCGGCAATAACAATAATTGCAACGTCGGTAACCTTGGCGCCACGTGCACGCATAGCAGTAAATGCTTCGTGACCGGGTGTATCTAAAAAGGAAATATTTTTACCGTTCTCCAACGTCACTTCATAAGCGCCGATATGCTGAGTGATTCCTCCGGCTTCGCCGGCAATTACATTCGCTTTTCGTATATAATCAAGCAGGGACGTTTTTCCATGATCTACGTGTCCCATAACAGTGACAATGGGTGCACGTGGAACCAAGTCTTCCGGCTTGTCTTCTTCCACACCGATTGTTTCCTGCACATCGGCAGCTACGAATTCAACCTGGTATCCGAATTCCTCGGCAACAACGGTTAATGTTTCTGCATCCAACCGCTGGTTAATGGAAACGAAAAGTCCGAGCGACATGCAGGTGGAGATAATTTCAGTTACCTGCACATCCATTAATTTTGCAAGCTCGTTGGCGCTTACAAATTCCGTTACTTTAATAATTTTCTTTCCTGCCTCCTGCGCTTCCATTGCATCACGCTCATCAACGAATGCATCGCGTTTTGCTTTGCGCAGTTTGGAAGATTTCGATTTTCCTGCTCCGCTTAAGCGCGCAAGGGTGGCTTTGATCTGATCCTGTATCTGCTTATCCGTAACCTCAGCGCGCTGTGCAGGAACAATCGGACGGTTGTTGCCTCTTCCTCTTCCCGGTGCCGGTCTAAACTTACTGCGCGGGTCATTATCCGTAATCCTTACACCCTGTGATCCGGCAGCCGGTGGAGCGCCCGGAGGACCGAATTTTTTATCGCTGCGTTTTCTTCTTTTCTTTCTTCTTGAACCTGCTTCACCAACACCGGAAGAAGAAGCAACAGGCTTTTTCTTTGGCGGGTCCACGGGCAATTCGATTTTTCCAAGAATAGTAGGACCGGAAATATTCTTAAAGCTTACACGGTGTATTTCATCTTTTGGCGATTCCGTTTTTTCTTCGGGTGCAGGCGCAACAGGTTTTTCTTCAATAGCTTCTTGCGCTGCCGTTACTTCTTCAACTTCCTCAGCAGCATCTTCGCCTTTCTTCTTCTTAGCTGGTTTTTTAGCGCCTTTCTTTTTCGCTTCCTTCTCTTCTTTTTCTTTCTCCGCCTTGGTTTTCTTCGTGGCCGGTTTTTCTTTTACTGCCTTCTTCTTTGTGTCTTTCTTTTCTTCAAGCTCAATCTTTCCAACCACCTTTGGGCTTTCCGGCTCTGCTGCTTTGGATCTGAAAAGTTCAGGTTCTTTCTTTGCAACTACAGGCTCTGCTTTTTTCGCTTTCGGTTTTTCCTCTTTAGTAACTCCCACGGAAGAAGAAATGTTCTTGATGAGAATTCCATCATCCTCCACTTCTTTTCTTTGAGGGTGCTTCATGCTCGATGCATCCATGATTACAGGAGCCTCTTTTTTCAGCTTCGTGTCGGTAATATGTTTTGCATCTTCTTTTGCCTGCCTGTCCGATTGAAATTCTTTAACAAGCAAAGTATAGGCATCTCCCGGAAGCTTTGAATTGGGATTGCTGTCAATCTTAATGCCTTTGGTAGAAAGGAATCCAACGATATGGTCCAGACTAAGGTTGAATTCCTTAATGGCTTTACTTAGGCGTATGGTCTTTTCTGTTTCGGACATTTATTTTAATTAGATATGAGATATGAGTATTGAGAATCTCACGTCTCAATACTCACATCTGTTATTATTCAAACTCTGACTTCAATATTCTCATCACCTCTTTGATAGTTTCTTCTTCCAGGTCGGTGCGCTTCACAAGGTCTTCAACGGTTAAGTCAAGCACACTCTTTGCGGTATCACATCCTATCGCTTTTAACGCATCAATGATCCATCCTTCAATTTCATCTGAAAATTCATCCAGATCAACGTCTTCAGTTTCGTCTTCGCTGTCGCGGTAAACATCAATCTCATAGCCGGTAAGCTTGCCTGCCAGCTTAATGTTGTAGCCGCCTTTGCCGATAGCCAATGAAACCTGGTCGGGTTTAAGAAATACAGAAGCGCGTTTAGTTTCCTCGTCTAATTTAATGGAAGTGATTTTTGCAGGACTGAGTGAACGCGAAATAAACAACGGAATGTTACTCGTGTAATTAATAACATCTATATTTTCATTTCTTAGTTCACGAACAATGCCGTGAATACGTGAACCTTTCATACCCACACAGGCGCCGACCGGATCAATACGATCATCATACGATTCAACGGCGACCTTGGCACGTTCACCCGGCTCGCGTACAATTTTCTTGAGCGTAATCAAGCCGTCAAACACTTCAGGCACTTCTAATTCAAACAATCTTTCAAGAAACATAGATGATGTTCTTGATAAAATAATTTTTGGATTGCCGTTCAGCATTTCTACACGCAAAATCACGGCACGAATAGTATCACCCTTTTTGAAAAAGTCTGAACCAATCTGCTCACTCTTAGGAAGAAGTAATTCATTGCCATCATCATCCATGACGAGCGTTTCCTTTTTCCATGTCTGGTACACCTCACCTGTTACTATTTCACCAACGCGGTCTTTGTATTTTTTAAATAAGGCATCTTTCTCTAATTCAAGAATACGTGCAACGAGATTCTGACGTGCAGAAAGAACGGCACGCCTGCCGAAGTCAGAGAACTTTACTTCATCCGATACATCTTCACCAATTTCAAAATCAGGCTCAATCTTTATTGCTTCCGAATAAGCAATTTGAGTAGATGGATCAGTCACTTCATCGTCAGCAACGATGAGGCGGGTGCGGAAAGCATCCAGATCGCCTTTATCGGTATTGATAACGATGTCGAAGTTATCGGCAGTGCCGAATTTTTTCTTTAGCATGTTGCGAAAAACATCTTCCAGTATGCTCATCATGCTGGCACGGTCAATGTTCTTTAGCTCTTTAAATTCCGAAAACGCTTCTACTAGTTCTGTTGCTTCCATTTTATATTGAGATTTGATCCCGCACATGCGGGATGATTTAACGAAATGAGAATATTACTCTTGTTTCCTTTATCTGATTAAATGGTATTTGTAAATAATTTGTTTCTATTGTTTTTTTCTTGTCAATTTTTCTTTCAATTCGTTCTTCCAATTCCACACCTTCAGGGTTTGCGGCTTTTAATACTCCTGTCTTCACCATGCCATTGCTTGTCAGCACTCTCACTTCACGCCCTATGCGCTTTTCATATTGCCTGAGCACCTTCAAAGGCTCTTCCATTCCGGGAGATGAAACTTCCAATTCATGCTTTTCAAAGATACCGGAACCTTCTAACACCTCATGCAAATGCCTCGTGAGCGCAATACATTCGCTAATCGTTATTCCCGCAGGCTTGTCAATCAGCACAATGATCTTTGAAGGGCTTGCTTTAATATCCACCAGGAATATCTCAGTCCCTGCAATCTTCTGCTCAATAGCCTGCCCAACTTTCTCTTTCAGCTGATCCGTCATCTAAACTTATTATTCGCAAAAATGGGGACTTATTGGTCCCCACGTTCTTTCAAATATCGATGCAAAGATACAGTTAATTCATTTAACAAACAAGAGCCGTTCCTGCCAAAAAACAAACCCCGCCCCGATATTCATCAGGACAGGGTTTGAGCAACAACCTCTTTGCATTTTAAATGCTAAACAGGCTCACATTCACAACCTCCGAGATAGCGCCGCTACCTTCGTTGTTCACAGGAATGATCCAGTAAAACCATGTCTGAGGAGCACCGGTATGGTTGGTGTCAACAAACTTTGTTTTCGTGCTGGTACCAATCTGCACGGCTGCAGAGAACACCGCCGTTGTGCCCTTCATGATCAGGTAATTTTTAACATTACCCTTCGTGATCACATTGAGCGGCTTCTTCCACAACAGCTTCACCTGGTTTGGATTGTACCTTGGTGAAACAGCAGCGTGAAAGTTCTGCACTGCCTCCAGGATGCCTTGCGGCGACCGGTGATTGGTTACATCAAAGCCACTGGTGCCGAGAATGGCAGCCATGAGCGCATAATCACTGCCTGCTGCAGTTTGTGCGGTGTTCTGCACATACTGAGTCAACGACTTGAGCGTTTGCGCAAGCGTGATCGCCTTTTGACGTAAATCCAGCAGGTCAGCGTGACTGCCACGGTTACCTTTAGGCCCCCACACTCCTATTGCTGCTACAACTGATGCAATATCAGACTGCAAAGACAGCACTGTGGGTAAAGGTGTTAAAAAATTGAGGTTACCAGATAGACTGGAAGCCACGCGATTGCCAAGATTGACAAGCCCTGCGTAATTTTTGGGACTTAATTTAATTGAAGCAATGGGCTTCATAACTTTGTTGGCAGAGTTTAACGAGCTGCCGCCGCTCTTTTTAATTGTTTTTAATTTTTGCCCCGTTAGTTTGGCGTTCGACTGAGCTCTCGCCGAAGTCCGAAGAAAAAGGAGCTTATTCTTCTGTTAATTAACGGCACAAAGATATGGGGGTGCAAAGCCCGGTTACAACTTTTTTGATGTTCATTTCAGTTCATT
This sequence comes from Bacteroidota bacterium, assembly GCA_003151745.1. Classification (GTDB taxonomy): domain Bacteria; phylum Bacteroidota; class Bacteroidia; order AKYH767-A; family 2013-40CM-41-45; genus PALSA-967. The sequence continues at coordinate 9,250 of PLYJ01000210.1, forward strand.
TCGGTTCATTTGCGTTCATTTCAGATTCTGCCCTATCTTTGACTGCTTTTTAAGGCATGAAATATGAAAATAGACACACTACATCTGGAACGTTGCATTGCCACCTTAGACAAAGCTCATGCTTTACTGAAAAAAGCAGACCCCGAAAACATTGATTACGATATGTATCGTTCTGCATGTATTAATAGAGTTTGAAATAATTATAGAGCAAAGCGGTAAGCTGCTTCGCAAAGCGTTGAAGCCATACTTTCATTCGTCACAAGCAGTGGACAAGCTTGTTTTTAAAGATGTATTCCGCCACGCCCTGCAACGCGCTATTATTACAACGGATGCATGCGAACGATGGCTGCAATACCGCGACAACCGCAACAACACGGCTCATGACTACGGAATAAATTTTGCCGAAGAAACATTAGTTCTTCTGCCACAGTTTATTAAGGATGCTGCTGACCTTGCCACTGCCATCAAAAATTTAAAAGAAAGCTGACATGCTGCTGCGCCAAAAGGATAAACAAAACCTGCTCAAATTCTTTTCCGAACTGAACATTCCCGTTGAAGTGTGGGCTTACGGAAGCCGTGTGAATGAAACGGCACATGAAGGCAGCGACTTAGACCTGGTAATAAGAAACCTGTCCCGTACCCACGGGATTTCACCGCTGCCCTCAGATATATACATGACCTTGTGCGAAAAAATAAAAGACAGCAACATACCCGTTTTGGTTGAGCTGCGAGATTGGGCAATGCTGCCCGAAAGTTTTCACCATACTATAGAACAGCATCACGAAGTGCTCTTTGATAACCGCAACTTATTTACCCCGGCAAACCAACAAAACACAGTGAACGAACCTCCGGCTGAATACAAAAAAAGGAAAAACGATTCGGGCGATGTGGAGAATAAATGACTAACCAGCCCTCATGATTTGGGAGAAACGTGAAGGGGTTGTCTCGTCCTGAAAAATGTTTACACTTTTTTTAAAAAATTAATGAGGTACAGTAAATAACGTGCCACACAACAAAAATAAGCCCCACGGAGTACGCGAGGCTCAAGGTTTTCACCTTCGGCATATAGCCTTATTGTGATAAGATTACTAAATTTGAACGTCAAAGGTAAAATTCTTTTTTGATAATCCAAAATAAAATATAGCTTGCACTTTCTTTAACCTCTAAAACATAATTATCATGGGCAAAATTCTTGGACTTGATCTTGGAACTAATTCTATTGGCTGGGCTGTCGTTGAAAACGACTCAACTGAATTTGAGCTATTGAATAAAGGAGTTCACATTTTCAGTGAAGGAGTTAAAATTGAAAAAGGTATTGAAAGTTCAAAGGCCTCTGAACGAACAAAATTCAGAAGTGCCAGAAGAATAAAGTTCAGGCGCAAACTCAGAAAAATTGAAACATTAAGGGTTCTTATTAATAATGGCATGTGTCCTTTGTCAATAGATGAATTAAATGAATGGAAGAGAAATAAAAAAGACTATCCTAATAATCCGGAATTTCTAAAATGGCTTGCAACGGATGAAGATGCAGGCATTAATCCTTACTTCTTCAGAAGCAAGGCGGCAAGTGAAAAAATAAAACTGTTTGATTTAGGCCGTGCATTCTATCACATGTCGCAACGAAGGGGCTTTTTAAGCAACCGGCTCGATCAGGGAAGCGATGAAGCAATTGATGATACTAGAAAGGAGCTAATTAACTTAATAGAATTTGAGGAAAATAAAGAAGAACTGACGGCTTCATTGAAACTGCTGATTGAAAACTACAAGAGTGAAGATTCAGAAGATAAGGCAGTAAAGAATTTCGCCAATAAGTTTTCAAAGCATTTATCAAAGTTTAGTGAAAAGCCTTTTGAAGAACTAAAAAAGGAATTACTTATTTTTTTAAATCGGAAAGAAAATTTAGGATTAGTAAAATTAAAGATTTCAGAATTAAATGAACTGATAAAAGAAAGCGGCTGTGAGACTTTAGGACAGTATTTTTATGAGGTATATAAAAGAAAAGGCAAAATCAGGAAACACTATACTGCACGCGAAGAACATTATCGTGCAGAGTTTCAAAAGATTTGCACGATGCAAAGATTATCTGAATTACTTTGTAAAGATTTAGAAGATGCCATTTTCTTTCAGCGCAAACTAAAATCACAAAAGGGATTAATTGGCAAATGTTCCTTTGAAAAAACCAAATCCCGATGTCCTGTTTCACAACCTGCTTTTGAGGAGTTTCGCGCCTTGCAGTTTATAAATAGTATTAAAGTAGGGGAAACTGAAAATGGGAAAAAAGAACCTTTAACTGCGGAGGAGAGAAAACAAATCTGGTCAAAGTTTATTCGTAAAAGCAAACCCACTTTCGATTTCGAGGAAATAGCAAAAGAACTTACCCCAAAAGGTAAATCAAGGTTTTTTAATTATAAAAATAACGCAACCGTTAGCGGTTGTCCTACCATTGCGCAATTTTCAAATATTTGGGGCACAGATTGGAAAAATAATATTTATGAAAAGTATAGCAACAAGGCCAAAAAGAATGGCACAAAAACACAAGATGAAGTAATTAATGATATATGGCACGTGCTATTCACTTTCGACAAAGAAGAAAAGCTGCAAGAGTTTGCAACTACTAAGTTGGGACTTGATTCAAAGCAATCAAGGAAATTTGCCAAAATAATTCTAAAAAAGGATTATGCTGCTTTAAGTTTAAAAGCCATTCATAAAATACTCCCTTATTTGCACGAAGGCTTGATTTATCCGTATGCTGTTTTTTTATCCAATCTCGAAGAAGTAATCGGCAAAGAGATATGGAATAACAAAGAAAATCAACAATACATACGTAAAGAAATTAAATTGCTAATTGACAACCATAATGAAATAAAAAAACGTGAAGGGATCGTAAACGATTTAGTTAGCAATTTTAAAAAAGAATTTAACAATTCAAGCAAAGATTATGTGCTTGATGAAACCGATAAAAAAGAAGTTAGAAAAAAAATAATTGATGTGTATGGAAAAACTTATTTTGAAGCATTTGATTCAAACACACAAGCTGAAATCATTATATGGATTCAAAACAAATATACTGAACAGCTAAGAAAATACCGCGGTGAGTTTATCAAAAGCAAACGCATTGATGAACAGATTGCAGACTTTTTAATCGGTAATTTCAATGCTGATGCAAAAGCATTATCAAAACTTTATCACCCCTCCAACATTGAGAAGTTTAGAACTCCTGAACGAAATAAAGAAGATGATAAGCTTTATTTGCTTAGCCCTGCAATTCCATCCATCAAAAATCCGATGGCCATGCGCACCATGCACCGCTTGCGCAAGCTCGTAAATACCTTAATCAGGGAAGATATTGTTGATGAAGAAACAAAAATTCACATTGAGCTTGCCCGTGAATTAAATGATGCCAACAAAAGAAAAGCCATACAGGATTACCAAAAAGAAAGGCAAACTGAAAGAGAAAAATATATCGGTGAAATAAAAACATTGTATATGGAGCAATGTCATAAAGACATTGAACCGACAGATGACGATGTATTAAAATACCAATTATGGACAGAGCAGGAACACATTTGCCTTTATACAGGCAAGAGCATTGGCATTTGCGACTTCATCGGAGCAAATCCAAATTTCGACATCGAACACACCATTCCTCGCAGTATAAGTAGTGACAACTCACAGGAAAACAAAACTCTTTGCGATGTTAATTTTAACAGACAAACAAAAGGAAATAAAATCCCTTCTGAGTTGGCAAATCATTTAGAAATATTACCGCGCCTTGCCAAGTGGAAAAAAACAATTGCTGAATTAGACAGCAAAGTACAGGCGCGTAAAAAAGCAAGAGGCATTGAAACCAAAGAGCAAAAAGACAAGCGAATACGGCAAAAACATTATTTCAAATTGCAATATGATTATTGGAACGGGAAGTATAAGCGTTTTGAAATTATAGATGTAACAAAAGGATTTAAAAACAGCCAGATCGTTGACACGGGCATCATCACCAAATATGCCAAAGAATATCTGAAATCCATCTTCGATAAAGTCTATTCCGTAAAAGGTGAAATGACTGCCGAGTTCCGTAAACTATGGGGTTTGCAGGATGAATACAAGAAGAAAGAACGCATTAACCACATTCATCACTGCATAGATGCTATTACCGTTGCCTGCATGACAAAGGACAAATACGATATGCTTGCCTCAGTTTACCGTGCTGACGAAGAAAACCACAAAGATGAAGTGAAAAAGCTGCTGCGCACCATGAAACCCTGGGAAACATTTACAGAAGATTTAAAAACCATCGAACAGGAAGTTTTGGTTTCGCATCATACGCCTGACAATATGCACAAGCAAAGCCGGAAGAAAATAAGAGTGCGTGGAAAAATAAAAAGAGATAAAAGCGGAAAACCAATATATCAGCAAGGAGATACAGCCAGGGGTTCTTTGCATCTTGACACATTTTACGGCGCTATATTGCAAGAGCAAACAAATAAAAAAACAGGAGAAAAGGTTTTAGATGAAAATGGCAATGGATTACTGGCAATAAAGTATGTGGTTAGAAAAGAATTAAGTAAACTAAAAGAAACTGAACTTGAAAACATAGTTGATCCTGTTGTAAAAGAAAAAATAAAGATGGCCGCTGCTACTGAAGGATTTAAAAAAGCGATGGAAGGCTCTGTTTGGATGAATAAAGAAAAGGGAATTGAAATAAAAAAAGTAAGAGTATTCATGCCTTCCGTTACAGAGCCATTGAAACTTAAAGCGCATCGTAATCAATCTAAGCATGAGCATAAACAAAGCTATTACGCTTTAAACGACAGCAACTATATAATAGCTCTATACGAAACAACCAACGACAAAGGAAAAATAATTTGCGATTTTGAAATAATAAATAACATTGATGCAGCTGCGGCTTTAAAATTATCTAACAAAACAGATCATCCAGGATCATCTCTTGTACCACTAAATAAAGAAATTACAAACGGTAAAAAAAAATACATAGCTCCTTTAAAAACAATAATTAAAAAAGGATTGCATGTTTTGTTTTACAAAAACTCACCTGAAGAGTTAAAGTCATTAAGTAAGAATGAACTTACTTTGCGATTGTATAGAATCGTAAAATTCGATAAATCAGGACGAGTTTATTTCAGACCTCATAATGAAGCAAGACCAGCAAGCGAATTAAAAGAAAGCTATGAATTGCAATATGATAAATTAGTTGAGCAAATCCCTGTTTCAATCAGAAATTTAAACGCTTTAATTGAGGATAAAGATTTTAAAATTTCAATCACTGGTGAAATAACTCCTGTTTATGCTAAAGCGATCCCTCTACTTCAGTAATCCTTTTCATCTCAGCACCCGCCTTCAGCAATTAGTTATCACTCAAAAAGAAACTAAGCAGGAGACTACTGTGCCTATTGAAGATATTGGTTTTATTATTTTAGATCATCGCGAAATCAGCATTAGTACGACACTTATTAATCATCTTACCGAAAACAATGTGGCTGTTGTTTTTTGTGATACAACACATCATCCTTCGTCCATGATTCTTTCTTTAGACGGGCATCATGTGCAATCGGAGAGATTCAAGCAGCAGCTTGAGACGGCGGAGCCGTTAAAAAAACAACTGTGGGCACAAACAATTAAATCAAAAATAAAAAACCAGCAGCAACTATTTGAGCTGCTTGGACTGGAAACGCAGCCATTCTCCTATTTTATTTCGCAAGTAAAAAGCGGGGACACAACCAATGAAGAAGCCCAGGCAGCCCGCCACTATTGGCAGTATCTTTTTGCCCCGGTAACGTTCAGACGGGATCGTTTTGGAGAATACCCTAATAATTATCTAAACTTCGGCTATACCATTCTTCGTTCGGCTGTGGCCCGCTCATTGGTGGGTTCAGGATTATTGCCCACCCTTGGCATACATCACAGGAATAAATACAACGCTTATCAATTGGCTGATGACATCATGGAGCCATATCGTCCGTTTGTTGATAAAACAGTTGTAAGCATCATGAAAGAATATCCTCATGAAAAAGAACTCACTAAAGAAATAAAAGCGCAACTAATTGGCGTGATTGCAAATGATACCCAAATGGACGATTGCACAAGCCCTATGATGGTTGCTCTTTCAACAACTACTGCATCGCTTGTAAAGTGTTTTGCAGGAGAAGAGAAGCAAATTAAATATCCGGCGCTTATTTAACTATGTATGCTGATGACACTGCTAATAGGCTAAATGCTTACCGCATTATGTGGTTGTTTGTTTTTTTTGATCTTCCTACTGAAACGGCCAAAGACAGAAAGAATTATGCACGGTTCAGGAAAGACATACAGTCAGACGGCTTCACAATGATGCAGTTTTCTGTTTACAGAAGACATTGTGCAAGCGGTGAAAGCGCAGACACGCATGTTAAAAGAGTAGAAAACAAGTTGCCACCCAAGGGGCAAGTAAGCATTCTTCAAATCACCGATAAGCAGTACGGAAGCATAGTCAACTTTTGGGGAAAGCATAGTGACCCTTTGCCGCCTGCTCCTAGTCAGTTAGAACTTTTCTAAAAAAAAATTAAGGATTAGCCAAACCTTTTTTGGCTAATCCTTAATTTTTTTTCTGATTCTCCGCCCTAATCGCTTCATTACAAGAAGCTCACAGCAGCTTGGATTATGGCGCATCAAATTTAGTAATCAAACCACAACTGCAATTTGTTGTGTTTGAATTACATCTAAATTATGGCGCATCAAATTTAGTAATCAAACCACAACAACATATTCAATACATGTTTCTCACTTGTAATTATGGCGCATCAAATTTAGTAATCAAACCACAACAAGAACTGCAACAAATGTATAATTGTTACAATTATGGCGCATCAAATTTAGTAATCAAACCACAACAAGGAAGTGTCGGGCTATATAGAAGTTTACATTATGGCGCATCAAATTTAGTAATCAAACCACAACCAGGCGTGAGTTGGTTCAAGCACTCCCCCCATTATGGCGCATCAAATTTAGTAATCAAACCACAACTGCACTAATTCCATTGCCTCGCGATGTAACATTATGGCGCATCAAATTTAGTAATCAAACCACAACTTCAAATCAATAGTAGTCCATCTGTTTAATATTATGGCGCATCAAATTTAGTAATCAAACCACAACTAACGGATTGTTGGTTTGGCTTGTTAGTTTATTATGGCGCATCAAATTTAGTAATCAAACCACAACGCCTTAACGAAGGCTGCTTCGGTTGAAGTTATTATGGCGCATCAAATTTAGTAATCAAACCACAACGTAATCTCATCCTATCACGCCGGACTTGTCATTATGGCGCATCAAATTTAGTAATCAAACCACAACAAGACTTCATATATCTTCTTCAGAAAGTCCATTATGGCGCATCAAATTTAGTAATCAAACCACAACTTATCTGTTAGCTATCTAAAGAGATAGGTTATTATGGCGCATCAAATTTAGTAATCAAACCACAACTTACTTAAACTATTCAGTCTCCGGCATTTAATTATGGCGCATCAAATTTAGTAATCAAACCACAACTATTTTTGCCTTGTAATTACAACGTAGTAAATTATGGCGCATCAAATTTAGTAATCAAACCACAACATGATGATGATGTTATGCTTACCATTTGCTATTATGGCGCATCAAATTTAGTAATCAAACCACAACACCAGCCTTACATTAGGGTTTCCTCTGTAGATTATGGCGCATCAAATTTAGTAATCAAACCACAACCGTATAACCTGTTGCACCCGCAACTGAAGAATTATGGCGCATCAAATTTAGTAATCAAACCACAACCGATTGCACTAAAGGAAAGTGATATTATTTATTATGGCGCATCAAATTTAGTAATCAAACCACAACACAATGCGATGGTGGAACATGTCAGGGTTAATTATGGCGCATCAAATTTAGTAATCAAACCACAACTAAGTGCTCTGTCAAGTGCTTTATACTGTGATTATGGCGCATCAAATTTAGTAATCAAACCACAACTAAGTTAGACGGTGTATTATCTGAAGAAGAATTATGGCGCATCAAATTTAGTAATCAAACCACAACCAGGCATTTGTAGCTTTGACGGTGATACTTATTATGGCGCATCAAATTTAGTAATCAAACCACAACCCTGCACCGCCTTGTGTACCCTTTGTTTTTATTATGGCGCATCAAATTTAGTAATCAAACCACAACCATGAAAGCGTTTGCATCTACATTTCTCACATTATGGCGCATCAAATTTAGTAATCAAACCACAACATATATACTACTTTGAAACGACAGTCCTGTATTATGGCGCATCAAATTTAGTAATCAAACCACAACGCCTGAATAAAAGGAGCATAGCTTTGCGTGATTATGGCGCATCAAATTTAGTAATCAAACCACAACACGGAAGTGTCTCTTTCGATTTACGTTCGCATTATGGCGCATCAAATTTAGTAATCAAACCACAACAGGCAAGGGGTAGTTCACACACTTAGTCCAATTATGGCGCATCAAATTTAGTAATCAAACCACAACGCTTTGACTTTAGCGCGCGCCTGATCAATGATTATGGCGCATCAAATTTAGTAATCAAACCACAACTAACGGATTGTTGGTTTGGCTTGTTAGTTTATTATGGCGCATCAAATTTAGTAATCAAACCACAACTAATATGCTTTGTGTAACCATTCTTTCCGAATTATGGCGCATCAAATTTAGTAATCAAACCACAACTAACGTCACTGTAGTGTCTAATATTTGAAAATTATGGCGCATCAAATTTAGTAATCAAACCACAACGGACAGGGGTTGCGAAGTTGATGTTACCTGATTATGGCGCATCAAATTTAGTAATCAAACCACAACGTTCAAGTGTCTTTGGCTCATCAGGTAGTTATTATGGCGCATCAAATTTAGTAATCAAACCACAACGGTCAGTCAAGGATTTTGATTTCTCTTGGTATTATGGCGCATCAAATTTAGTAATCAAACCACAACGTTATACTTAACGGAAGCTAACGCGCCAATATTATGGCGCATCAAATTTAGTAATCAAACCACAACTGTGACTGTTTGTAGGAATGTGGGAGCAGCATTATGGCGCATCAAATTTAGTAATCAAACCACAACTGCCCGTCTTTGGATAATTCGGGATATTCCTATTATGGCGCATCAAATTTAGTAATCAAACCACAACATTACACCATGATGTATTTTTGCGCCTTTTATTATGGCGCATCAAATTTAGTAATCAAACCACAACTACCTATATATCCTTTTGAATAATTTTGAGATTATGGCGCATCAAATTTAGTAATCAAACCACAACTCAAAGCATGACCATTTGCCGTTGGATGCAATTATGGCGCATCAAATTTAGTAATCAAACCACAACGCCCGCAATCATACAAGAGAACCAATTGAGATTATGGCGCATCAAATTTAGTAATCAAACCACAACAGGCAAGGGGTAGTTTACCTTCTCAAGCAGCATTATGGCGCATCAAATTTAGTAATCAAACCACAACAAGTTGAACCAAATGAAGTTTCACCGCCTGATTATGGCGCATCAAATTTAGTAATCAAACCACAACTCAACAAAGATTCTGTAATATTGCAGAATCATTATGGCGCATCAAATTTAGTAATCAAACCACAACTAGCAAGCCACACCACCCCCGTTGTGCGGAATTTGTAATTCCGTGCTTTA
>PLYJ01000066.1 GCA_003151745.1 Bacteroidota bacterium
CAGGTGGGGCAGTCCACTCGATTATATGCCGTTGTTTTTTTTCGTGCGTGTGTCTTTTTGTTTTTAATAACTATTTATTCAATACAAACACTATAAATTTTCCAGCAATTTCAATGATAATGTTTTTGCTGTCATTACATATACTTTTAATTTGTCGGTTAAATAATAAAATGTCAACTATATTTCCTTCGGAATCATAAATGACAACGCTTTGGGTCGTAAACAATATGAAAAGGTTTTCTAAATATTTTATTTTAGAACGTTCAATTTCTGTTTTCCTTATTGTCTTAAAGTGTTTATCGTTCTTAAATAAATGAATATATTCTCCCTCGCAAATGATTAAAGTTTGATTAACAATTGATATGCTATCAAAGCTATAAAAATATTTGTTATTGGTTGCAAAGTCTATTGTTTTAACAAGGATTCCAGTTAATGATAAAATGTAAATGTTTCCAGACTTACAAGCTAAATAAATAAAATTTTGTTTGTCAATGAATGAAGCACAAACTATATTTGGTTCGTAGGATGTTAAAATACCATATGATGTAACGTGTGCTATAATGCGGGAAAGAGGATTAGAGTTACCATTTTTGAATTTATCAAAATCAACATTCTTAAGATAGTCTTTCGCTGCGTTTAGCTTTTTCATTTTATCATCTGCTTGGATAACGTTTTCAGGGTTTTTATCTGGATGATGTTTCAGAGCAAGCGTTTTATAAGCAACTTTAACTTCTTCTTTTGTTGGGGTTCCTTCTATTTCTAATGTTTTTAAATGCAGTTCTGTTTCTATATCAAGATGATTACCGTCCTTAAATTTACCTTCCGTTGTATTACTTGGTAAAACCCAAATTGATTTTTCTTTAAATGATAAATTATACAAATGCACTTCCTCATTTTCTGTCAAGAGAATTGTATTGGAATGTTTTGAAATATCAGCAGGCTTTATGAAAAGGAAGCACAGAAACAGTTGAGGCGCAGGAAATTCGGTTTACGGTTTACCGTTCGCCTGGCTTAACAGTAAACCGTAAACCGGCAACTGTAAACCATATTTGTCGGGATGGCGGGATTTGAACCCACGACCTCCACGTCCCGAACGTGGCGCGATACCAGGCTACGCTACATCCCGATTATTAATCGGACCGCAAATTTAAGGTTTAAAGTTTAAGGTTTAAAGTTTAAAGTTCGCGCTAATCTTCAATCAGTGCATAACCTTAAACCTTAAACTTTGGACTTTAAACACTTTTCTACTTCGCTTTCTTCAAAGTGAAGCCAAAAGTGGAACCTACGCCAATGGCGCTGCGCACATTAATTGTTTCGGTGTGTGCTTCGATGAGGTGCTTAACAATGGCTAAGCCAAGACCGGTGCCTCCCTGCTCGCGCGAACGGCTTTTGTCAACACGGTAAAAACGTTCAAAGAGGCGTGGCAAATGAATGGTGTCTATGCCAATGCCTGTGTCTGTAACTTCTATTAAATATTTTTCATCGAAGTCATAAATACCGACAATTGTTTTGCCACCATCCTTACCATATTTAATGGAGTTGACAACAAGGTTTACCAACACCTGCCTGATTCGTTCCTTGTCGGCAAATACATAAAAAGGTTTATCGCAACCTTCCTTAAAACCAAGGGCGATAGTTCGATCGCTGGAAGGCAGCTCCAAAGAATCGAACACTTCCTTTGCCAGATCATGAATATCAAAGCTGCGAAATTCAAGCTCCAATTCACCGGATTCAAGTTTTGATATAGCTTCCAAATCCTCTACAATCAGGCAAAGGCGATCCACACTGCTTGCTGCACGACGCAGATAGTGCACATTTATATCTTTATCTTCCAATCCACCGTCCAGTAATGTATGTATATATCCTTGTATATTAAATATAGGTGTCTTCAACTCGTGCGATACGTTGCCGAGAAATTCCCTGCGAAATGTTTCAAGCTTTTTAAGCTGGGCAATTTCTTCGTCACGCTCACTCTCCCACCTGATCACTTCATTATTTACGTCGCTGATAATGTCTCTGTCAATATCAATCTTGCCGCTTTTCACATTCCCGGACTTGAGCCGTGAAATAGCTTTATAGATGGGCTTTATTTTACGATAAATAAAAATCCTTAGCAAGGAGTTGAATGAAACAAACGTAGCAGCAAAAGTGATTACAAAAATTAAAAGAAGTGAAAATATCCTGTTTTCAAAAGCAGGAGAATAAGCGGTGAAATAAGCCACCAATAACACAATAAAGGAAGAAATAAGAGCTGCGTAGAAGGAAAGCCTGCGGGGTGTTGGATTTTTCAAGAAGCCCCTCCTAGCCTCCCCAAAGGGGAGGAATGAAAATAGTTAATCATTGTTGCACAAATATCTGACTTAAATAAGGATTTTAAAAGTCCCGCACGTGCGGGATTAGAGGGCTTCTCCTCAGAAATCATATTTGTACCCAATGCCCTTCACCGTTTTAATGCAATCGTCACCAAGCTTTTCACGGAGCTTACGTATGTGGACATCTATTGTGCGGTCGCCTACAACAATATCATTGCCCCAAACCTTGTCAAGAATTTCATCGCGTGTAAAAACCTTTCCGGGTTTGCCGGCAAGCAGTGAAAGCAACTCAAACTCTTTTCTTGGCAGAACAATCTTTTCGCCTGCTTTATGTATCATGTATTGTTCACGGTCAATAGTGAGGTCGCCGATCTTTAACAAATTATGCCTTTCGACTTCTTTCTTGTCTTCAGTTCTCGCCCTGCGAAGCAAAGCATTGATGCGGCTTACAAGGACTTTCGGCTTAATAGGTTTCGTAATATAATCGTCAGCGCCGGAATCAAACCCTGCTATCTGTGAATAATCTTCATTGCGCGCAGTAAGAAAAGCAATCAGGGTGTTTTTGAATTCAGGCAAGGCACGAAGCTGTTGACAGGCATTGATGCCGTCCATTACAGGCATCATAATGTCAAGCAAGATAAGGTCAGGGTGTTCTTTCTTTGCGACACTGATGGCTTCTTTACCATTGTTCGCCTTTACGACATTATAGTTTTCTTTCTTCAGATTATACTCCATAAACTCAAGTATATCCGGTTCATCATCCACCAAAAGTATTTTAAAAACCTTATTGTCCACTTAAATTAATTTGCGTAAAGGTATCGGCATAATGTAAAGAAATTGTTAAGCGAAAATAACCATAACATTAAGGAAGATTCAATCTTTATTGGATTCTTATGCACAATTTAGTTGATTCTCGCCAGTGCCTCCTTCGCTTCGTTATTATCAGGATGCTTTTTAAGAATACCTGTAAGAAGCTTCTTCGCCAGCGGTTTTCTATTAGTAATGATGCAAAGCGCGGCTTTGTTTAGCAATGCACGTTCGTAATCAGGATCAAGAGATAATGCTTTGTTGTAAAGCTGCTCTGCCTGCGCAAAATCACGTTGAGCACTAAGTGCTAGAAAACCAAGATTGCAATATGCCTGAGGATATTCAGGATTTTCCTTAATAATAAATTCAAATTGTGCTTTCGCCTGTTCCGGTTTAGAAAGATCAATCAAAACTGCTCCCAGCTTATTTCTGAATTCAAGATTATAGGGTTCGAGTTTCACTGCCTGGTTGAAGAAATCAAATGCATGTTGATTATCTCCGGATGAATAATAGGCCTCCCCTATCCTGTAGCATGTCCATGCATCTTCATTGCTGTAAGAAGTATTACTAACTACATTGAGAATATTTTGCATCTGCCTGGCATAATCAGTAACTTTTACGAAATCATTTTTCAGGTAAGCCCATCTGATAAGCGATCTGAAGTTTTGTGTGACTTCTGCAACAGAATTATCCAGTATATATCTTTTCGCTGAGTCAAGCCAAGCCCGGTTGTTATTAAATTTTTCAAAATAGTTGAGGTAAGCAATTCCTTTGGTCAATTCAGAAACATTCGGATTGTTAATGCAGGCAAGAGTGACGAACTCCTTTATTTTTTGCACTTCATTCTTCGATACAGGCCTGCGTATAAAATGATCTGTCACACTTACATGAGGAATATCAATCGTAAAGTTTTTAGGCATGTGACAACTCACACAATTATCACCCACAACATTTCTCTTTTCTATGCTTTCCGAACACAGTTCATCTGCATTATAATCCGTTCCGCCATGACATTTTTTACAGGCCGTATTAAATACATCGTTGTTCGTCACTTTTACACTTACATGAGGATTATGACAGGTAACACACGTCATCGCACTTTCATAAGGTCGTAGTTGATTTGTGAAATCAGGGTTAGACTCAGTTTTCTTAGTCGTTTGAATAAAGCATTGGCTCATCTTCAATCGTTCAACGTGTGAAGCCATGATATGCTCGTTTTCCTGTCCTTTATATACAGGCATGAAAACATTCATTACATCGCTAAGATGCATACCCGGGCGAAAATCGAAGAATGATTTTCCCTCGCTGAGCACTGCATTACCCTGTATATGACAACGCTGACAAACATCCAACTGCAAGGCAACAGGCAATTTAGCAGGGTTTACAATGCTATAATCAATCGCTTTTGAAATATCAACTAAATGACCTGCTTCTTTCTCTTTCACATGCATTTCACCAGGACCATGACACCGCTCGCAATCAATACCTGTGGCAACTTTGTCAAATTTATTTTCTGAACCTTCCGCCATGTGCGGATAACCGTTATGACAGCTCATGCACTCCAATTCTATCTTTCGGTCAAACCGGCTGTTAGCGCCGTTTTCAAAACCGGGAGGGAAATCCCATTTCCCCTTTTGCGTATAGAAAGTCATTGGCACCTGGGTGAGATAACCATTCTCATTCATAATATGTGAATTGGTATGCTGGCCGGAACCCACTATATAGCTGACATGCTCAATTCTTTTAAAAACGGTATCTCTATTCTCCAGGCGATATTCCAAGACATATAAGGAGTCATTCTTCCAAAAAGGTTTGTAATAGAAATCTTTATACTTATCATAAATTAGAGCATGGCTATCAAACTTTGCTGAACTCTTTTTATGCGAAGCTATGTCAAATGATTTGCCCATGCCTGTCTGGACGAATGTTTCATAAACAGATTCATGACATCTGCGGCAGGTAGTAATACCAACATACTTAACAGTATCACTTAGGGATGCATAAGTAACAGGTTTTGTGACTTCCTTTTTAGGAGAAGGCGAATTACAAAACGTAGCAGTAAAAAAGATGAAAGACAACAGAAGAGCAAAAATGCTGAAACGGGTAACCGGTGTCGCAGCAAGAATCTTTTTCACTAGACCTTTTTAATCAACTGTAACGTAAACTCATCAACAAATCTTCCTCTGCTAAAAATCCAATCCTGCTTTAAGCCTGTCACTTCAAAGCCGAATTTCTTAAAAAGCGCTTTGCTATGTTCGTTGTCGGTGGTGATATTAGTATATACCTGGTGAAGATTAAGCGTATCAAAACAATAATCAATCATCAGTTGAAGCGCTTCAGCAGCATAGCCATGGCCACGATCTGCCTTATCCGCTATAAGAACACCTATTCCTGCGCGCTGATTATGCGGATCGAACTCAAACAGGTCTATACAACCAATGCTTTTTACTTCGAGCACTTCGCCCTCTTCATTCTTCTCCGTAAGATCAATCATTAAACGAAGCTGCTTGGTAGTGTATATATCATCATGGGCAGTGGCAATAAACTTTTCAAGCGTAAAACGCGAAAAAGGAGTCACCGTGCCGCTTACAGACCACACGCTCCCATCGTTCTCCCAATGATACATGAGTTCGATGTCTTCAGGCTCCATTGCCCTTAGCTGAATAAGTTGTCCTACCAGTTGCATAGCTTGAATTTTAGCGGCACAAATATGAGTATAATTTTAACCTGTCAGACATCTATTTCTCCTTTATAGGCAAAGGTTGCAGGGCCTTCCAACGAGATGTTTCTAAAACCGTTTTCGCTCTTTTCAAAATGAACCTTCAGTTCACCGCCCATTACTTTAACAATGCAATGATCTGATGTTGGAATTATTCCTTTTATTGAAGCAGCAATGGCAGAGGCTGTTGCCCCCGTGCCGCAACTCAAAGTCTCATCTTCAACGCCGCGTTCATAGCTTCTTATTCTAATTCCGTTTTCTAACCGTTGGACAAAATTTACGTTTGTACCTTCTTTCCTGAAACGATCATTGTATCTTATCTTTTTTCCTTCAGCCACAACATCTGTTTTCATAACATCATCCACGAACAAGACGTAATGAGGTGATCCGGTGTTAAGGAATAAATGGTCATTCACCATTTCAATATCTGAAACATCACCCATTTTCAATTTCACGATTAAATTCCTCTCATTCGTGATAGTTGCGCTGTGCAATCCGTCAGCAGCAGGAAAGGTTGCTTTGTCCTTAATTATTCCCAGGCTTTTTGCATAAGCCACAATGCATCTGCCCCCATTGCCACACATGCTGCCTTCTTTTCCATCGGCGTTAAAATAAATCATCTGAAAATTATGGGTAGGATCATTCTGAAGAAGGATTAATCCGTCAGCGCCAATGCCAAACCTGCGGTCGCACAGGCGGTGAATTAATTGTTCATCATCAACAGGAAATATTTTTGCACGATCATCAACAAGAATAAAATCGTTTCCTGTGCCTTCATATTTGGCAAAAGTAATTTTCATTTAAGCTGCGGCGGTATTTCAGATTCTTTCAATGCAAGGAATGACTGGTAATCATACGTTGGATTAAGCTTTGAAAACATTTGTCCGTATTGCATATACAACTGGTCATTCAATGAATAAAGTTTCACTGCATCCGGCCTGTCAATTCCAAATAAGACAAGCTTGTTTTTCACCAGCTTGAATCCTTTATAATTTACAGGAGACAACCAGAACTCTACTTGCAGGGTATTAGAACGAGAACTCTCCTGCTCCGGTAGTTGCGCACCCGGATTGAGCCTTTCCACAGCTTCCTTTGTCAGTGATTCTTTTGCTTTCTCAGCATCCGTTTTTTGTTCTTTTGTTCTATTAACGACTGCCATCTCGACAGAAGAAATCATTTCATCCTTTTTAATTACGATGTTTTCATCATCCGACAAAGAATCGGCTGTATGCGATTGTGTATATATTTCTTTTGCAGAATCATTTTTTGCCTGCAACGACTCCTTTGTATTTTCATCCGAAGAACTTTCATTCATCCGATTCTCTTTTGTTGAATTCTTCTTTTCGGTTTTTTGTTTTTCAATAGCTGAAACTGTTGCGGTTTTACTTTGTTGCTTGCTAAGAAAATTAAAGGTGAAAAAGTTTTTGTTTCCGCTTGCAGCATCCTTTTCGAGATAGTTCCACACGCCTACACCCGAAGCAATGATGATGAGCATAACAATGACGATGGCAATGACGGAGCGTGGTGTGTATTGCTTTACAGAAACATTAGAAGTAATGAAATGTGCCAGCTCCTGCTCGCGTGAAAGTGTGATACCCGAAAAAAGCAAGCTGTAAAAATCCACTTCAGATTTAAAGGAATCATCACCTGTCATTCTTTTCTGAAACTCTTTCAGCCCGGAGCCTGTAAGCGTTCCTTCAACAAAACGTTCTATAAGTATGTGGTCTTGTGCGTTTATCATGTTGCTGCGTACTCCGTTCTTATTTTAACGATAGACGATAACTGCCCGAATGCTTTATTAAGAAAATCATTCGCGCCTGCAACATCTATCTTCAGCTTTTCTGCAACTTGCTCAATAGTATAGTTTTCTGCGTAATGCCATTGAAGCGCCTGCCGGCTTGCCTTGTCAAGCACGTTCACGCATTCGGCAACTATTTGCTGCTGGTTCTTATCGTCAACAGTAAGGTACTTAATCTTATTTTTCCTGCCTTCCTTCTTTTCGATAGCAAGTTTAGAAGCGTTTTCTTTGGCTGTGTTTAAAAGATAGGAAGGGAGGTCAATGTTTTCGGAGAAATCATTGCGGTGAATCTCCATCCATATTTTCACAAGCATGGCAGCAACCTGTGCAGGGATTTCCTTTTCATCAACACGATAGGATTGAAAGATGCGTTTCATCTCTCCATAATATTTCCTGAAGAGATAAAGAAGCACGGCTTCATTGCCATCCTTTATTTCCTTAATAAGCTCTTTACTTTTATTTCTGCCTGCCATTAACTATTTAGATGAGGGTTCAAAGTTAATTGTTTAAAATGAGAGCGAGGCAGGAAGAAATTAGAAATTGTTGTGTGATCCATCACCCAACTCGTAGTTTTTTCTCTTGTCAGGTGTTCTAAATAATACACCTAACAGGAACTTCGTAACCTGTCAGGTGGTTGTTTTCATGGTCGTGTCTATGCAATTAAGCTACTGCTTTTCTACGAGAGGTTTTAGTCTTTCTTTTGATTGCAGAATGTTTACCAGAGCGCTTTGCTTTTTGAGCACGAATAAAATTACCGATTGCTGTTTCATCATCTTTAGTCAGAGGTCTTCCTCCTCCTATAAAATCTACGTCAAGTTCCTTTTGCTTAGGTTTCATAATATTTTAGATTTAAAAGTATTTTTCGATTAGCTTTAATGCAGTTGCTGACATAATAATCATTCGTTGATTTCCGATATGAATTGCTTCCAAACTTTGAGTATAATGTTCAATTAATTGTGTTTTCGCTATAAAAGAAACATTTCCCTCATGCCCTCGCTGAAATGAAAGCTGGCAAGCAAAAGCAACTAAATTGCCCGCCACTCCTCTATAAGTTTTTGCTTTCCCCTTATTGAACGGTGCGTTTTCAACTAAATGCATAAAAACATGGTCGGGCATTACTTCCAAACTTATCAATCCTTGAATAACAGCTTGATTGTTTACAATAGTCAGTTTGTAGACTTCTCGTTCAGGATGCTCAAATTCTTTTTTCCAATTAAATGCCCATCCGGCCTTTTGATTAATTACTTTAAGGTCATTGCCGGAAATTCGAGTTATGTCAGTAGAAAAACTATCTCCTGTAATTACATTTTCAATAGAGTTGGTTAGCTTGTCAATCTCGAAGTCAAGACCACTATGTTTACGTTTTTTCACTTTGCTAATATACAAAATCAGATTGAATATTTATATAGAATTTTAGTTCACATTTATAATGCGACGACATACTTTAATCATCAGAACGCCCTTTTTGTCATTTGTTGTGTGATCCATCAACTGACAAGTAGTTTTTTCTCCTGTCAGGTGTTCTAAATAATACACCTAACAGGAACTTCGTAACCTGTCAGGTGAGTCCCAAACCCCTTCGAAGTTATTTCGACTTCGGAGAAGTAATAACAACTTCTTCCGAGTTTATTTTTCATTAAGATTTTAGTTGAGGAATATACCGGAGTAATGGAAGATGTTTCGACTGCGCCAAACACCATTGAGAAAAAAAAGTAAGCTTATATATAAATAAAACCGGCGAGGTTTTAGCCTCACCGGTTTTCGATCATTACAATGATAATGACCCTGGTAGTTACGCAATGTTGCGCTTCTACATTAAGCGGGAAGTAATGTAACGGTTATTGGTGTTGAAACCGCACCCTGCCCTGCACTGCCAACGGCAGCTACGAAATAAAACCAGGTAATTGTTGCACCTGTGTTGTTCGTATCAATAAACTCTGTTTTCACAACCGTATTAACCTGAACGGCGCCGGCAAAGCTATTCGTAGCTGAGCGATAAACGTTGTAGCCTCTCACGTTAGACGGTGATGTTACACCTAACGGTTTAGCCCACACCATCTTCACCTGATTACGATTTAACGAACCCGAAGCCATGAAACCAAAGTGCTGCACAGTGCTTAGAACACCCTGGTTATGCTTCGACGCCATAATCGAGAAGCCGCTACTTGCAATGATTGTCGCCATAAGCGTATAATCATTTCCGGCTGCAATCGTGGCTTGAGTCTGCACATAATCAGCTTCTGCTTTCAATAAATTATGAAGCGTAAGCGCTTTCTGTTTCAGATCAACCAGCGTGGCGTGACTGCCGCGATTATTTTTTGGTCCCCACACGCCTATTGCTAACA
>PLYJ01000162.1 GCA_003151745.1 Bacteroidota bacterium
CCTTTACTTTAAATGATAGTGCATTTGCCATGCAACAAAGATAAATAGCGCATATATATTAGTCTAATAATAAACAAGAAACTTATCAACTTCCTTTTGTGAATAATTAGACTATTATATAATGGCTAATGGTATTACCAGTCATTTTTGTGTGAATAAGGGTAGAAATGTTATAAAGGCAAGAGTAATTTATAAAACGAAAAGGAAGATTTGTTCAACAACGCTCCATCTTAATTTTTCCGCATACAACCAAAACACAAGTGATAACGGATTGGTTTCGGCTGCTAAAAAATACGCCGCTCAAAAAACCGTTTACATTATTTCTTTTGATGTGAATAGAGGGAGATGTTACTGGATTTATCTGAGAATTAAATGGAACACTTGTCTCCTTTTAATCACCCTTTTGCAATTGCAGCCACGCCAACACCATTCTTAACTTGCTGTAAGAAACGTTTGCCGGCGCTTTTTCTTTTATAGCACTAAGCCCTGCTATAGACAGGTCTTTAGGGAAATATTCGGCAATCTTTTTTGCTTCGTCTAAGGGCATCACTTCTTCCAACGTAATCAGCTTCTCGCTTATTGCCTGCGCCATGTGGCCTTCGATAGTCGTTACAACAAAATTTCTTTCCCGGGCAATTTCACTGAGGCTTTTTCCATTTCTAAAAAGCTTCAATGTTTCTTCAACTGTATTAGGTTTGAGTGCGCCGGATTCCTTTTCCCGCCTTTCTTTTAAAGGAGAGGTGGAAGAAATACGAAAGTGTGGTTCAATATTATTTTCGTCGCAGTAATCCCTTACGAGCTCAATTATTTCGTCGCCATACTGTTTCACCTTTATCTTTCCAAATCCCTTCACTTTCAATAATACATCTTTAGTAGCAGGCAATCCCATACAAACGTTTTTAATTGTCGCATTACTAAATACTTCGTAAAGAGCAATATTTTTTTCACTTGCAATGCGTTTACGCATGTCTGCAATGCTGTCATATAACCTCAAATGCACGGCATCATCTGCGATAATATTTTTTGTTTGATTCTGAGCATACGCGCTTTGTATTTTCTCAATCCCCCCTGTCAGTTTCTTGCCATGCTTCAAATACTCATCAAGTATAAAACCATTTTTGCAATGATTCATTTTATGCAGCATCTCATGCATAGTAGCATTTATAGTTTCAAGAGAAGCATCAATTGGTTTTGAAATCTTTTTAGTGTCTGTGGTGATTGAATGATTATGGAAAGTTTCTTTCCATTGTATGAAAGCTGAAGAAAAATAAATGGCTGCATCTTTTATGCGCTGTTGCAGTGGTTGGTTTTCTTCCACTATAGGGTTTTGATTGCAAAGCAGCGCTATCTTCTCTTTGAATGTGTCAGCTATCTTTTGAAGTTCCTTTTGTTTTTCAATCAATTCAGTTATCCATGAAAAACATTCGGCTGGCAGGTTTTCTCTATGTTCATTAAGAATCGCATTCAATTCACGAAGCTCGTCTGCCCAATTGCTCCATGTAAATATGTTTTGCAATTCCTGCTGAACATAGTTTCTTCTTGATTCATCGAACTTCTCTTGCAGGTTATTATCCTCGTGATTATTTCGTTTCCAGTCTTCGAGGTTTTGATGTGCGCCAAGAAATTCCCGGTTAATCGGCGATGTCAATATCAATCCTTCCAGTGAAGTGCAACGGCTCAACGCTACATACACCTGCCCGTTAGCAAAGGCATTGGCGGAGTCAATAATCAACTTGTCAAACGTAAGCCCCTGGCTTTTATGAATCGTGATTGCCCAAGCCAGTCGTAACGGATATTGGCTAAAGCTTCCCATCTCCTCTTCAGTAATTTCACGCGTGTCCTTATTAAGCTTGTAGCTTATATTTTTCCATTCATGCTTTTTTACTTCAATCTCCGATGTTTCGCCTTTACATTTTACCCGTATCACAAAATCATTCAGCCGTGTAACAATGCCCAACTTACCGTTAAAATATTTTTTTCCTTCCACATCATTTTTCAGAAACATCACTTGCGATCCTTCCTTCAGCTCAAGCTGCGCTTCTGCCGGATAAAGATGCTCCGGATAATCTCCCCTTATTTCAGCTTTAAAGATTTGCGAACGCGCTTCTAATCGTTGAAGCTTACCTTTATTAATTTTATCAGCCTGGCTATTGTGCGTGGTTAGCGTGATGTATCCTTCCGTATCATCAGGAAAATAAATGCTGCTAAGGCGCGTATTGAGCAAATCAAAATTCTTACGACTGAGATTATTATTTCTCACTTCATTTAATAGGTCAACAAACGTTTCATCTTTCTGTCTGAAAATTTCTTTCAGCTCAACCATCACCGGAACGTGATCACGCAACACCATGCTGTCGAAAAAGAAAATGGAAGAATAGTATTCTCTCAAAAATTGCCATTCATCGTTTTTCACCACAGGCTGAAGCTGGTGTAGGTCGCCGATAAATAAAACCTGCACACCTCCAAACGGCTGATGGTGCTTTCTTCTCACACTTTTTAAAATCGTATCAATGGCATCCACCGTATGCGAAGCCACCATGCTTGCCTCGTCAATCACCAGCAATTCGAGATTGCGAAACAGGTTGAGCTTTTCATTATTAAAATGAATCTTTGACAAAAGAGAATGACTGTTTACAGCTCCTTCGTTTACTTCTTTGCCGGGAACAAAGGGCGCAAAAGGCAAATGAAATAAAGAATGCAGTGTGACGCCACCCGCATTAATGGCAGCTACACCTGTTGGAGCAGCCACCACCATTTTCTTAAAGCTGTTTTGACGGAGGTATTTGAGAAACGTGGTTTTGCCGGTTCCTGCCTTGCCTGTAAGAAAAATATTAAGGTTCGTTTCCGTTACAAAACGATAAGCCAGATCAAACTCTTCAGTATGCTTTATAATTTCCATGTTAAAAACTTAGAAGGGGTAAAAGTAGAAAAACGTAGCTTTTAATCAAATAAATGCCAATTTTCTCACTTTTATCACTAAAATTGCGCCCGTTCATAAATTTTGCTCCAATATCATTGTTAATTCATGTGGAAATAAGAGATTTGGAGCGCAAATAGCAATTTTTCACGCAAAAACGCATGACAAAATGGCTGAAAATGAGGGTACTATAGTATATCGCAGAAAAAGGTTTGATATTTGCTATAATACAGTAGGTTAAGAAGAGGGTTAAATGTTAAAAAATAACCAATTATTAACTTAAAATTATTGGGTAGTTTAAATAAAAAGCGTATATTTGAATAAGTAAAAGAAGGCGCTTTACGTTTAATCATAATAAAAAAATAAGTAAGCGTTCTAATTAAAATTTTTCTAAAAGTATTTATGAATAAAATGCAAAAGCACATTGGTCCTCCAAGACCAAGGTCAAGATCAAGACGCAGAGGGGCGTTGATTTTAAAACAAGCTACAACAAAAGCTACGATACATGTGCGCCTTGATGCGCGCACAGTCATCACACTGCCAACGATGGCAGCTTTCAAAATGTGGAAAAGCAAATACCCCGATGCAAAAGTAATCAGTTCCTGAGTTTTTATGAGCTAAATTTGTAGCGGTCAGACTGTCGGAAGTTTTTATAAAAATTTCTTTTCCGTAATTTCATTGAAGCAGGACAATATGTGCTCTCCGCCTGAATCGTAAAAGGATTCTTTTTCTCCCTTACTTGGTATCAGGTTGCCTTTCATAATTGGAACAATCGTTACGGCTGTACGTGTTTTATCTTGATGTTTCTGCTTTTCATTTCAGCAAGTTCATCATTGTTCCTCTTTTTTTATTTCTTTTTTTTAGAAATAAAGGTTTGATTACTTATCAAAATACAAAAAAATCAGCCTAAAAAACCATTAAAATCACTTTAAACAACAACGATGGTTTATAAACCAACAATAAAGGTTTAGAAAACAACGGCAATGATTTATAAACCAATGATGAAATCTTATAAAATAATAACGATGATTTATAAATCAAAATGAAGGTTGATAAAACAGAGGGGATGGCTTATTAAACGGCAACGATGGTTTATAAAGCAATGACGATGGTTTATTAAACAATGACGAAGGATGAGATAGGAACGACTGTGGTTCATGAGGCAATATCGTATTTTGAGTAAAGGGAAATGTGTCTTTTGTGAATTCCGGGTCTTATGATGTCATCATCTTTTTGAAAATGCTTTTCTGGTTTGAATGTGTAATGTTCAACAGCACCAAAATAAAAAAACCCCGCTTTCGCGAGGTTTTCTATTTCTAAGCTTTGACTTGAGAATTACTTCTGATCGGCAGCTTTAGGAGCAGTTGCAGCTTTACTTGTTGCAGCTTTCTTTCCTTTTCCCTTGTGGACTTTTGCCGGTTTGTCAGATTTTACTCCACTTGTTGATTCTTGCTTTGTAGCCGGTTTGCCGGTAGCAGGGGTAGAAGTTTGAGCGTAAACTGACCCGATCATAAACATGCCTGCAAGCAGGGCACTTAACATTACTTTTTTCATTTTAATTTGGTTTTTAATTGTTATGCAGGGGGTATTGAAAGAAGCGTGCCAAAAGCAAATTTCATTGTGAAGAGTTTATGAAAGAGTGTAAAATGATATGAAAATGCAGAGATTTACAGTACTGCTACACTTTATAAGTTATACGTTATCGGAGTCTGTGCAGCCGTGTAACCAATAACATATAACTTATAACTTGATTTCCGTAACTTTGCACTCAGAAATAAATTAAAAATCAAAAATGCCTTATCCCGAATACATCTGCGCACCTATGCGCAACGAACTTACATCTGTAGGTTTTACAGAATTGAAAACGCCTGAAGAAGTTGATGCAACCATTCCTAATAGTAAAGGCACTGTTTTGCTGCTGCTGAATTCTGTGTGTGGGTGTGCTGCAGGTACTGCGCGCCCTGGAGTGCGCCTTTCATTAGACAGTGCTAAGCATCCCGAAAAATTAGTGACCGTGTTTGCAGGACAGGATATGGAAGCCACTGCTGAAGCAAGGAAATTCACACTACCATATCCTCCATCATCCCCCGCCATTGCTTTGTTTAAAGACGGCAAACTGGTTCACTTTATTGAAAGGCATCATATAGAGGGCAGAAGTGCCCAGATGATAGCTGAGCATTTGAAAGCTACTTACGAGGAGTTCTGCTGAACTACTAATTAGTCAAATCATCTGCCACGAATTACACGAATTACACGAATTAACACTAATTAATTAGTGCGAATTGGTGTAATTCGTGGCTTTTTAATTGATGGTGGAAATCATTTGTAAATTTGCACCGTCAGTTTTTAATCCAATGAGTAAGAAGAAAAAAAAGAAACAATCCGTTAGTGTTGCGTTAAAACTTCAGCGCAAGCTGGCCTTGCAGCAGGGTTTCTATGACGGGCGTTTCAAGGAAAAAGTGGTGAAGGATAAAAAGAAAGAAGAGGAGAGAAGACTGGCAAGGAAGAAAATTGATTTGAAAAGCGAAGAGTAATTTAATTAATCATAAAATAAGCAATATGAAATTCGGAACAAAAGCCATCCATGCAGGCCAGGAACCTGATCCGACAACAGGTGCCATAATGACGCCTATTTATCAAACCTCTACTTATGTCCAGGAAAGTCCGGGCAAGTATAAAGGATATGCCTATGCGCGAGGAAAGAATCCTACACGCATAGCATTGGAGAAAAACATTGCTGCACTGGAGAATGCAAATCATGGTTTATGCTTCGGCAGCGGCATGGCTGCTTCTGATGCCTGCATTAAATTATTAAGACCCGGCGATGAAGTAATCGCAACACAAGATATATATGGCGGCAGTTACCGCATGTTCGTTAATATCTTTGAACCATACGGAATCAAATTTCATTTCATTGACATGCACAATGCGTCTGATATAAAGAAGTTAGTGAACGAAAAAACAAAGATGCTGTGGGTGGAAAGCCCTACCAACCCTATGATGTCTATTATTGACATAACTGTCTGCGCTGCGATTGCAAAAGAAAAAAATCTCATCCTTGTTGTTGACAACACCTTTGCTTCTCCTTATCTGCAAAACCCGCTTGATCTTGGAGCTAACATTGTGCTTCATTCTGTTACAAAGTATTTAGGTGGTCACAGTGATGTGGTGATGGGCGCATTGTGTACCAATGACGATAAGCTGAATGAACAGCTTGCTTTCATTGCAAACTCCTGTGGCGCTGTGCCCGGACCGATGGATAGCTTTCTTGTACTCCGCGGCATTAAAACCTTGCACTTACGCATGGATCGTCATTGCAGCAACGGCAGGGCAATTGCAGAATATCTCCGAACAAATACAAAAGTCGATAAGGTTTATTGGCCCGGCTTTGCAGATAGTCCGAATCACGCCATTGCAAAAAAGCAGATGAGAGACTTTGGCGGCATGATTTCCTTTACCCTGAAAGGCAACTCGATGGATGAAGCATTCAAGCTGGCATCACGGACGAAAGTTTTTTCATTAGCAGAATCATTAGGCGGCGTGGAATCTTTAATCGGTCACCCTGCATCTATGACGCACGCTTCTATTCCAAAAGAAGAAAGAGAAAAATCAGGTGTTGTGGACTCTCTTCTTCGCCTTAGCGTTGGTGTTGAGGATTTAGAAGACCTTATTGCAGATTTGAAACAAGCAATCGGATGATTGTGGTGCGAATCACTAATTATTACGAATTTACGAACGAGCGTATTCGTAAAGCATTCGTTATTCGTGCAATGAGCACTATTCCGATAAACTTTTTCAAGGAAGACATTGCCTTCCGACTTTTGCAGCAGCGCGAATTGCAACAGTGGGTTGCAGGTGTTATTAAAGCAAAACGTTTTACTCTCATTCAGATAAATTATATTTTTTGTAGCGATGCTTATCTTTTAAAACTGAACAAAGATTACCTTCATCACAATACCTACACCGACATTATCACATTTAGAAATTCACCTGAAAGGAAAAAGGTTGAAGCGGATATTTTCATTTCGTACGAGCGCGTAAAAATAAATGCTGTTAATTACGGAACGCCAGTTAAGGACGAATTGCACAGGGTGATGATTCATGGTGTGCTGCACCTGCTTGGCTACAAAGACAAATCAGTGAAGGATAAAAATCTGATGAGGAAGATGGAGAACAAGATGCTGGCTCTCCGTTCCGCAAGCAATTAAATATTTTCTTTTATATAAGATTCGCAAAGATGATTGCGAGCATCATTAGAAAAAAAACTTCATACATCCAAAGCCTCTTTGTAACAGAGAGAAAAAAATAAGCAAAGAATACTGCTACGGGAAACGCAAGCAGTGCAAACTGTTGCAATGTAATCATGGTTTGCAGAAGCGCAGAGAGGGTTGCAATAATGAGATAGATAATTGTGACCTGCTGTACTATCCTTGTCTTAATAGCATTTTTGTAAAAATTATCACGCAGCTTAAACAACGACAATATGAGCAACACTCCATATATAATCAGCAGAAGAATAAGCGGACGTGTGAAATGAATTTCATAAAATAGCTTTTTGTTAATGTGGTTGGTGAACAGCCACGAATAGAATTGTTTGAATCCACTTACCCAGAAGAAATAAACGCTGATGAAAAAGTAAGGCAGCGAAAAGCCAATAAACGCTACGATCCATTCGCGCCAATGAAAAGGACGAAGCACTAAAAGGCTGATAAGAAAAAGAAGAAAAAAGAGAATGGCAGGTAAATAGACGAGCGATGCTATCGCTATAAGAAAACAACAATCGAAAATAAGCGGCACCGGTGATTCCTCTTTAAACAGTGCAAAGCTTTTATTCAGGATAAACAGCATTAAAAGATTCACGATCAGCACGGGATTGAACTGCTGAAACGCAGGCAGGCAGGAAGCAAGAACAGCAAACATGAGGGAAGGGAGATAGCTGTCCTTATAAAGCACCTCGTGCTTCACTACAATATAGTGAATATAGATTGCCTGGAAAGAAACAATAGCAATGCACAAAAGTTTAATGATTGCAGGTGGCAAATGATTAACCAATGCTGCAAGCCATTGATAAACGAGCATTCCGTCCTGCGTATTAGATATGGCAGCATGAGAAAACGCAGGCAACCATAAAACCAATACAATAAGGGGAATGGCAAACGCTGCCGCCGGCTGATTGGTTTTAAAGAAGCGGAGAAACATGGTTGATAAAAGTAAACTCTAAAACTTCTCCTTCTTATCTATTGCAAGGAAGATTTGAAACAACCTTTCTAACAATCTGATGAGGAAATAGGGAAATAAGGATATAAAGAGCGGCACCACATTCCCGTATTTCCTTATCCTCTATATTTATGTTTGTGGAAAGAGAAAACTTTCTACATTTGCCACCGTAAAATTCAAATATATGACATTATCAGGATTTTGGAACTTTATCGCAAGCGTTTTTCAGGCAATATTTAAAGGCATGGCTTCGATTGGCTATGGGTTTAACATGCTTCTCATCATTATCGGCTTTATTGCTTTCTTTTCATGGATATCCTACATGAGCAAGCAAAAAGAAGTCGAGAAGTGGGACTGATCTTTTTATAAAATATTGGAGCAAAAATTCTTGTTCTGTTGAATCCCGATTCTTCGGGATTTTTTATTTGTATTCAGTTGAGATAAATCAGGAAAGTAAGTCTTTCCCAATATCCTTACGGTAATACATTTTATCAAAATTGATCTTTGCAGCATTGTTGAAAGAAAGTGCGGTTGCTTCGCTGATATTCTTCCCATAAGAAGTTACCGCAATTACTCTCCCCCCTGAAGTTATGACATTACCTTGCTTATCGTTTGTTGTGCCTGCATGAAACACTATGCTGTCTTTCACTTCATCAACTCCTGAAATTATTTTCCCTTTTTCGTAATCACCGGGATAGCCGCCGCTCACAAGCATAACAGTTGCAGCAGTGCGTTCATCAATAGTAAGGGTTTTATCAGCGAGGTTTCCCTCAGCCATACCTTCAAACAATTCAACAATGTCTGATTTAATGCGTGGTATTACCACTTCTGTCTCAGGATCGCCCATGCGAACATTGTATTCAATGACATAAGGATTGCTATCTACATTCATTAGCCCGATGAAAATAAACCCTTTGTATTCTATTCCTTCTTTTTTCAATCCCTCAACAGTAGGGATGATAATGGTTCGTTCCACTTTCTCCATAAAGCTTTTATCTGCAAACGGAACAGGAGATATAGCACCCATGCCACCTGTATTTGGGCCTGTGTCGCCCTCGCCAATGCGCTTGTAATCCTTTGCTTCAGGCAATATTTTGAATGACTTACTGTCTGTAAGCACAAAGACGGAAAGTTCAATTCCTTTCAAAAATTCTTCAATCACTACTTTGCTGCTTGCCTCACCAAACTTGGCATGAGCAAGCATTTCAGTAAGTTCTTGCTTCGCTTCTTCAAGCTTGGATGGAATAGCAACACCCTTGCCTGCTGCGAGTCCATCTGCTTTCAGCACATAAGGAGGTTTGAGCGATTCAAGAAATTTTAAACCATCGTTCAACTGTTCCTCCGTGAAGCTTTTATATGAAGCAGTAGGAATATTATACTTCTGCATAAAGCGTTTTGAAAAATCCTTGCTGCCTTCCAACTGCGCTCCGTCTTTCTTCGGGCCGATGACAGGAATTGCTTTCAATAAGTCGTCTGCGAGGAAAAAATCATGAATACCTTTTACCAATGGATCTTCAGGACCAACGACTACCATCTTAATTTCCTCATCTAAAACGAGTTTTTTAACTGCTTCAAAATCAGTGGCACTGATTGCAACATTGGTTCCGCATTGAGAAGTGCCCGCATTGCCTGGAGCGATAAACAGTTTAGTGCAGCGAGGGCTTTGCGAAATCTTCCATGCCATGGCATGCTCTCTGCCTCCGGAACCAAGTAAAAGAATATTCATAGTTAGTTGTTGGTCATTAGTAGTTAGTAGTTATTTCACCAAGATTCCAGATCCCAACTAACTACTCCCTACTAACTACTATTATAATGGTATATTGCTATGCTTCTTTTTCGGAAGCTTCGCCACCTTATTTTCCAGCATTTTAAAAGCAGTTATTAATTTTTTGCGGGTGTCTTCAGGCAGTATCACCTCATCTATATAACCATGCTCTGCCGCTTTGTAAGGATTAGCAAAAAGTTCATTATACTCCTGTTCTTTTTCTTTCAGCTTTTTTTCATGATCGGCAGCTTCTGCAATTTCTTTTTTGAAAATAATTTCTGCCGCTCCCTTTGCGCCCATCACTGCAATCTGTGCATCAGGCCATGCATAGTTCATGTCAGCGCCAATGTGCTTGCTGTTCATCACATCATACGCACCGCCATACGCCTTGCGTGTGATCACGGTGATACGCGGCACAGTGGCTTCGCAGAAAGCAAACAGCAATTTAGCGCCGTTGCTGATGATGCCGTTCCACTCCTGATCTGTACCTGGTAAGAAGCCCGGCACATCTTCAAACACAAGCAATGGTATGTTAAAACAATCGCAGAAACGAACAAAGCGTGCCGCCTTCGTGGAAGAATGAATATCGAGCACGCCTGCAAGGTGAGCGGGCTGGTTGGCAACAATGCCGATGCTTCTGCCTGCAAGCCTTGCAAAGCCGACGATAATGTTTTCTGCAAACTTTTTATGCACTTCAAAAAAAGTTCCTTCGTCAATTACTTCTGCAATCACATCGTGCATGTCATACGGCTGATTGGGATTGGCAGGAATAATGTCGTTAAGTGCAGGTCTCGATTCTTCAACTGATTCATAAGGCAAAGCAATCGGATCGTCTTCGCAGTTCTGAGGCATGTAGCTCAACAGCTGCTTAATCATGTTGATGCACTCCGGCTCATTGGCACAACTGAATTGCGTAACACCGCTCTTTGTGCTGTGAGCAGACGCGCCTCCCAATTCTTCAGAAGTAACTTCTTCATGCGTCACCGTCTTCACCACGTTAGGGCCCGTAACAAACATGTACGAAGTATTTTCCACCATCAGGATAAAATCAGTGATGGCAGGAGAATAAACTGCACCGCCAGCGCAAGGGCCCATGACAGCTGATATTTGTGGAATCACTCCCGAAGCAAGCGTGTTGCGATAAAAAATATCTGCATAACCACCCAACGACACAACGCCTTCCTGTATTCTCGCTCCTCCTGAATCATTCAAGCCAATGATGGGTGCGCCGTTCTGTATGGCAAGATCCATGACGCGGCAAATTTTAGCCGCATGAGTTTCACTCAACGAACCGCCGAACACGGTGAAGTCCTGAGCAAACACATACACCAGGCGGCCGTTGATAGTTCCATAACCAGTCACTACACCATCACCTAAGTATTTTTCTTTGTCCAGTCCGAACTCTGTAGAGCGATGCGTTACCAACATGCCGATCTCTTCAAAGCTGCCTTCATCCAACAGGAAATGTAAACGCTCGCGGGCAGTGAGCTTGCTTTTCTTATGCTGTGCCTCAATGCGGTTGGCTCCTCCGCCTAATTTCGCTTCAGCGATTTTTTCTTCCAATATTTTTTGCTTGTTCTTCATGCAGTAGATTTTATGCGCGGATAAAAATAGGTTTTTAGGGGTTATGGTTGACAACATGCCGGTGGTCGTTGCGAACACAGTTTATTGCGGCAGCAATTTTCATAAAACGGCTTGCTGTTTAAATGCAATGGAAGGAATGCACAACAAAACACGTATTCATTTCGATTCTGCGCTTCCCACATTCCTCCAAAATGCGGGGACGTTTCAACGCAGTGTGATCACGCCACGGCGAAACGTTAGAGCACTGTCCCTTCCTGAAATAGCTTGA
>PLYJ01000096.1 GCA_003151745.1 Bacteroidota bacterium
GTGAATATCATAGAATTCAGGTATCAATGAAGTCTGCATTTCGTGTCACACGTGCAGGATATCAGAGCAAACCTGTCAGCAGCTGCGGAAAAATGCCAAGCGCTAAAGCAGCAATGGAGGTGACAATAAGCAATGCTTTGAAAACACCGTTAATCGGAATTACAACTTCGCTCTCTTCTTTGAACATAGCAATGATGATGCGAAAATAGTAGAATACACCTACTAACGAACCAAGCACAGCAATTATTACCAGCCCTGTGTAGTGATTCTCAATGGCTGCTGAAAAGATATAGTACTTCGCAAAGAACCCTGCCATAGGAGGAATGCCTGCAAGTGAAAGCATGGTAACAATAGTAACAGCAGCAAGCAACGGATTCTTTTTAGCAAGTCCGTTGAATGAAGCGATAGAATCATTTCCCGTAGTGTGGCTGACAACAAGGAGAATTCCAAAAGAAGTAAGTGATGAAATGGAATAAGCCGCAGTATAATAAAGCAATGCGCTTGATGCCGTCTGGTTCATTGCAAGAATGGCAAGCAACATATAACCTGCATGTGAAATGCTGGAGTATGCAAGCATTCTTTTAAAGTCAACCTGGTAAACAGCGGTCACATTGCCTATGACAATGGTGAGAGCAGAAATAACCCAAAGCGTTGTGGCCCACATACCAGTTGCAGAAACAAAGCATGTCACAAACAAACGGAAGAAAGCTGCAAAGGCAGCAGTCTTTACAACTGTGCTCATAAATGCAGTTATCACTGTTGGTGAACCTGTATATACATCAGGCGACCAGAAATGAAAAGGAGCAAGAGATGATTTGAACGCAAGACCTGCGATGAGCATCAACACTCCTGCATAAAACATGAATGAGTTTTCAATTCCGTGCATCATGATGTATCGCCTGATTGCATCAAGATTAAAAGAACCTGTCACACCATAGATCAAAGCAATTCCAAAGAGCAGAAAGCCCGTTGCAAAAGCGCCCATCAGGAAATATTTTAAAGATGCTTCATTGGATTTAAGATCGGACTTATTGCTTCCTGCAAGAATGTACATCGGAATAGATAATATCTCGATGGCAAGAAAAAGCATGAGCATGTTGGAAAAGGAAGTCATCAACTGTGCTCCGACTAATGCAAAGATGATGAGTGCAAAATGATCTGTGCGGCTGCTTATTTCTTTAAAGAAAGAAGGAGACATTATGAACCATAAAAACGTGATAAGTATCATCAATCCTGTAAAGGCGACTGAATAATTATCTACAGCCATCATTTTATTGTACCACTGATGAGGATGATTCCAGTCCATTACATCGGCAACAAACGCTCCTGCCAGCCCAAGCATAATCAATGGCAGCAATGCTTTCTTGAAATTGAGAATTTCAGAAAACAAAGCCATGACACCGATGACAGATAGTATGATGAGCGTAACCATTTTAAGGAATAAGGAATAAGGAATGAGGAATAAAGGCCGGAAGTGTTAAATATTTATTCATTATTCATTCTTAATTATTACTTTCTATTTTAATGTAAACCCACTCTTATTATTCACAATGTCTTGAATTGCTTTCAATGATGGCTCAGCAATGTCAAGCAAAGGTTTTGGATAAATGCCAATCCAGAAGATCATAATGACTAACGGTATTAAAACCATTTTTTCTGATGAGGTAAGATCCGTGAATGTTTCTGTTAATTTATTCTTTTCACCCAAAACAATCTTTTGATAAGAAGTCAACATATATACTGCTCCAAGGATAATCCCTAATCCTGCAATAGCTGCCATCCATGCATTGTATTGATATACGCCGTTGAAGAGCAGAAATTCTCCGATAAAGCCATTGGTAAGCGGAAGCGTAATGCTTGCAAGCAGGATGATGATGAAATACGTTGCGAATTGCGGAGCCACATTGCGGATGCCACCAAGCTCTTTCATCTCTCTTGTATTCATTCTCCGCATGATGATGTCGGCGATGAAGAATAGTCCGACAACATTAATACCATGGCTTAACATCTGAATCATACCTCCTTGCAGTCCTTGTATAGTGAGCGAGAATATCCCCGCAGATATTAATCCAACGTGAGCAATGGAAGAGTAAGCAATCAACCGCTTGAAATCCTTTTGCACTAGGGCAATGCAGGAGGCGTACACGATGCCGATAATAGAAAGCACCATTGCCAACATACCATAATCATGCACACCCTGCGGCACAATAGGCAACAGCCAGCGTATCAATCCATACACTCCCATCTTCAACATGATGCCGGAAAGAAGCATAGTGCCGGGTGTTGGAGAATCAGTGTAGGTATCGGGTTGCCACGTGTGAAAAGGAAATAGCGGCATCTTAATGGCGAAGGCAGCAAAGAATGCCCAGAATATCCATCGTTGCTCCGCATCACTTAAATGCAACCCATACAGTGCATTAACATCGAACGAGTGTGTGCCCGGTGTTTGAAGATATAAATAGATTAATCCAACAAGCATGAACAGACTACCAAGTAAAGTATATATGAAAAACTTTAATGTAATGCGAACACGGTCTTTCTCTCCCCAAATAAGACAAATAAGATAAATAGGAATTAGGGCAAGCTCCCAGAATATATAAAACAAAAATCCGTCAAGCGCTACAAACACTCCCACCAACGCCATCTGCATGACGAGAATAAGCGAATAGAACAGGGAAGGGTTTTTATATTGATGACTGAAAGAAGAAAGAATAATAATGGGCGTAAGAAATGTAGTGAGCAACACTAACAACATGCTGACGCCATCTGCTCCGATCTTAAAGCTGATGCCAAGATTCTGCACCCACCAGTAATCTATCATGAATTGCCTTCCGCCATTGGGATTGAACTGCATCAACATGACTATTGACAATCCAAATTCAATCAATGCACCAAGCAACGCAACTCGCTTTGCATTTTCTTTAGCAAAGAGTGTTGCTACCGCAACAACCAACGGAAAAAGTATTAATAGTAAAAGCATTGATTTCTCTCTACTACTCTATTTAAGATAAATATTAAAAACGAAAATGGCGATGATGCTTACAACCATAATGAAAATGTAAAAACCGATGTTGCCGCTTTGCACTAATCGCAATGTTCTTCCGCCCCACACCACTCCTTTACCCAAGGCATTCACAGTGCCATCCACCAGCCTGTTATCAAAGATTTTGTAAAATATATCGCTTAACCAGTAAAGGGGCTTCACGATGATGCTATCATACAGTTCATCCACATAATACTTATTGAACAGCACACGCGTAGAAGGGTTAAAATCATTTTCATTCAATGCAGGAACGTTTTGCTGCTTGCTAAAAAAGCCGCGAGTAATAATGTATAGAATGATAAGCGTGACAGTAAAGGCAATCATCATCATCCATTCAAAAGAACCTGAAGCCTCGCTATGAATAATACTTGCGGGAACAGATAACAATGGTTCGAGGTATTTTTCAAACAAATGATGATCGCTGAAAACGTGAGGCATTCCTAGAAAGCCGCCAAAGGTTGATAACAAGGCAAGAATAATAAGCGGAACAGTCATTACCGGAGGTGACTCATGCAGGTGATGTTCCTGATCCATTGTTCCTCGGAAAGTTCCAAAGAAAGTAAGAAACAAAAGGCGGAACATATAGAAAGCCGTCAGCAAAGAAGTAATTGAAAGCAGGATAAAAACAAATTTGTTCTGCTCATAAGCATGAACAAGTATTTCGTCCTTGCTGAAGAAACCTGCAAATGGAGGAATGCCGCTTATAGCAAGCGTTCCTATTAAAAAGACAATAAACGTGACAGGTAGTTTTTTTCTTAGGCCTCCCATCTTCCGTATGTCCTGTTCGCCGCTCATGGCATGAATCACGCTGCCTGCAGCAAGGAATAACAATGCTTTGAAAAAAGCATGAGTTGTTACATGAAACAAACCGGTGGAATAAGAACCAACACCTAATGCAACAAACATATATCCCAACTGGCTGACTGTTGAGTATGCCAGCACTTTCTTAATATCCGTTTGCGCAACAGCAATTGTAGCTGCAAAAATGGCTGTTGCCGTTCCAATCAATGTAATAAAGGAAAGCGTTGCAGGAGCAAGAGAATACAAAACATTGGATCGCACAACAATGTAAATACCTGCCGTCACCATCGTAGCTGCATGGATAAGCGCTGAAACAGGTGTAGGACCCGCCATTGCATCAGGCAGCCACGTATATAAAGGTATCTGTGCGCTCTTACCCATTGCACCGATGAAGAGCAGCATGGTGATTGCAATAATGACGGGTTGATTATAATATTTTGCCTTATCCAAAGAGAAAACTTCCTGAAAATTAGTGCTGTGGAATGTTACATAAATCAAAATGATGCCAAGTAAAAAGCCAAGATCACCGATGCGATTCATGATGAACGCTTTGTTGGCGGCTCTGTTATACTCATCGTTCTTGAACCAGAAGCCAATCAAAAGATACGAGCACAAACCCACGCCTTCCCATCCTGCAAACATGATAACGTAATTGGATCCCATCACCAGCAGCAGCATGAAGAAGATAAACAGGTTGAGATGAGCAAAGAACCTTGACTTGTTCTCATCATGACTCATGTAGCCGATGGAATAGACATGAATTAGAAAACCAACGCCTGTTACAATCAACAGCATCAATATGGATGCATGATCAATTAAAAAAGAGAACGGAATGGAAAGATTGCCGGCATGAATCCAGTTGAAATAGTCTATCGTTACAGCCTCGTTGACTTTGAAAAAAAGACCAACAGATATGCAAAAAGACGCCAGCACCATCACAGATGCAAGAACACCGGAAAGATTCTTTGGAAGTACGTTCTTTAAAAAACTGATGATTAAAAACCCCGCAAGCGGAAAAACAGGTATCAGCCAAACCAACTGCATCATGCGTTCTAAAATTGAACCGCAAAAGTAGAATTAAAACCCCAAATTGGAAATGATAGCTATCACGCTTTTCTCACACACCTTAAAAAAACAAACCCCTCCTCAACGAAGGGGTTTCATCATTAATACGTTTCAACTATTTACAATAAGACTATTTAATTTTCGTAGTTTTTAATTTATCAACTCCCTTAACGGAAGCTTTCTGAAAAGCGTCTTTGCGATCAGGGATTTTGGCATCAGCATCTTTAACTACAAGTTGTGCATATCCATTGTCGCGGTATTCAGCGATATAGTCATCGAGATCAATGCCTAAATGGTTAGCGGATACTTCAATTTTTTTGAAGTATCCTGATAACTGGGATAGTTCTTTCTTTTCTTCTATTGTAAGTTCCATGGTTAAGATTATTTTATTTCACTAAAAGTAATGTAAAGATAAAACAAAATTAATGAGTTTACGCACGAGTTATTAATACGTATTTGTTAATACCGGGGCTACAGAACTGGCCATAAAGAGATAAAAAACAAAGCGCCGCAAACAACAATCATCAGGATACTCCATCTTCTTCTGCGATTCGAATAAAGCGCAATTCTATTGTAGATAATAATGTTTATAAACAAAGCAGCGAGAGAGAAAAGGGCTGTTCCCACTTGTAATATACCATCATTTATTGGTTCAACAAGAAAATCAAAGGGCAACTTACTGATATTTTCAATTTTCAAAATCAATGCTATGTAAACCAATATGGGAAGCATGGCTAGCATGATGCTGATAAGAAAAAGCTTATTAACCATGGAGGGCAGCACCGTTTTCTTCACCAAATCGAGATCGTCTGGATGCAAACGCCTGAACATGCCGGCAGAAAAAAGAGATACTAAGAAACCTATAAGAATTATATCTTCTCCTGTATGCAGGGCGCGATGCGAAGGCACATAATACTCCTGAATGACTTGTGAAGAAAAAGGTGGCGCGTCTTCATTCCGGTTTTCTTTAACGTGGTCAATGATGCGAGCCGTTTCTTTATGGTTAACATAGTTCACATGAATATAAGCGTACATAAAGGAACTTGTTATTAACGCCATGATAATGGTAATGACCATCCCCGTGCAGAATGCTTCACGGAAAGTAATTTGATTTTCCTGCTCGTTATTTCGTTTGAATTTAATACCCCAAACAATGGCTGTTATGACAATAAAGAAAGCCAGCAAGCCAGTGTAAATACCGGTTTCGAGTCTTATGGTCTGAAATCCGGGGATGAACTCTACGTATTTATAAGCGCACAATGCTAATCCGCCACAAATGCCAAATTTGAGTTCTGTTTTGAACATGGCTCAAATATAAAATAATTCACAATTCATAATGCACCATTCACGATTAATCGTGAATCATAAATTGTGAATTGTGAATCTTTTATTTTGCTGAAGCAAAACGCTTTGCCACTTCTTCCCAGTTAATTACATTCCACCAGGCAGTGATGTAATCCGGTCTGCGGTTTTGATAGTGCAGGTAGTACGCATGTTCCCAAACGTCTAAGCCCATGATCGGTGTTCCTTTTAATTCGGAAACATCCATCAACGGGTTGTCCTGATTGGGAGTGGAACCGATGGAAAGCTTACCGCCGTTTGACACAAGCCATGCCCAACCGCTTCCGAAGCGTGTGGCGCCGGCACCGGCGAACTTTGTTTTGAATTCATCAAAGCTGGTGAACGCTGCCTTGATAGCATCAGCCAAAGCGCCTGTTGGAGCGCCACCACCACCTTGTTTCATGATCGTCCAGAAAAGAGAATGGTTGTAATGCCCGCCACCATTGTTGCGCACGGCAGGTGAATATTTTGAAATGTCTTTAAGGATATCTTCAATGCTCTTGTTTACATCATCACCGGTGAGCGCGGCATTGAGATTATTTACATAGGCAGCATGGTGCTTGTCGTGATGGATTTCCATCGTTTTAGCATCTATGTGTGGTTCTAATGCATTGAATGCATAGGGAAGATTGGGAAGTGTAAAAGCCATGATTTTGGGATTTTAAATTATAAATGTTAAATTGTTTAGGAGAACAAAGTTAATATATTATCTACGAATACGAATCTGTACGAATATACGAATGTGCCTTATTCGTGCATTCGTAACTATCCGTTATTGGTAGATGTTTCAATCAAGTTTCAGTACTGCCAAAAACGCCTGCTGCGGAATTTCCACATTGCCTACCTGCCGCATGCGCTTCTTTCCTTCTTTTTGCTTTTCTAAAAGCTTGCGCTTACGTGATATATCGCCGCCGTAACATTTTGCTGTTACATCTTTGCGAAGCGCTTTCACGGTTTCGCGAGCAATAATTTTAGAACCGATGCTGGCTTGAATAATAATTTCAAATTGCTGGCGTGTGATCAGCTCCTTCAGCTTTTCACACATCTTCCTGCCGAATTCATAAGCATGTGTGCGATGCACCAATGCCGACAGAGCATCTACGGGTTCTGCATTGAGCCGTATGTCAAGCTTTACAAGCTCGCTTGCGCGATATTCAAGTGGGTGATAATCGAATGAAGCATATCCTTTTGAAATAGATTTGAGCTTATCATAAAAATCAAAAACGATTTCTGCCAGCGGCATATCAAATTGCAGTTCTACTCGATCGGTGGTGAGATAATGCTGCTTGACAATGTGGCCGCGCTTGCCAATACACAGCGTCATAATAGCTCCTGTAAACTCCGACTTCGTTATTATCTGTGCCTTTATATATGGTTCTTCGATGCGTTCAAGAAAATTAGGATCAGGCAATTCGCTTGGGTTGTGTATTTCGCGAATTTCGCCGCTTGTCATATAGGCAGTGTAAGAAACGTTAGGAACCGTTGTAATCACCGTCATGTTGTACTCACGCTCCAAGCGCTCCTGTATAATTTCCATGTGCAGCATGCCAAGGAAGCCGCAACGGAAACCAAAGCCAAGTGCAGCAGATGCTTCCGGCTGAAATACTAAAGAAGCATCATTCAACTGAAGCTTCTCAATGGAATTGCGAAGCTCTTCATATTCATCCGTGTCCACAGGATAGATTCCAGCAAACACCATCGGCTTCACATCTTCAAAACCTTTGATGGCTTCGATGCACGGATTTTCAACATGAGTGATCGTATCACCCACTTTCACTTCGCGCGCTTCTTTAATGCCGCTTATTATATATCCAACATCGCCTGTTTTCACAACATCGCGCGGAGATTTTTCTAATTTCAGAATGCCCACTTCATCGGCAACATATTGATGCCCTGTTGCAAAGAACTTTACTTTGTCGCCTTTGCGAACCTCGCCTTCAAACACACGGAAGTAAGCAACGATGCCGCGAAATTGGTTAAATACAGAATCAAAGATAAGCGCTTTCAACGGAGCCGTGGGACTTCCTTTCGGAGCAGGAATGCGCTTCGCAATCGCTTCTAAAATGCCATGCACACCGAGGCCGGTCTTAGCGCTTGCAGAAATAATGTCTTCTCTGTCACAACCAACCAAATCAACGATCTGGTCCTTCACCATTTCTGGGTTGGCGCTTTCAAGATCAATCTTATTGAGGATTGGAATAATCGTAAGATTATGTTCCATCGCAAGATAAAGATTGCTGATGGTCTGTGCCTGTATGCCTTGCGCAGCATCCACAATAAGCAATGCACCTTCACAGGCAGCAATAGCCCGCGACACTTCATACGAAAAGTCAACGTGGCCGGGAGTATCAATGAGGTTGTAATTATAATGCACGCCGTCCAGCTCGTATTTCATTTGTATGGCATGGCTCTTAATGGTGATGCCGCGTTCGCGCTCCAGGTCCATATCGTCCAGCACCTGCGCCTGCATCTCTCTCTTTTGAATGGTATTGGTGTATTCAAGCAACCTGTCAGCCAGGGTGCTCTTGCCATGGTCAATATGAGCGATAATGCAAAAGTTGCGGATATTCTTCATTCTTTTTCCCTAAGGGGGGAGCAAAGGTAATCGTTTTTAATAGTCCCGCACTTGCTGCGGGATGCCATGCAGAGCAAAAGTAAACGGAGATGAAGTTTAGAAAGTGCAGAATTATAAAATATGGAAGAAGACCGTGCGCTCAGTCCTCGTATCCGCTTTTGATAACAGTTGAAATCATTTTAAACTGTTCATTGGCATTGATGCAATGCGGTGAATGCGCCGGTATGACGATGCCATTTCCTAATTTAAGCTGGTATTTTTTTTCATCAATGATGACCTCCGCTGCGCCGTCTATTATCTGTATATACGTGTCGAAAGGAGAAGTTTTTTCTCCTAATTCTTCGCCTGTGGCAAAAGACGCGACTGTGATATTGCCGGTCGTCTTCTTGATAATAGTCTTGCTGACCACAGCGTTCGGCACATACTCAATGATTTCAACGATGATATGCGCTTTTGACTTTTCTACTTCCGCAGGAGCTTAATTACTTTTATCAGTATGATTGCTCTGTTTGGTAAGATCAGCAAGATTCTTTTTATCATTTTTCATTACCTGTTGTATTTAAAATATGCCGTAAAGGTCGGCATGTTCAACAGGATGTGTGTTATATAACTTTAGAAAAGAGTTATATCATTCACATATTACCAGGTGTGCCGGTTTTTTGCGTTTGAGCGATTTAAAAAAAGAAGGCGTTAAACCTGTTATCTTTTTAAATTGATCGGAAAGATGTGCCACACTGCCGAAATGGAGCTTCGAAGCAATTTCAGCAAGGGTGAGTTCGTCATAAATGATTAGCTCTTTTACCCGTTCAATTGTATGAATAAGAATGAACTGTTCTATAGTGGTTCCTTCTGTTTCTGAAAAAAGATTGGACAGGTAAGTATAGTCGTAATCTAATTTTTCACGCAGGTATTCTGAAAAATTTGTTTCGGGCAACTCATCAGTATAATGAACCATTTGGATAATTACATTTTTTATTTTTTCAAGCAGCACGGCTTTTTCATCGTCCATTAATTCAAAGCCTGTTTGATGTAAAGCCATCTTTATTTGATCGTGCTGCAGCTTGGCAATATCTTCCATCAGCTCCACTTCTCCAAAACCAACGCTCTTATAATCCAGTTCCAGTTTCATTAATTCTTCTTTCACTATCATTTTGCAGCGAATGCTTACCATATATTTTATGTACAGTTTCATTTGCGTTATTAATTAGCAAAACAAAGATACTTACTAATTTTTTGCCAAACAAAAAAAATCCTCCTAACACATCGCGAGGTAAATGGGCTGTGCCACGTGGAGCAAAAATTAATGGAGTCCCGCAGCCCGACACATCGGGGCAGCCCGTGCAGGATTATTTTAAAATGCCAATCCGGTTAAAAAAGAAAAAAACCAATTTCTACATATAAAACCGGCGAAGTTTGAATCTTCGCCGGTTTTTATCACCACTCAAACCAAACATTATTTTTTCTTTGACTTAATAAAGGTGCCACTTGCATCAAAAGTCAAAAGCATATCCTTTACTTTTGCTTTATACGTTACTGTGCCGCTTGCATCCGTTGCTTTGAACGCTTTTTTCACTTCATCTTCTTTGTAATTTTGCTTTACATACGACATGACAGGGGCAGGCAGAGCAGATGCTTTTATTTCCATTTTCGATTCAATTAAATTTCCTGAAGCATCATAGATGGCAAACATGTTCACACTGCCTTCTTTATACGCTCCTTCGTAATTGTTTCCGTCTTTAAGCTTCCATTCAACATTTTTTACAGACGAGTGAGCCTGGTTAAAAGCCGTAGTAACAGCAGCCGGAGCATTCGTGGCTTTCATTTTCTGCGCCTGCACCTGCGTCATCATTCCCGCAATTGCGAGCAATAGCATTAACTTTTTCATTTTATTGGGATTTTATATTTCCGCAACTGGCGGTACAGATGTGAAAATATTTTCACGGAACAAAGGTGTGGGCTTTGATTGCCTTGAATGTTACATAACTTTTGAAATAAGTTATATCATTCGCACATTGTGGCTAATATGAATTTATTTTTAATGCGTTTAATTAGAATTAATGCCCTAAAAAATGTTCCCTGACAAAAGCGTGCTGCTGGTTTTCCGTCATTTTATCAGCTGGTTTGACTTCAATTTTTATATTCGCAAAACGATGATCTCCTTTTAAGATATGGAACAAAGTCACTTTCGCATCCGTAGGTCCAAAGAGAATTACTCCCTCATAATTTTTAATAACATCTATTAATTTATTGTAAAATGCTGTTTGTTGGTGCTTCTCCTTATTATGCATCAGGTTTTCACCTTTATCTAAACTAAACTCCTTTTCTTCATGAGTAATTCTTGACAAACTGATGTTTGCTTCGATGGGATCTGTAGTGAATTCCATTAAGTGAGCGCTTGAATGATCCATCCAAATGCCTAAGTTTTTTGATGTTGTCATATTGTTTAGTTAATAGTTTATTTTTGCGGCTTCTTCAAAATTAGCCGCTATTTTGTATTGAGAATACATCCCTCAAAACAATGCAAAGGTGACAAGCTTTAAAGCGCCAAGCATTACATAACTTTTGAAATAAGTTGCATTATTCACACATTTTAAAATCAAAAATAAAATCCTGACGCAAGCATTTATGCATGGGGGATTAGGGCTATAACCCTGACGAAGTTTAAAACTTCGGGGTTTGATTTTCATCATAGTCAGCGAAGATAATTGGCTTCTTAAAGTAAGGGTGTTGAATCATCATAAAAGATTCATCTTCTCCCATAATCATCAATTGCGGATACTCGTATTTACCTTCTATGAAGTCCGCTGTTTGTTTCAATGTAATGGCTTTATAAGTGCCGTTGAACATATAAAAGGTTGGTGTGTTTATCAGAAAAATGCCTTCAACCTCAATGCCAGTTAAGTCAAGGTCGGTAAGATTGTGTATAATTTTTAAATGTTCTTGTAGCACAGATAAATTTATTTGAAGCCAATTTATTTTCTTTTGTAGCTGTGGTTCATAGCTATCAATAAAGTTCGTGTAATCATTTCGGAAACCAACGCTTTCATATCTCGCTCTGTTATATTTTGCATCAGCTATAAATATTTTCTTTAGCAGGAGGTTAACGATAATAAAGTCAATTTCCCCAGACAGTTCATTATCAATTCTTAAATTAGAACCAGAAGGTTGTCTGAAAGATTTTATATTTCTGCAATAGAGTAATTCTTTGCTTTTTATTATTTCTTCAATTTTATTTTCAAGTATTTTGTCGTGCTCCATTCCTTTTTTATTTATAAATGTTTGCATACATTTTACTGTCAGCCATTCCTTTTGCATTGCATTCCAATGAATAGCATTAGTTGAAAGAACCAGCATGCTCTCCGCAAATTTTTCCCAACCTACTAAAGCTCGTTCTTCACCGCCAACATTGTAGATAAGAATTGGTCGGAACATATAGCGCTGTGTGGAGTAGGGTTTAAACACAACATCTTCAATAGAAAGTTTGTTTTGCCTTGACAGAGTTAATCCAGCATAAAATGTTTCTGCAAGGCTTTGAGATATACCACTCAGTTGAACCAAGTTTAATGGCAGAACATGTGGTTGAATCGTTTGAAGTGAAGGGTCGCCTTGACTGTGATGTTTTTTAATTTCAAATATTATTCCGCCTGCGAAATGGTATTCAATTCCAAAACAACTTTCAATCGCTGCTTTAAGTTCGTGTACTGCCGATTCATCAAATGTTCCTTTTACATAGTCCTCACGAAGCATTGGAAAAAGTTGATTGTAAGTTGTTCCATAATGATGTTGCCAATCTACAATCAACAAATCTCTATCATCAAATTTAATATCATGGGATTCTTCAATCATTTTATGCAAAGCAATATAGTCCGCAAAAGTATATAGCCAAGTTCCCAAATAGAGCAACTCTTGTATTTTATCATCCATTACTCGCAGTTCATCTGTATTTGGGAACTTACCCCATTCTAAATCAATCTCGCAGCCTTGCTCTAAAATTAATTTTAGAATTCTGCGATACCTTGCGAATTCATTTTCATCAA
Organism: Bacteroidota bacterium; assembly: GCA_003151745.1. Lineage (GTDB taxonomy): Bacteria > Bacteroidota > Bacteroidia > AKYH767-A > 2013-40CM-41-45 > PALSA-967. The sequence goes on from PLYJ01000096.1 coordinate 12,863, forward strand.
TGCTGTGAAGTTTAAATCCACTCAAGGTTTTTCTATACAACTTTATTGATTCCTCGTGTAGCCAAAATATGTAAAGAAAAAACTTGAGAGATTTCTCAGGCAAAAGAAGCTTACGAAACTCATCAGCTAAAAATTGAAACCCATCCAATAAAATTGATTCAACCTTTGCATGTTCTGTGAAATTTTGTTTACCGTGATTCGCAATGAGATTTTTGGATAAAGCTGTCCAATACTTATCCTTTGCTTTATGATCATAACTTATGACTGGAATGCTATCTATTAAAACTCTTGGCATTGTTCATTGTCTATTTGAGATAGGGGTGTGCCAAAAAAAATTAAAGTGCAAAAGTTTACCGAGTCAGCTTGTATAATGAAATTTTTATACAAGTTTAGTTTATTTACAATTCTCTTTTACTGTTTTGTCAGCAAGTCCATATCCTAACTCTCTGGCTTTAATTAAATCCAAACATCCACTATTTTTTTGCCTAATATTAAATTTTGTAACCCCTCTGTTATAATAAGCTTTTGCATATTTAGGGTTTATTCCTATTGCTTTGTTATAATCCTCAATAGCTCCTTGATGTTCTTCCATTTCTTCTTTTAAAGCACCTCTATTACAATATGCCACTGCATCATTAGGGTTTATTTCTATCGCTTTATTGTAGTCTGCTATTGCGCCAGAATAATCTTTTAATTTTTTTTTCGTGTTTCCCCTATTATAATAAACATCCGCATCTTTAGGATTTATTTCTATCGCTCTATTATAATCTGCTAGCGCCCCTTGAAAGTCTCCTAATTCATCTTTTGTAATGCCTCTATTAAAATAAGCATCTGCGTGCTTAGGATTTATTTCAATTGCTTTATTATAATCTGCTATTTCATCTAAATTATTTCCTGATTTTGACTTAGCAATTCCTCTGTTAAAATAAACATCTGCATCCTTAGGATTTATTTCAATTGCCTTATTATAGTCTGCTATTGCTCCTGAAAAATATTTTAATTTTTCTTTCGCTGTTCCTCTATTACTATAGAACTCTTCTACCTTAGGATTAATTTCTATTGCCTTGTTATAATCTTTAATTGCGCCTAAATAATCTTTTAATTCTTCTTTTTCAACACCTTTTTTAAAAAAAGACTCTGCCGTTTGGCTGTAAAGGTTCGTGTTTAAACCAAAAACAAGTATTAAAATAATAGCTTTTTTCATATTGTGACGTAAATATTGGGGAGCATTACATTTTAAAATAAGAGATAGTTAAGGAATAACAAAAAAAATAGCATACAATAACCCAAAAGAAAATCCAAATAAAATTATACTACCGATAATTTTTAGTGTTGCAAGGTCTTTAGTGTCCATTTTAATGGGAACAAAATTAAAATTCAATATTGCTGGTCCATTTGACTTTTTATACATTTTAATTGCTTCGCTGAGATTAGTTATACCCCAAATAATAAATATGCCACATAAAATAAAAATAGGTGTATCTTCATTATGATTTTTCATTTGTTAGTATTCGCTACTTCATTCTAATTTTAATCATATTCATAAATACATTCTTTAAGGAATATAGCAGCCGAGTCTTTCTCACTTTTATGCGTTAATTCTTCGTACTTTAATTTATTTTTTAATTTTTCAGTATAGCAATTACATATTTTTTGAGAAACAATACTGTCTAATCCGTTGCTTTTTAATGTAGCCTTACAAATACTGAGTTGTGATTTTACCAATTCTTCGGTTGTTGGTGTAGCTCTTATTTCTTGGGTTACTGGCGCAGCACCAATTTTTGCTTTCTTTTCCCTAAGGTGAAAAGATGTAATCGCAATCATAAAATAGCTGGTTAATTTCATGTACCTCAAAAAACTCTTACTTCTTTTGAATACATAAACAGCTATTCCGTATATCACAACACCAAAAACAAGCCAAACAACTGAACTCTGCATTTCTAATAAGAATTGCTGAAAATTTACACCATCAATGCTTTCTGATAACATTAGTGGCGGAATTAAAATTAGTCCAGCCATCCATAAAACATACACATAAGTTTTAATTTTTTTCTTTGGTACTTGCTCGTGTGTTTGTTCCATATTATTTTTTATTAATTAATGACAAATGTTAAAATAATTATCCAGATTTGAAAATTATACCCCGGAAGTTCTGAACTCCGATTTGCGAAGTTTCGCGCGTTTACATGTGCGTTGGTCAACTTCATCATAGAATACAAATATAGAATAAAACCTCAACTAAAAGAAAAATCCTCAAACTGAAACAAAAAGCTATTTAATCCAGTTTTCAATTAACCCATACTACACAATCAAGATAATCAATCCATTTTCATCTTATCATTTTCAAACTATCAATTATTCAAGCTTAAATAAGGCCATATTAAACAGAGAACACCTCTTTTTCCCTCAAAAAGCAACAATTTTGCGCAAATCAATATGAAAACGATGCATGATTTCATCAGAGTGATGCATGATTTCGATGAAACGATGCATGACTTCAACGATTTGATGTCCGCTTTCGTCAGGATGATGCATGACCTCGTCAGAGTGATGCACGGTTTCATCGAGGCGATACATGGTTTCCACGAAGTGATGCATGGTTTTATCGAAATGATGCATGGCTTCGTTGATTTCATGCATGATTTTGTCAGAGTGATGCATGGTTTCATCAGGATGATGCATGATCTCGTTGATTTCATGCATCGTTTCGTTAGTTTGTTGCATGATTTTGGCAGGATTGATTGCCATTTTGATGGTCTTTTATTAGAAAATGATAGTCAAAAACATTACTATTTTGAGTTTATAATTAACCATTATAGCGTTGCATGAAACTTAAACGTTCTTGCCCATGCAACTAATAAGCAGTAAATTTGGTCTTGTTATGAGAGATGATGGCTTTACGGACATGAGCGATGAGGAATTGGTGCGGGGCTGCGTGGATAAAAACAAGCTGGCTCAAAAGATTCTTTACGATAAATATTGCCGTAAGATGATGGGCGTTTGCATGCGTTACGCATCCTGCCATGCAGAGGCGCAGGATATGCTGCAGGATGGTTTGATAAAGGTGTATGAAAAAATTAATTCGTTTGGGTTTCAGGGATCGCTGGAGGGTTGGATTAAACGGATTGTGATTAATACGTCGCTCGATCATTTACGCAGGAACAAGAATTTGCAAAACCAGGTGGAGATTGAAACACAGGAAGAAACATTGCATTACCACAGCGAAGTGATTGAATCGTTTTCGGCAAAAGATTTAATGGCGATTATACAGAAGCTGCCGACAGGTTATCGCACGGTGTTTAACCTCTTCGCCATTGAAGGGTATAACCACAGGGAGATTGCGGAGATGTTATCTATAACGGAGAGTACGAGCAAGTCGCAATTCAGCAGGGCGAAATCGCATTTGCAGCAAATGGTGTTAGCAGAAAGAGTTTTAGAACCATGACAGAGAAAGGCATAGAAGAAGTTTTTAAATCGGCGCTCAATAATTTTGAGGCAGATGTTGATCCGAATGTTTGGACGAATGTTCAGCATGCAATCAATACGCCTGCCCCTGCACCGGCACATCATGGCGCGAATGGTTCCATTGCTGGGAAGGCGGGAGCGGTTGCGGGAAAGCTTGGCGTTAAGGCAATCATTGGAATTGTTACAGCTGTGACAAGTTTGAGCATCGGGACTTATTTTTGGGTGAAGGATACTCAAAGTAAAAAGGTTGTTGCACCAACTATTCAATCTCAGCAGCCGACTGCACAGGTAGCTGATGAGCAACCGGCACAGGGGGCAAATGACCAATCTCAAAGTACCGGTGGAACAATTGTTGCTCCGAAGGTTGATAAAGTTGCTGCTGAGCAGAAAACGAATGAAGAGAAAAAACAGTTTGGTGCCGCTCCAATTAATAATGTGCAACCTGCCACATCGGCGCCGGTCAATGCTGCGACACCCGGTAAAGATTTAAAGAATGCTAATGCTGCTCCTGAAAAAGAACCAGCTCCTGAAAAGAAGTCGCCTGCAATGAATACGCCGCCGCCTGCTCCTGCCGGTGATAATGCTGCCAAGCCTGCGGAAGAGCCTCCTGCAGAGGAGAGCCACGTTTTTCAGAATGGCTTTGTTAATATCAATGATTATATTGATAATGAAGCTTCTGAAAGGAAGGGACTTCCGAATGCGTTTTCTCCCAATGGGGATGGCAAGGATGATGTATTTAAAATTCATACTAAGAACCTGAAATCGCTCATGGTCACAGTGTTTGACAGGTCAGGCAAATCCATTTACCAATGGGATGGCCTTGATGGCGGATGGGATGGCAAGCTGGCTGATGGTCGTCTTGCTCCTGTTGGCACTTATTATTATTCTCTCCTTGCTGAAACGGTGGATGGAAAACCCTGCATCGGTAACAGCTATTTAATGCTTAGACCTTAGAGAGAAAGTTCACTCACCGGAAACAAGCTTCTCTTTTTTTCGTTAGAGATTTCATAATAATTACATCCGCTATATTTGTCGCAAGAAGATTTGAGATGTTAGATATGAGACTTGAGACTTGTCTCACATCTCACATCTCAATACTCACATCTGTTTATTATGAAAGTCACTGAACATTTAAAAAGAGCGAAAGGCACGCTCTTTTCTGTTGAAATATTGCCGCCGTTAAAAGGGAAAGGCATTCAGAATATTTGGGATATGCTGGACCCGTTGATGGAGTTTAAGCCGTCCTTCATTGATGTTACCTATCACAGGGAGGAGTATGTATATAAGAAACGTGAGAACGGTTTGCTTGAAAAGTTCTCTATCCGCAAACGCCCCGGCACTGTTGGCATTTGTGCTGCTATCATTAATAAATACAAGATTGATACAGTGCCTCACATTATCTGCGGAGGATTTTCAAAAGAAGAAACAGAGAATGCGTTGATTGATCTTAGTTTCCTGGGCATTGACAATGTGCTAGCGATACGCGGCGATGCCATTAAGACGGAAGCCGGGTTTAGTCCTGATCCTGATGGTCATAATTACGCCATTGACCTGGTGAAGCAGATTGTGTGCATGAACAAAGGTGTGTACTTAGATGATGAATTGGTGGAAGCATCTTCCTCTAACTTCTGCATCGGCATTGCAGGCTATCCTGAAAAGCATTTTGAAGCGCCCAACATGAAAAGTGATTTTAAATACCTGAAGGCGAAGATTGATGGGGGCGCTGACTACATCGTTACGCAGATGTTTTTTGATAATAGCAAGTATGTTGAGTTTGTGAAGGAATGCCGTGAGGCTGGCATTAATGTTCCAATCATTCCGGGCATTAAACCCATCACCACGAAAAAGCAGGCGACTGCATTACCTAAAGTTTTTCATATTGATCTCCCCGATGATTTATTGGATGAGATTGAAAAGTGCGAGAGTGATAAAGAGGTTCGCGAGGCAGGTATTGAATGGTGCATTAATCAAAGCAAGGAACTGGTGAAGTTTGGCGCTCCTTGTTTGCATTATTATACGATGGGAACTGCAAGCACTACTATGAGGATTGCGGAGAAGGTTTTTTGATAAAGAAATAAAAAAGAACGCAGATTTTCATGATGGTTATGATTTGCGCTGATTTTAAATCATAATTTATCTTAATCATCATGAAAATCCGCGTTCCTTTTTTAATTAGTTCATCGGAACATCTATCACCAGCAATTGCGAATCCTCAAGTGCTTTAATTGTGAAGCTTTCCGTTTCGTAAATGCCTAAAGCATCCCTTCGTGAGAGTGTTTCCCCTTCAACTTCTACTTTGCCATTAATTACCATTATGTAAGCGCCATTGCCTGCTTTAGCCATGTTGTAAGAAATGGTTTTGCCCTTTTCAATATCGCTTAATGAAAGCAAAGCATCCTGATGTATATATAGCGCACCATCTTTTTTGAAGCCCGATGCAACAGGTTGGAATTTATTTATTCTATCAGCAGTGGAAAACGTTTTCTGGTCGTAATGCGGCTTGATGCCTTTCTCCTTAGGAAATATCCAAAGCTGGAAAAGGTTTACCCGTTCTGTCTTTGACGGATTAAACTCTGAATGCATCACGCCTGTTCCGGCACTCATCACCTGCACATCACCAGGTTTAATGACAGAGCCATTGCCCATGTTGTCCTTATGCTCTAAAGCGCCTTCAAAGATGATGGTGATGATTTCCATGTCATTGTGCGGATGAGAGCCAAAGCCTTCACCCGGTGCAACAATATCATCATTCAGAACGCGTAACATTCCGAAATGAACTTTGGCAGCGTCATACCAGCTTGCAAAGCTAAAGCTGTGGTGTGCGTTTAGCCAGCCGTGGTCAGCATGACCGCGTTCATTGGCCCGTTGGAGAATCTTTTTCATAGATATATAAGTTTACGGTTGTCATTGCGAGGAGTGAAACGGCGAAGCAATCCCTTAGTGATGAAGTCAGGGATTGCTTTGCTTCGCACGCAATGACAATCCTGATTAAAAACATCACCCTATATCCAATAACGTGCCACCATGACAAAATGACAAAATGTCAAAAATGTCTGAACCCGATCACGCGCCTTGCTTCGCTGATAGTTTTTGAAGCACTTTCTCTTGCTTTTTCAGCGCCATGTTTTGCTACTTTGTGTATATAATCCTCATCGGAAGAAAGTTCTGTGATTCGCTTTCTTAATGGTTCTGTAAAGTTAATCATGTCCTCGGCAAGCTGTTTCTTCAAATCACCGTAGCGGATTTTCATGGTGTTATATAAATCATTGAAATGATCGTATGTTTCCTTTGAAGAAACTACTTCCATAAGCATAAAGATATTTTGGATGACTTCCGGTTTCTCCTGATTTTCCTGTTTAGGGCCGCCATCAGTGACAGCACGCATCACTTTCTTACGGATTACTTCGGGAGTATCAGCAAGAAAGATAGCATTGCCTTCTCCTTCGCTCTTACCCATCTTTCCTGTACCATCCAGTCCGGGTATCTTTACAAGATTAGTTCCGAAGTTAAATGCAAAAGGTTCAGGAAATAACTCGGTATTATACAATCGGTTGAAGCGATTGCCAAATGTTCGCGCCATTTCCAGGTGCTGCTCCTGGTCCTTGCCAACCGGAACTTTCACTGCTCGGTGAATAAGAATGTCAGCTGCCATCAGCACGGGATAGGTAAGCAGTCCAGCATTTACATTGTCAGGTTGCTTGCGAACCTTTTCTTTAAAAGTAGTGGCGCGTTCAAGCTCACCGACGTAAGCATTCATGTTTAGCAACAAGTACAATTCCGCAATTTCAGGCAGATCGCTTTGAATATAAATGGTAGCCACTTCCGGATCAATGCCGCAGGCAAGGTATTCTACCAGCACCTGCTTCACATTGGCATGAAGATCGGCAGGATGGGGATGTGTGGTGAGCGAGTGATAATCGGCAATGAAAAAAAAGCATTTGTACTCATGCTGCATCTTTATAAAGTTCTTCACTGCTCCGAAATAATTTCCAAGGTGAAGATTGCCCGTGCTCCTGATTCCGCTTAACACTGTTTCCATGGCTGCTAAAGTAGTCTGACAAATGCTAATTTCAAATTCGATGAATGACGAATCCGCCTATGGTGGATTTATCTTACTTTTGCCCGCCCGACTGAACAATCGTTCGGGCGGGGAAGCCCTTTAAAAAATCAGACATGAGATATCAGATCTGAGATTTGAGACCAATGCACTTGCATCTCAAATCTCATGTCTCAAATCTCAAATCTCAAATCTATCTTATGATCCGCTATCTTTTCTTCCCTTTCAAATGGCTCTGGCGCTTTTGGTTTTTTACTGTGGCTCTCATTACCTTTTTTCTTTTCTTTCCTTTCTTTACTGTGCTTCTTTCCAGTCGCAAATGGTTTCCTGCTGTGTTCCGGTTGAAAAGGATATGGGGACGTTCAATCCTGTTTGCTACAGGGATTTTTTATACTATTAATAAACAAAAGAAGTTGGATCGCAACCGCGCTTATATCTTTTGTCCCAACCACTTTTCCTACCTCGATATTGTGCTTATCTATGTCGCCATTCCCATTTATTTTCACACTATGGGGAAAGCAGAGCTTCTAAAAGTTCCTTTGTTCAAGCGCTTTTTTAAGCGAATGAACATCCCCGTTAACAGGAAAAGCAACAAGGATTCGCACCGCGCTTTCATGCGCGCTGCAAGCGATCTTGATAAAGGAATCAGCATCACCCTTTTCCCGGAAGGTGGCATACAAAGTAAATTCCCACAGATGGGACGTTTCAAAAACGGACCCTTCCGCCTTGCCATTGAAAAGCAGGTTCCCATCGTTCCTGTTTCATTCCTCGATAATTGGTTAATTTTGCCCGATAACTTTAAAGACAGTGCCGGGCGTCCCGGTCTTTCACGGGTAATAATCCATGAGCCGATTGAAACAAAAGGAATGACGGAAGACAATCTGGAGGAGCTGAAGCAAAGAGTATTCAATGTGATTGATAAAACATTAAAAGACAGATGAAGGTAAATGAAGAATTAGTTGACAAGCTGGCAACCCTTGCCAAGCTGGAGTTTGATGCCGATAAGAAAAAGGAAATCATCAAAGACCTCACACAGATTATTTCTTTTGTGGAAAAGCTGAATGAGCTGGACACTACCGGTGTTGAACCGCTTATTTTTATGACTGATGAAGTAAACATCCTCCGACCAGATGAAGTGAAGCACGACATCACACACGAGGAAGCATTGCTCAACGCACCGAAAAAGGATTCAGATTATTTCAAAGCGCCTAAGGTGATTGGTGCAAGAGAGTGATGAGCGGCAGTCGGCAGTGGCACTTGCTGACTGCCTCTTGCAACTGTCAATTTTGGTTTTATTACGCTGCTTTCTCTAACGGCAACACATCCAACGTAATTAATGAAGAATGATTACGCACAATGGTAAGCGAAGTATGAGCACCTATTTTTTCTTTGCTCAGCAAACGAAACAATTCATCTCCGCTGTTCACCGCTGCATTATCAAAGCGAATGATCACATCTCCTTCGTGTATGCCCGCTTTGCCCGCAGGGGAATCTTTTTCAACGCCAATCACAAAAATCCCTTTCTTGTTTTCGAGATGATGAAAGTTAATGACGCGCTGGTGCAGGTTCACGTCCTGCATGCTGATGCCGAGGTATGCTTTGCGGACACGTCCTTCGCGGATAAGCATGTTGGCAATGTCCTTTGCTGAATTAATGCTGATTGAAAAGCACAATCCCTGAGCCTGCATGATAGTGGCAGTGTTCACACCGACTACCTCGGCCTCGCTGTTAATAAACGGACCGCCTGAATTACCCGGGTTCAGCGCAGCATCTGTCTGGATGATATTGTCAATCATTCTTCCTGTGGTTGAACGCAGTGTTCTCCCCAAAGCGCTCACCACCCCCGCCGTGACGGTATGTTGATAGCCAAACGGGTTGCCGATGGCAATGACTAATTGCCCTATCTTTAAATCATTTGATTCCCCCAGCTTTGAAACGCTGAGATTGTGCTCATAGATTTTAAGCACAGCTAAGTCGCTGTCGGCATCTTTGCCAATCACTACGCCTTCCGTCTCGCGCCCGTCAATCAATGCCACTTTTATTTTTTCTGCCTGCTGAATTACATGGGCATTCGTGAAAATGTACCCGTCGCTGGAAAAAATAAATCCTGATCCTGAACCTGCAGGAACGGTTTTATTCTTTTCTGTTTTGAAGGCATCAATCTTTACGACAGCATTTTTTGCGTTCTCCACTGCAGCTGTTACAATTGTTGAATATGAATCCATAATAAGTACAATTTGATTTTAGCCATATAGGCAAAGACAAAGCCAGCGTCTTTTTTAATGACAGAATGGCAGAAGTTTGTTAAAAGTGTAAAGTAGGGAGGTGTAATAACTCAAAAACCTTTACTACCCATAACTCAATTACTTATTCGCCTTCTTAACATACTGTTCCAGCGCCATGGTCATGGAAGGAGCGGCAGGAACAGGTGCCTGGATGTCGAGACGTAGGCCAGCATCCGTTATGGCTTGCGCAGTGGAAGGGCCAAATGCTGCAATGCGTGTATCTTTTTGCTTGAACTTGGGGAAGTTTTTAAGCAGCGATCTTATTCCTGACGGGCTGAAGAAAACGAGTACATCGTAATTTACATCGGAGAGATCGGAAAGGTCGCTGGCAACGGTTTTATAAATGACGGCTTTCTTAAATTCTATTCCGTGTTCCTCAAGAGTTTCAGGAATTTCCTGCTTGTGGATATCCGTGCAGGGAAGCAGGAACTTTTCGTTCTTATGCTTTTTCATTACATCTATCAGGTCGAGAATGGTTTGTTTGCCGTAAAATATTTTACGCTTCCTGTACAGCACATATTTTTGAAGATAAAAGGCCGTTGACTCGGAAATGCAGAAATACTTCATGGACTCCGGCACTACAACCCGCATTTCGCCTGCAATACGGAAGAAATGATCGGCTGCATTGCGGCTAGTGAGGATGATGGCAGAATAATCAAGAATATTGATTCTGAATTTACGAAACTCCGCAGCCATGATAGGCTCCAAATGAATGAACGGACGAAACTCTATCTTTAGACTTAATTTTTTTGCAAGATCAAAGTAAGGGGATTTCTCGGTTTCGGGTTTTGGCTGCGTGACCAAAATAGTCTTAACGCGTAAGCTCATATTCGTTCTCCGTTATTATTGTGGAATCAAATAAAACCGGCTTTACCTGCTCTATCGGGTCAGGAACTTCAACAGCATCAAACAGGGTGCAAATTCAAGGGCGCAAAAGTACAAAAATAAATACATCAAATTCACGCCGTTATACGAAAAACCGATGAGCGCCCCCCTCAAGATGCGGTAAACGAAGGCAATGCCGTAAAGTACACATGCGCCGATGACCACTACATTAAGGTGCTGTGTAACAGAAAATGACAGGATAATAGCTAAAGGAATCAGCACCAGCCCAAGCATGTTGTTGATGAGAAAAATATTGAAAATATAGGTTGCCATCTCTTTCTCAATGGAGAAAATGAATCCTGTTATCTTCAGCAATAAAAACTTAAATGAATAGACCGCGGAAACAGCAAGCATGAAAAATAAAAACTTCCCGAAGCTGTTGTCTATATTGAGAATGTTCCAGCGAAAATACGTGCTGACGTGATACAGGATGACGGCAAACACAATATTAAATATAATTCCAAGGAAGGCGGAGGTGCGCTGTATTAATATGTTTTCATCGCGTACAATCTGGTTCGTGATGTTTACGTTGAAGATTGCTTGGAGCGTTTGTCCGAAGATTTTGCCATAGTAATAACGTATCCAGGCAAGCGATGCGATGACGATGAGCAAAACATAAAACAGCCAGTCAGGGGTTGCATCGCGGTAGGGAATGGCGTCAGTCAATGTTTTTTTAACAGGTAACTCATGCCCTGCGAAGAAATTAATATAGTTTTCAGTGGGTGCAGGAACATGTTCTGTCAACGGAGAGGTGCTTGCAGAATCATTGAAGTGGAAAAGAGCTTCTCCTGTAACAAGCGTATCGGATGCGCTTGAAAGATGAGAACCGGAATTGATAACGGAAGTATCCTGCACGATGAAGTAAAAGTATAGCTAAACCTTCAAAGTTATCAGTTAAACGTTATTAAGTTATACGGGTTAGCTGCGTATAACGATTAACCAATAACGTGTATTCTATTACTTTTACTTTTTATACGGCACGTAGTTCGCATTCAATTTAACGGGAATCACTTCGGCAATATTCGCAACAACTAATTTGGGAACAATGATATTATAATCCTTGAGGGCGACATTGAACTCGCACTTCAATGCCAACGTTCCGTTTTTAATGGTTAGTGTTCCTGAAGGCGTAACGGCTTTTTCAACTCCATGCATTTTCATCGTGCCGGCAGCGGTTACTTTATATTCGCCGTCTTTAGCAAAGTCAAGGTCTTCGTTTATTTTTCCCTGGAAGATGGCATCAGGATATTTATCACTCTCCAGATATTTTTCATTGAAATGTTCTTCCATCAGCGAGCTTTTAAATTTAAAATTCCTGATGGGGACAACAAAAACCACTTCTTTGGTACTTGTATTTATAAACGAGCTGATGTTTTTATTGCGGGCATCAATGTTTTCCACTGAGGTCTCTGAGAAAAAAGAAATTTCACCTTCATTGCATTTAAAAATGCCCTGTGCATATACATGCACCGAAGCTAAAACTAAAACCAGAAAGATTATTCTTTTCATAAAGCTGCTTTTATACCGTGATTACATTAACGGAGTAATCATTTTTTATAAATCATATACTCACGGCTGCGAATGTATATAACCATGTAATTAAATAAACATGACGTTTGACATAACAATAACCATACAAAAGTCCTTTTTAGTATAAGATTGCAAAGATTTTTAAAAGGATTTAACCGTCTTTAATGTATAGATGTGAAAATGTGCAGATTAGTTGCGTTAATCCATACATCCGCTCATTTGCTCATTCCATATCTGCTTTTTGGATTTTAAAATTTATCCTTATTTTTGGGGCAGTAATAACCTATTAACTTTAAATTATAATGAAAACAGGTACAGTAAAATTCTTCAACACAGCAAAGGGATTTGGATTTATCACTTCTGACGAAAACAAAACCGATGTGTTCGTTCATCATACAGGCATTACCGAACCTATTCGTGAAAATGACCGCGTAGAGTTTGAAGTAGTTGAAGGTAAAAAAGGCTTGAATGCAGTTAATGTGAAAAAGGCGCAGTAATTTAATTCAAACCTCACAGCAAACAGAAAGCGTCGTGCAGCATTGCATGACGCCTTTTTATTTAAGGGCAGATGAAAATTCTTCAATCTGTGTAATGACCTTCACAACAGATAATAAATACCTGGTCATTCGTTACTTCATATACTTAGCGATGCTCCTGAATAATCCTTCGTGACCACAAACCTTTGAACTGATGCTTCAGCGGTTCTGGCTTACTTGTTCCCTTAAAGGGTTCGCGGGTAATTTCTAAAATTAATTCCATCACCTTTAGAAATGTTTTTTTATCTCTCAGCGACCAGGCATAGATATCCTTAAATGCTTTTTGCGAAAAGCCAATGCTCCTCATCTAGCAACAAGCTTTTCAGAAAACTTTTTAAAATCATCAGGCGAAAAAGAAATAATGTTTTTACGAAGGCGTACATCTTCCACCGCCTGCATAAATTCCTCTTTTCCTTTTGAACCGGATGCCGAAGTAATAGTTATTTCAACCTCTTTGTTTTTAAAAAGCTTACGCACAAGTTTAATAAAGTCTTCGTTTAACTCCGAAGGTTTTAGGCGGTAGATGGCTTCCATAATCAATTTGTTTTGTGCAAATATAAATAAGATTAAGGCAACCCACTCCCAAACCAAAGAAAACTGCAAAAGATTTTGAGAAGTTTGCCGGCATTCTAAAAGGCGATGTGATTAATGAATTGATGAAAGAAAAGAAGATTGAAAAGGAGTTGTGAACTATTTTATGAATCTTTCCGTACTTACTTCATAATCTTGTTTATGTCATTTTGCCATTCATCTTCAAACACAACCTGAAATTCAAAATCGTGGTCTGGAAATTCGTCAAACAATTCTGTCCATGCTTTTTTTGCACCCAACTCGTTGCATAGTGCAAATACATTCTGTTTGTATTTGGTGTCATCGTTTGCTTTTAGATGAACGCCCTTTGTTTCCAATACATAAACCTTATCGTAATCTTCTTTCTTGCTTTTGTTTTTCTTTGCTGCAATAAAGTCAGGATAGATTTTATTGCGTTGCCAACCTTGGATATGAAAATCTTTTCTCACTCTGTTTCTATACCACCAAAGTAATTGTTCCTGTTCGTCCAAATAAATAGCGACTGTTTTTTCGGTGTCGTTTAAATCTTCATCAGGCACATAATCAAATAAAGAATTTTGAATGGGTGAATTGTCACTGCGAACCAACTGCTTGTTGCTTTTTACTTTAATGTGTGAAGGCAACAAATGATGTCCTTTCTCCTGAATTAAAAAGAAGCAAAGTTTCTTTCTGTCCAATAATTTTTTGAAAACCTCTTCTGCCATTTTGTTTTTCTCCTTCTCCAAAATCTTTTTCAACTCTTCAATCACAAAAACGAAATTGGCTGCAATAGTTTCCTTGTCATGCTTTTTTGAGAGTAGTTGAAGCGCTTTGTGTCCTAACTCAAAAGCAATCCAGGGATTTGGAATAACATCACCCAACTGTCTTGCTAAAAATGCTTCGTCAATTTCCAACGTACCTTTGGTTTCCAATCTCCCTGTTTCCTGCAACAACTCCTTCTCTTCATTGCTCAAACCCAAAGTCAACTCCTGTTCCTTACTTTGTTTGTCACTTAAAGTTTTCTCTGCAATTTCACGCACATCTAATTTCTCCCAGTCAATTCCGCTAAGAATATCAGCTTCAAAAATTATATCTCTCCAACTTTCCTTTTCCTGTATCACAAACTTTGGCAGATAAATATTGCCTTCAAACTTTTTAAAACCCGGACGGTAATTTAAATCGCGGTCTTTAAAAGAGCTTTCTCCTGTGCCTTCATCATCAGTCACTAATCTTCCGGCGATGTCTCCAAGTCCTTCACCTTCCAAGCCATTCTTTATTTCTCTTACCAATGTAGCTGCATTGGGTTTGTAAGTGTAGATATAACACTCATCTAACTCTTTCACTTTAGTTTTTATGGCTGAGGGCTGACGCAGAATTCTTCCAACCAATTGTGTAATGCCCGTGGCTGATTGCGGATTGGTAAGAATGGTGAGTATGTATGCAAATGAACAGTCCCAACCTTCCTGCAATGCCTGTTTCGTTATAATGTAGCGAATATCACAATCGCGGGCAAACAAATCTATGCCTTCAATATCATCTTTCTCACTGCTCTTAATTGCTATATGCTTTTCAGGAACATTGCATTTCTTCATCAAATACTCTTTCGCATCTTCGGCATGTATAAAGCCGCTACTCCGTTGGTCTTTACCAGTCCGTTCTACTTGAATGAGGCATATAGGCCGAATGTATTCGCCTGTATTCTCTTCATATTCTTTTGCTTTCTTTTCTAATTCATTTCGCTTTTCAAAACTTGCAAGCATGGTATCTTTCCAATCCAAACTTGTTTTGTTGGTTAAATGAATATCCAGCTTTATCATTTCTTCTTCGTGCAATTCTCTTCCGGTAATCTTCACTAATTCATTGCTGTTTGGTGGCGGCGTTGCAGAAAGCTCAAGTATAAAACTTGGATTAAAATTCCTCACGGTGTTCCGTGCCTGTTCTCCGTAGGCTCGATGTCCTTCATCAATTATAACAAGCGGCTTCAATAACTTCAAAGTATTTCCTAATGAAGTTTTTATTTGCTTTTGAAAAACCTCTTCATCATCACCAAAGCAATCAAGGTTTGGAATAAGCTTTACTAATTCCATTTGTGCAGGGTAATGATCTTCAGCAGGGAAAAAATCTGTGTAGCCACCTGCATCACGAAATACTTTAAGTGTATCCCTGTTCAGGCGATTTGCTGAAGGCAGCATTAGCATCATCACTACTAAATTTTCTTCTACATCAAGGCGGTTAAACATTTCTGTTTTCTCTTTGATAAGTGTTCTGCCGCCGCTTGAAATATCTAATATCTGCCTGTAAGGATGCTCACGGTTTTTGAGAGCTAAAATTGTTTGACGATAAATTTGTGTTGACGGAACAATCCAAAGCACTAAGCCAGTTTGCTTTTTGAGATACGATTTGTGAATAAGGTCAATGCTGTGACAAGCCAACAAAGTTTTCCCTCCGCCTGTCGGAACTTTAAAATACACATCAGGCAAAGGTTCATTCAGTCCGTTTGTTTTGCTGTGATAAATATTTCTGTTTGTTGCCTGTGTGAAAGCTCGTTTTGGAAAATTAAATTCACTTGCCATTTCAGAATCAAACGCTATTGCCTTTTCATACTTGGCTCTAAAGTCATTCAATGCACCCAAATAATCTTTGAGTGTGGTCAATACTTTTTCCTGGTAATGCTTTAACCTCATTTCTGTATGCGGTAAATTTCGTAAGGCAATTGGCAATAATCAATCCGGTGTTCAAGCAAAGTGTAATCATCCACGTATTTTGCTGGAGCAAAAACCAAACGTTGTTTGCTTTTGAATTTGGGCAATGCTTTCGCTTCATCCAATGTCAACGCATTTTTCTTTAGCCATTCGGTGTCAGGTTTGTAGTGCAAATACACTTCATAGTTTTTGCTTTCACCGATGAAACCTGTTTTTTCATTCACGGCTTTTTCGTTGAACTCCTCACCAGTGGCAGTATAAAATAAATATCTCGCAAACTCTTTGAACGAAGGTAAATTCTTTCCTCTCAAAATGCTTTCCATCTCTATCTCTTTGCCCAACTCAAAATAACTGAATGAACCACCTGTTCCTTTTTTCAAATTTTCATTCTTTGCTGTTTTCACACCCTTGATAACTCTGCGAACTCTTTCGGCTGTAATTGTATTGGCATAATCTTCCTGTTCAACTAAAATAAATTTCCTGTTGCCTCCATCTTCTTTGTTGAGTTCTAAAACTGCATGGGCTGTTGTGCCGGAACCTGCGAAGCTGTCGAGGACTATGTCATTCTCATTTGTTGAGAGTTCAATTATCCTTCTTATTAAAGCTACCGGTTTAGGAGTTGCAAAAAGATTATCGTTAAACAATTCTTTCAAAGGCTTCTTTGCATCATCATTACTACCAACTTCGTCGTACATCCATATAGATTTTGTAGTAACTCCTTCTTTCATTTCGGAAAGAAATTTTTTCATTCTTGGAACTGCATCACCTTTTGCACCATACCATATTCTTTTTTCCTTATCTGCCTTTTTTAATGTTTCTAAAGCATATCTAGGAAATGTTCCTGCAGGAGGCTGCCATTTAATACCATTATTGAATTTAAAAGTATAGGTACTATCTGTTCCGCTTTTTGCATGAAGAGGCTGTGTCATCCAATCACCCCTTGGATCATTGTCAGGATTAGAATATCTTTCGTTTTGCTCCTCAGTTCTAGCAAGTAGATTTAAAGTAAATCCCTGTTTAGTTTCTCCTTCAATCTTATTTTTTGCATAACAAATAACGAAGTCGTGTGTATCAGAAAAATATTTGGCATCATTACTTTGAGTGTATTTCTTCTGCCAAATAATGTTTTGGATGAAATTTTGTTCTCCGAAAATCTCATCAAGCAAACACCTTAAATTATGCTGTTCGTTATCATCACAGGAAATAAAAATTGCTCCATCTCCACTCAACAACTCACGAAGTAATTTTAATCGTGGCATCATCAGGCAAAGTCATTTGTCATGCCTTGTCAAATCTTCTTTGTCAACCACCTTGCCCAACCAATCTTTTATCATCGGGCTGTTTACATTGTCGTTGTAAACCCAATTTTCGTTTCCTGTGTTATAAGGCGGGTCAATGTAGATGCACTTTATTTTTCCTGAGTAGGTGGGCAGCAATGCCTTCAATGCTTTCAGGTTGTCGCCTTGTATAATCAGGTTGTCGTGCAAAGAAATTTTGTCCGTCAAACTCAATTCTTTCTTCGGCACCAATTGGTGATACTTCACCGCAAGGTGATGGTTTTGAACAAAGGTCTTTCCTTTAAAATGGAGTGTTGGCATGGTTAGTCAAATAAGTCCTTTTTCTCTTTAAGTTTATGGTTAAGTTCGTAATCTATAGTTCTTTTGTTTCCCTTTAGTGTTGTACCTTTTATGGCAGTGAGAAAACCGGCTTCTTCAAGTTTATTAAACAGGTATCTTACTTTTCTTTTAAAATCATCATGTTTTTTCAAATCAAGATTGCCTTCATCTGTTTTATAGTAAATAAAATTACTAATGAGATTAGCGCTGATTTTATTTTTTAAAGAGAAATTCTTATGCATGTAAATTGCGTTAAGTACTTCTTTTTGTTCAGGTTTTATTTCATCAAACCTGCTCCCAAAAAACTCTCTGAGTTCGGGATAGAAATTCTTTTTGTGAAAAATTCTGTCTGTGATATAGATAGAATAAATTTCGTTGCTCTGTGGGTGCTTGTATATCAAACCTGTTTCTTCAAGTGTGTTGATGGCATTGAGATGATTGTTGTTTTTGGTTAGTAACAAAGTCCACTTTTCATTTTTGTTTTCAATTTCAGATTTGTAGAAATAGGCAAACACTCTTTTTTGTTCTTCAGTTAGTTCTTCACCGTCTAATTTTTCGGTAATGTATTTTGAATAGGAATCTATTAATGATTCCATCCATTCATCAACAAGTTTACCTTTAGGAATGATCAAAGAGAGTTCATCTGGAGAATGAAAAATGAAATAAGGCAAGTCAATGAACCCATTAAGGCAGGAACTCACTAAATTCTTCATGCCTCTTCCTTTGCCTTCCCATTTTTGAAATACATTTAAAACCTTAGCAAGTTTAGGATTGTTGGGTTTTGCATTGTTTGTAATGATTCTCCTGAGTTGAATTTCTTGCTTGCTGTCAGGTGGAATCAATAATTGTTTCTTAAACCTTCCAGGGTTTCGTATTTCAATATGTTTGAATGGAACAATGTTTATCCCAACATATTTGTCAATAGTGTAGTCACGGTGAGCTAAAGCATTATTGGAACTTTCCCGAATGAGTTCTAATGGATACTCATAAGTTTTTGTTCCTCCATTATCAAGTGACAATCCGGTTTGAATGTTTCTCAAAATAAATCTCTCGCTTTCTAACAGCAACGGAATAACATTATCATTAATCACTTTTTTATTTTGAGGTAAATCTCCTGGAATATCTACATAAGCATCAACCTGACTTCTGAAACTCAAAAAGTGCGAAAGGTTTTCGCCACATACCAACATACCTAACAAAGTAGGTTTATTGTCCCGATAAAATCCATTGAAAGTATAAAATGGTATTGCTTCTTCAACCGATTTTAAATTATTGATTGTTTGCGATTCTTCATTTGATTTATTGATATAAAAATTTGCTTTGTCAATATTCAAATCATCAAGAGTTGCATTAGGAACCGGTTGAAGTTCTCTTGCATTAATGTAATCCTGTTTTTCTTCTTTCTGTATTTCTATATCATGCTGTGTAATATGCTCATCACTTTGCATTATTCTTTTGTATGCTACACCCTTATAAAAAACATATTTTTCATCATAAGCCAAAGCGTCAACAAACATTATCATTATTTTTTGATTCATGAATTCCCTTTGTTCAAGCTGAATTAAACGCATAATATCTTTTGGATGGTCTGCATCATCTCTAAAGGTTTTCAATGCTTCTTTCAATGAGGATTCATTATTGAAATTGAATCCTTTGACTTCATAATGCTTGTGTTCGCTTTTGTCATCTTCCTTAATTCCCATAATGATAATTCCACCATCGGTATTAAGAAACGCACAAACCGATTCCATAACACTATCCCAATTTACCGTTCCTTTGTGTCCGTAATTTTTAAGTTCAATAATTTCACTTTCGATACGCCTGTATTGATTCGTTAAAATACAATCTTCAATATCGGATAGAATTTCCTTAATCATTTTCTGTTTTGTCTTTTCTGATACTTTACCTTTTCCTCTGCTACTTGTAAAGCCTGTAGAGCTTGTGCCTCATCTTCCAATTCATAAACTAATTTATCAGAGAGCCATGCAATTAACAAATCGCTTTCTTTTGCATGAAAGTAACGTGCAAGTTTAATCACCTGCTCGCGGGATGCTTTGCGCTGTCCCCGCTCAATCTTGCTTTGAACAGCAACGTCAATGTCAAGATGAGAAGCCACCTCTCTTAATGGAAGCTGCTTTTCTTCTCTTAGCTTTCTGATAATGTCTCCAAAACTCTCCATTCAATTTTGACAAATTTTGTCAAAGATAGTTTTTTTGCTTTTAAAATAGCAATAAAAAAGAAAGAAAGTTTTCAACAATGAACAAAAGAAAAAGCTCCTTATCTTATCAATTTCAAATACTCCTTTATACCACTTGAATTTTCAAAAGATTATTAATAATCAGGTTTGAAGTTACACTTATCCTTGCCCATGATCGCACAAACCATGTTTAAGATTACTCAAGCCATAAGCGAATAACACGAACCTTGTTTGAGAATTATGCTAACAATAAGCGAAAACCCGCTATTTGAGCAAAATTCACGAGTGCTCTGTCAAATTCACCCATAACTCTAATGAGGTTATGGCTAACACTATCAATTTCACACGTAACTTTATAAATTTCATGCATGAATTTAGTGATTTCATGCGTGACTCTATCGAAGTTACTCATAACTCCGTCGAAGTCATGGATAACTCTATCACATTCACCCATAGCTTTATCAAAGCCATGCATGAATTCATCAAATTCACGCGAAGCCTTTAGATGATTACAGGTGACTTCATTCGTGTCATGCATAAATTCATTAAAATTACGCATAACCTTTTCAAGATGATGCGAAGAATTTGTAGTGTTACGCATGAAATTATAAATTTTGTGCATGAACTGGTAATTTCATGCATAGAATTAGAAAAGTTACGCGTGAAATTTATAAAGTTATGCGTGAAATTTGTAAAGTTACGCGATTCCTGAAAAATTCATGCGAAGAATTAATAATTTCACGCATGAAATTAGCAACGTTACGCATGAAATTAATAATATTCGTCGAAAACTGAAAAAGTTACGCGTAACTTCAAAAAAGTTATACGAAGCGCTGATAAGGCTTTACATGGTTTTTGAATGTCCGGGCAGTTAAGAAACTGCATCTTTATTCAAAAAAGCCCTCATAAGTTAAACTATCGTCTTCATTGAATTCAAATGCGAACATGATAAATCTGTCAGCGAATTTTGAGGTGTCTCATCATCAAAAATAACAGTTGATTATCAAAGCAAACTAACTGTAGTTAATGTTGAGAAGCCCCTGAAAAGAAAAATGTGTCGAATTCATTACGATCCGCAAGCCAAACAATTATCCGGGTCATCCAATGAGCAGGTCATTTGATCAAACGCCTCTTCCTTGCTGATGGTGGCTGTTACGGTACCGTTAGCGCCATTCGTAATAACTGTGGCACCGGCTTTTGCTGCGGCAACTTCAGCTTGTAATTCGGTAGCGGCGAGTGCATCATCGGCAGTTTGCTTCATCATGCCTGTGTCAATAGTAAACTTGATGGCATCGGCAGCAGATTTGGTGCGCAGGTAGTACATGCCTGTCTTCAATCCCTTCTTCCAGGCATAGAAGTGCATGCTGGTGAGCTTGGCGAAGTTAGCATCCTGTATGAACAGGTTGAGGCTCTGGCTTTGGCAGATGTAAGCGCCGCGGTCAGCAGCCATATCAATGATAGCACGTTGCTTGATCTCCCACACAGTTTTGTAAATTTCTTTAATGTCTTGCGGAATCTCTGCGATGTTTTGCACGGAACCGTTGGCAGCGATAATCTTGCTCTTCATGTTATCGTTCCAGAGGCCCATCTTCACAAGGTCTTTCAACAAGTGCTTGTTTACGATGGGGAATTCTCCGCTCAATACCCTGCGTGTATATATGTTGCTGGTATAAGGTTCAAAACATTCGTTGTTGCCTAGTATCTGGGATGTGCTTGCTGTTGGCATCGGTGCAATAAGAAGAGAATTGCGTACGCCAAATTTCTTCACTTCTTCTTTTAACACCGCCCATTCCCAACGATCAGTAGGAGTAACATTCCACATATCATACTGGAAGATGCCCTGTGATACCGGTGATCCTTCATACGTTTGATACGCGCCGTCTCTCTTGGCAAGATCTTTAGATGCAGTCATGGCTGCGTAATAAATCGTTTCGTGAATTTCTTTGTTAAGCTGGCGCGCTTCCTCGCTGTCGAAAGGCATGCGCATCAAAATGAATGCATCTGCTAATCCCTGCACACCGATACCGATGGGGCGGTGTCGCATGTTGCTGTTGCGAGCTTCTTCAACAGGATAGTAGTTAATGTCAATAACCTTGTTCAGGTTTTTGGTGATGACGTATGTGATGTCAAATAACTTATTGTGATCGAATTGTCCGTTAATAACAAAGCGTGGCAGTGCAATCGAAGCAAGGTTGCAAACTGCGATTTCATCAGAAGAAGTGTATTCCACGATTTCCGTGCAAAGGTTGCTGCTCTTAATAGTTCCAAGATTCTTTTGATTTGACTTTTCGTTGCAGGCATCTTTATAGAGAATATAAGGAGTGCCTGTTTCAATCTGAGATTCAAGAATGGCAAACCACAGCTCCTGTGCTTTTACGGTTCTTCTTGCCTTGTCTTTTTGCTCATAGCTTGTGTAAAGCTCTTCAAACTTGGCACCGTAACAATCAGCCAGGCCCGGTGCTTCGTTCGGACAGAACAAGCTCCATTCGCCATCTTCTTCTACACGCTTCATGAACAGATCAGGAATCCACATAGCATAGAACAGATCACGGGCGCGAAGCTCTTCCTTGCCGTGATTCTTCTTCAATCCGAGGAAATCAAAAATATCAGCATGCCATGGTTCAAGATAAATAGCGAATGAACCTTTGCGCTTGCCTCCGCCCTGGTCAACGTAACGGGCTGTGTCGTTAAATACACGCAGCATAGGAACAATGCCGTTGGAAGTTCCGTTGGTTCCTCTGATATAAGAACCTGTTGCACGCACATTATGAATGCTAAGGCCAATGCCTCCTGCACTTTGTGAAATCTTGGCGCAGTTCTTTAATGTATTGTAGATGCCATCAATGCTGTCATCCTGCATAGTCAACAGGAAGCAGGAAGAAAGTTGTGGCTTAGGTGTGCCTGCATTGAAAAGAGTAGGAGTAGCGTGCGTGAACCAACGCTCACTCATTAAATTGTACGTCTCGATAACAGAATCAAGGTCTTCTTTATGTATGCCTACAGCCACGCGCATGATCATGTGCTGGGGGCGCTCTGCCACCATTCCATTCATCTTTAACAGGTAGGACTTCTCCAAGGTCTTAAAGCCAAAATAATCATAACCGAAGTCACGGTCATAAATTATCGTGCTATCAAGCAAGTCACGGTTGTTCCAGATGATTTCGAAGACATCATCGGCAAGTAGTTGTGCATGCTTACCTGTTTTCGAATCCACATATTCATACATATCCTTCATCGTTTCACTGAAGGACTTCTTGGTGTTCTTGTGCAGGTTGCTCACGGCGATGCGGGCAGCAAGCACAGCATAGTCCGGGTGCTTGGTAGTCAGTGATGCAGCAATCTCAGCAGCGAGGTTGTCCAACTGCGAAGTAGTAACGCCATCGAAAATGCCTTCAATGACTTTCTGCGCCACGCTGAATGTTTCAACATGCTCAGATAAACCATAGGCAAGCTTTTGAATTCTTGCAGTTACTTTGTCAAATTTGACAGATTCTTTTCTGCCATCACGTTTAGCGACGAACATAGTTTTTTAGTATTAAGTATGTAGTATAATGTATTATGATTAGCGCAATGTTGATTGGAGGCCAAATGCCATATTTTGAATATCGTTTACTTTTTTTACGATGTCATTTAACTCTTCAGGCTGAATAAAATTTAACCGTTGAGAAATGATCAATTGGGTTTCTAATTCGAATGAGGACCCAATGGCTATTCCTAAAAAGTGATTAAACTCGCCCTTGGTATTTCTGCCCGCACCTTCGGCTATATTAGATGGAACCGAAACCGCTCCTCTATTTATCTGAGAAACTAATCCAAATCGCTCATCGGCAGGAAACTTTTTTGTGAGTGCATAAATCTCAGTTGCCAGATCAACGGACTTCTGCCACACTTTTAGATCTTTGAATTTGTGCATTATGAATTACAGATATAGTTGATCGAATACGGTCTTAATACTTTGTACTCAATACTTTGTACTTTCTCAAAAGTCTTCGTCTAATTTAAAGACATTCTCTTCTGTCTGCTGCCCTACCGATGCTTTCTTGTATTCGCTTACCCTCTTTTCAAAGAAATTGGTTTTGCCTTGCAGCGAAATCATTTCCATGAAATCAAACGGGTTGGTGCTGTTATAGTGTTTCTCATTGCCGAGTGACATTAATAAGCGGTCAGCAACGAACTCGATGTATTGGCACATCATTTTTGCATTCATTCCGATGAGGGATACAGGCAATGCATCGGTTACAAACTCATGTTCATTCGTTACGGCATCCTTGATGATTTCAAGTATTCTTGACTTCGGCAGCTTTTCATTCAGCATACCATATAATAAGCATGCAAAATCACAGTGCATGCCCTCATCACGGGAAATAAATTCATTAGAAGTGCAAAGTCCCGGCATCAGTCCGCGCTTCTTCAGCCAGAAAATAGAGCAGAAAGAACCGCTGAAGAAAATGCCTTCCACGGCAGCAAATGCAACAAGGCGTTCAGCAAAGCTGCCATTACCTATCCATTTCAAAGCCCACTCTGCTTTCTTCTTTACACAAGGAACAGTTTCAATGGCATTAAAGAGCATCTTCTTATCAGCAGTATCCTTTATGTATGAGTCAATAAGTAAGGAATACATCTCACTGTGGATGTTTTCAATCATGATCTGAAACCCATAAAAGCAACGTGCTTCAGGCAACTGCACTTCATTCATGAAGTTAGTAGCCAGATTTTCATTCACGATGCCATCGCTGGCAGCAAAGAATGCAAGCACATGTTTTACAAAGTGTCGTTCGTCATTATTCAACTTGTCTTCCCAGTCTTTCTGGTCAGCATGAAGGTCAATTTCTTCAGCCGTCCAGAAACTCTGTTCTGCTTTCTTATACATTTCCCAGATCTTCGGATACTTGATCGGAAAGAGGACGAAACGCTCTTTGTTTTCTTCTAACAGTACTTCTTTGCTCATAATAATTATTTAAGTTTTTTAAAATTAGAGGTGACTATTTCTTGACCCGTACTGATCTTTTTCAGAACAGGTGTCCCGCATGCGGGATTAAAATTTCTTTAAATATTGGTGTGCGTTGTGCGGACTAAAAGCGTCCTTTTGACCTCAACAAAAATTCTAATTCAAAAAGGATCATGCAATAGTTGCAAGTATTTTTTTTTAGTAATTATGAACAAGTTTTGTTCAAAAAATATTTTGCAAAAAACGTAACCACTAAAGTACAACAGTAGCAGCAAGTTAGAGCGATATGAATCCCGCACATGCGGGATTAAAAATTTTAAAAAGTTGGAAAATTGATAAAGATTATGGAGAACGGAAGTTGAAGTTATGAACAGATTTTATCGCTTTTAAAGGATTTCGAAAAGCAATTTTACTTTTCAGCGGTCAAATGTTCGGCAGCGACTTCTAATTCTTTATACCACTTCTTTCAAAACTTGCGGATGAGCGATTCTTTCAAAAACTTATATAAAGGAACCTTCAAACTCTCTCCCAGCTTGCAAGCCGGCTTGCAGATGCTCCACCGGTCGTAGTTCACTGCCTCCACGCTGTTCTTCATTTTATTGATGCGCACAGGATAGAGATGGCAGGAAACAGGTTTCTTGAAACCAATCTTCCCTTCGTAGTAAGCCTTTTCAATGCCGCACTTCACGATACCATGTTCATCCCTGATGGTATAAGCGCATTCACGCCCGGCAATTAATGGCGTTACCCATTCTGTCTTTTCATAGCGGATA
The DNA here is from genome assembly GCA_003151745.1 of Bacteroidota bacterium. Lineage (GTDB taxonomy): Bacteria > Bacteroidota > Bacteroidia > AKYH767-A > 2013-40CM-41-45 > PALSA-967. Next base: position 38,406 of record PLYJ01000096.1, read on the forward strand.
TAACGTCCCTGTTTCTCAATGGCTTTTCTTCCCTTTTCTGTTAGATAGGGCTTTACCTTGTCGTAAATCTCATCGAGGACACCAATCTCTTCGTCTTCGAGCGGAGCGCCATAGTCGCCTTTCACACAACATCCTCCTTTGCAGGCATGAAGATCACATACAAACTTCTTTTCAATCAGGTCTTCTGATACTAATGTTTCTCCAATGGCAATCATGCCGCAAAGGTACGCATACACGTTTACAGTTTACGGTCTACGGTTTCCGGTTATTGGAAATTTAGCAGTTGGCTAGCTGTAAACCGTAAACTGTAAGCTGTATTTTTGCGCCATGGCAAACCAGGAAGACCTTTTTAAGAATATCATCTCTCATGCTAAAGAGTATGGTTTTATTTTTCAGTCATCGGAAATTTATGATGGCCTGAGCGCAGTATATGATTACGGACAAAACGGCGCTGAGTTAAAGAAGAACATCCGTGATTACTGGTGGAAGTCTATGGTGCAGATGAATGAAAACATCGTCGGCATTGACTCAGCCATCTTTATGCACCCCACTGTCTGGAAAGCATCCGGGCACGTGGATGCCTTCAATGATCCTTTGATAGATAATAAAGACTCAAAGAAGCGATACCGTGCCGATGTATTGATTGAAGATCATGTTGCAAAGATTGAAGCGAAGATTCAGAAGGAAATTAGCAAGGCAAGCGAACGGTTCGGAGATAAATTCGATGAAGCGGTGTTTCGGTCTACCAATCCCCGCGTAGTTGAAAACCAAAAGAAGATTGACGAGATCAATAACCGCTTCAAGAATGCATTGGAGAAAAATGATTTAACAGAAGTCCGTCAGATTATCATTGATCTTGAAATTGTGTGTCCCGTCAGTGGAAGCCGCAACTGGACAGAAGTAAGGCAGTTCAACCTGATGTTCTCCACGCAGATGGGTTCAGTAAGTGAAGATGCAGGCACTATTTATCTCCGCCCTGAAACGGCACAAGGCATCTTCGTGAATTTCCTCAACGTGCAGAAGACAGGAAGAATGAAAATCCCTTTTGGCATTGCACAAACAGGAAAAGCTTTCCGCAATGAAATTGTTGCGAGGCAGTTCATCTTCCGCATGAGGGAGTTTGAGCAGATGGAAATGCAGTTCTTCGTGAAGCCGGGCACAGAAATGGAATGGTACAACAAGTGGAAAGAAGCCCGTATGAAATGGCATCGCACACTTGGTTTTCCTGAAAGCAAACACCGTTTCCATGATCATATAAAGCTTGCACATTATGCCAATGCTGCCTGCGATATTGAATTCGAATTTCCTTTCGGGTTCAAAGAACTGGAAGGCATTCACTCACGAACTGACTTCGACTTAAAGAGCCACGAACAGTTTTCAGGCAAGAAACTTCAATACTTTGATTCTGACGACAATCAAAATTTCGTTCCTTATGTAGTGGAAACGAGCATTGGTTTGGACAGAATGTTTCTTGCTATTCTTTCACAGGCATATAAAGAAGAAAAACTGGAAGATGGTTCAGATCGTGTGGTACTCAACATTCCGCCGATGCTTGCGCCCATTAAATGTGCCATCCTTCCATTAGTAAAAAAAGACGGCTTGCCGGAAAAAGCGCAGGAGATTATGGACGTGCTGAAATACGATCATCTGTGTTCTTACGAAGAAAAGGATTCCATTGGCAAACGATATAGAAGACAGGATGCTATTGGAACGCCTTATGCTGTCACTATTGATCATCAAACGCTGGAAGATAGCACCGTTACCATTCGCGAACGCGACTCCATGAAGCAGGAAAGGATTCCTGTTGACAATGTGGCAAAGATTGTGAGTGAGAGGGTGGATATGAGGAAGGCGCTTACTCAATTGAATTAAGAAGTTTATGATGCACGATTTACAGTTCACAATTCACGATGGGCAACTAATCATGAATTGTGAATTATTAATTATGAATTGATTTATGACAAACAGAAGAGACTTTCTACTGCAAACCTGTTCCTTTTGCGCCGCTGCTGCGGGCTTAGGTTTTATTGCCTCACAGCTTGAAAGCTGCAAAACGCCGGAAGGAATCAAGACAGAAGGAAATAAACCGGAAGCAATCAAGGCAGAAGTAACAAAAAGCCAGATCAATATTCTGGCTAAAGCTTTTGACAGTCAGAACAATTATTTAGTAAAAGACATGTCGCTTGAATTTGATGTGCTGGTGGTGAAATATCCTGATGGAACCTATTCTGCCTTGCAGATGAGATGCACACACAGAAGCTACCCTCTGCAAGTTACACCTACTGGCTTGGTTTGCAATAATCATGGCAGTGAATTTGATTTCAACGGTAACGTAACCAAACAGCCTGCTTCAATGCCTCTTAAAAAATATCCCGCAACTGTTGAAAACGGAAAGATAGTGGTGAACCTGGTTTGAGGTTCGAAGTTTAAAGTTACGTAACATCAAACCACACACTTCAAACCCAAACCCATTTATTCTTTAACAAACTTCCTCACCACACTCCCGCTCTCCGTTTTCATCTGAAGAAAATACATTCCTGCTGGAAGCTTCGAAATATCAATCGAAGCACTCCCCTCTCCTGCAGGAGAGGGGTTGGGGGTGAGGCTTATCGGAGGTGAGGCCATTTGCCCAAGCACATTCCTTATCGAAACCGTTACCTCTTTGTGAAAAGATGAAGTGTGAATTGTGAGGTGAGTGGTAGTGGGATTGGGGTAAATATATATATTATCGTTTTGAATAAAATCTTCTATGCCGACTATTTCTGATAATGGTCTTTTCCAAACACTGTTGCTCTGCGTTCCCGCGAGAACAGTAGTTCCGTTGATGAATAATGTCTCTATATCAGTAATTGCGGGAAATCCATTATTGACTGCGGCCCAACTACTGCCGTTGTTGGTGGAAAGAAACACTCCGTTGTAAACAGTACCTGCGAAAACATTTTCCCCGCTGACAGCTATAGAAAATACGACATTTGCGGGCAAACCGTTATTGACGGGCATCCAACTTGCGCCACTATTGGTGGATAGAAACACACCTGTATAAGTTCCTGCAAAAATATTATTGCCACTGATGGCTATTGTGTTGACAAGATTACTCGTCAAACCGTTATTGATTGCCGTCCAACTGCTCCCATTATTGCCGTGTATCGTCCTGAAAAAGGTTGA
>PLYJ01000088.1 GCA_003151745.1 Bacteroidota bacterium
GCCTCCGATTATCAATGGCACAGGCGCCTCGCAAAGTTCTCATAGAAGAATTCACCGGCTCATGGTGTGGAAACTGCCCCTTCATGATAAGTGATATTGATGAGGTTAGGACAATGTATCCTACAAGTGTTATTGCAGTTGCTGATCATGGCGGCAGCGTAAGCACTGATCCTATGACAAATAATTCTACCATAGCGCTTGAAAATGCATATCAAGTTCCTGGTTACCCTGCTGTTATGGTTGACAGGGCTGATTGGTCTTCTTTGGTTGGAACTTCTTCTACTCCTCAATTGCTTTATGCATATAGTAATGGGCACAATTATACTAAAGATGCCACGACCCAATGCCTTAATGTGTCTTCACCTGTCAGTATTGAGATAGCTTCAATCTATGATTCTATTTCAAGAATAGCCAGCGTTACTATTACAGCAAATTTTGTTGATACCGCTTCCGGAGATATGAGAATTAGTTGTTTGCTTGTTGAAGATAAGATTACAGGAAACTCCTCCTATAATCAGAATAATTATTTGGGAAGCGCCTGTAGTGAACCTTTCGCATCGTGTGAATTTTACAATTACCCCTGTGTAATTCCAACTTCCCTCACAGGGCAGGTGTTTTATCATAAAAATGTAGTAAGAATTAATATGGCTCCAACTTTTGGAACCGCAGGAGTTATTCCTTCTTCGGTGAATGCTGGTCAGCATTTCAGCAAAAGCTATACATTTACTTTACCGGCAGCGTGGAATGAAACAAATATGAAAATAGTTGCTTTTGTTGGCTATTACAATTCCACCACAGCATTAGGGGACGAAGTGCTGAACGCTCAACAAGTTGTTTTGGGACAATCAGTCACTGCTGTTATCGAAAATCCATCAGCTATTAACAATGTTTCTCTGGATGCTGCTTATCCTAATCCTTTCAGCCAAGTCACTAACATAAAAGTATATATACCTGCCACGCAGCATGTATCAATTAAAATTTATGATCTCTTAGGACATGATGTTGCTACTCTGACGGATGAGAAGCTGTCACCGGGCGAACACACGTTCTATTGGAATGGCAATAGCAAAGACGGTTCTTCCCTTGCCAACGGTCTTTACCTTGTTAGACTGCAAACGGAAAAACAGTCTTTAGCCAAATCAATTGTACTCTCCAGAAACTAAGGCAAATGAAAAAACTTTACTTAATTATTTTGCTTGCTGTTATTAGTGCAAGTGCGAAGGCCCAATACACAAAGCTGTTTGATTTCACAGGTGCAAACGGAAAATTCCCTTATGGCTCACTTATTTCTGACGGAACATTTCTGTATGGAATGACATATAGTGGCGGCGTAAACGATAGTGGTGTCATTTTTAAAATAAAGCCCGATGGAACAGTATATACCACACTATTCAATTTTACATACACAAAAGGGTGTTTCCCTTTTGGCTCCTTAACTCTTTCAGGAAGCACATTATATGGGATGACATCACAAGGTGGAGCAAACAATTTCGGTTGTATTTTCTCCATTCATACTGATGGTACGAGGGATACGGTTCTGCTTAATTTCAATGGTGCTAACGGTCAAAATACTTGGGGCTCATTAACGCTTTCAGGAAACGTGTTGTATGGAATGACAGGGGGTGGAGGGGGAGTAACGAATGGCGGAGGAGCAGACAATCTGGGCCTTATTTTTTCCATTCATACCGATGGCACTGACTATACCGATCTTCTCGATTTCAATGGCGTGAACGGTCATACTCCTTGGTTTAGCTCATTAACGCTTTCAGGAAACGTGTTGTATGGAATGACAGGTGGTGGTGGACCGATCGTAAACGGTAGTTATGGTTATGGCAACATTTTCTCGTTCAATACCGTCGGCAATGTATATACCAACCTTTTCGATTTCAATGGCACTAATGGCGCATTTCCTGAAGGTTCATTAATCCTTTCAGGAAATATGTTGTATGGAATGACTTGGCAAGGCGGAGTAAACCATCTTGGCAATATTTTCTCTTTCAATACAGTTGGTGATATATTTACCGACCTTTTCGATTTCAATGGCACTGATGGAAAATATCCTTATGGTGATTTAACCCTTTCAGGCAATGTGTTATATGGAATGACATCTGCTGGCGGGGGATCAATGGCAGGTAATGTTTTCTCTGTCAATACAGATGGCACAGGATTTAATAACTTGGTCGTATTCAATAATACAAATGGTGCAGCCCCTACCGGCGATTTAACGCTTTCTGGAAACGTATTGTATGGAATGACGAGTGCAGGTGGTACAAACGATGGGATTATTTTTAGTTATGCTGTTACAACAGGCATCAATGAGTTGACTGTAAGTAATCCAATAAGCGTTTCAATTTACCCAAATCCTACGAGCGGGAAATTCACCATTGAGAATAAGGATATAGCATTGAAGATTAAGGGTTGGGAGATATATAACGCTATTGGAGAGAAAGTTCTTGAATCTGTAATGTCTAACCTGCAATCCGTTATTGATATTTTTAATCAGCCCAATGGAATTTATTTCCTGAAAGTAAAAACAGAAAAAGGTGAAGGAATACAAAAGCTAATCATTCAGAAGTAATTTTGACTTGGATAGTTTGTGAAATAATAGAAATTATTTGTCTATATACATAAAAAAATAAAAATAAGGCTAATGAAAAAACTTAACTCTTTATTATTCGTAGGTAAAGTTATCTTTTGAAAAAAACACTTTTTACTTTTTTCCTTCTCTTACCATCTTTATTATTTGCCCAGGCATTTACTAACGATACCCTATATACCATTCCTATAAATGGTGATACATTGAGCATCCCCATCAACGTTTCAGGTTTACCGAATGTAACAAGCTCTTCTTTTGGTTTATTAAATGTGTGCCTCGATATCAGGTGTACTACTGTGGCTGATTTGCGGGTAATGTTGCGTGCACCCAATGATAGCCTGATTATGCTGGTTGATACGAAAGGTGGTGATGGAGGTGGTTATTACGGTACTTGCTTTCAGGAAAATGCATCGAATGGCTGGATATATGAGGGAACTGCCCCTTTCATCGGCTCTTTTTATCCCGAACAATCACTTAATACATACAATACAGGCTTAAATCCAAATGGCACTTGGAGTTTAGTAGTGAAGGATTTGTTTCTATTTAGTGATACCGGTTCGGTTGATTACTTCAGTATCACCTTCGGCAGCAATCCTCCGCCTGATCCGGTTTTCACGGGATGTTCTTATTCAAATCCTGTCGGATGCAAATGCCCGGATGGAGTTTCTACAGATTGCGATTTGCTTCCTGAAATGACCGCTTCAGCTAAGGACATCATGTTACATTATACGGAATCACCCGGTCACCTTGTCTTCAGCAACTCGACGCCAAACATAGGTTGGGGTCCCCTCGAAGTTCATGGCATTGATAGCTGTTTTTGTGGCACTACTCCTGTTACATGTCTTGATTCATTTTGTCCTGACAGCACTCCCGTCATGCGTTTAGTAAACCAGCGCATTTACCATCGTAGTGGAAATATCATGACCTATTATGATCGCCCTGCCGGAACAATGTTTTATGATACCGATCATGGACATACGCATATTGACAATTGGGCATCTTATACACTTCGACGATCAACTCCAAATCCTGATGCAACCACTTGGCCCGTCATCGGCTCTGCAACTAAAACAAGCTACTGCCTTATTAACCTTAGTGATTGCAATTCCAATTATGGCTATTGTGTGGACAGCGCGGGTAACGTTTTACACAACTCAGATATTCCTAACGCAAATTTCGGCACCGTTAGCGGTTGCGGCACAGATCAGGGAATTTATCCGGCTAATATTGACACCTATGATGAATCTGAAAATGCGCCAGGAATTATTCTTCCAATCGGCACATGCAATGGAGATTATTATATTGTTTCCATTACCGATCCTGACAATCATTTTCTGTTCCAGGATCATAAGAATAATTGGGTTGCAGTGCCTATCAAACTTACTTTCCAAAAAGCGGCGAATTTTGAAGCCGGCGGTTTCTCATTCTCTGTGGCTGGGAACGATGTAACGTTCTCAGCCAATGCTGCAACTGCCGATTCATGTGTATGGATGTGGGAAGACGGGTCAGCCTCATCCACTTCACTCACTACTAGCGCTTTACATTCGTTTCCGGGACCGGGTTCGTACATCGTATGGTTATATGCGTACAATCATTGCGGTCCTACTGTATCTGCGGACACTGTCAACATACTTCCCGTTGGATTGAATAATGCAGTAGAGTCAGTAGTTCAATTCAACATACAGCCAAACCCGACAAAAGACAATGTGATGATTAACTACACTCTTGTCAGTTCAACGGAAGTAAGTCTTGAAATTTTCGATGCTATAGGTAATCGAATAAAAAATATGATAAACAACAAACAGCTTCCTGGCAAATACCAAGTGCTCTTTGATGCAAAAGCAGATCAGCTTTCTCAGGGTATATATATTATCAGGTTATCCAGCGGAAATAAAACTTTTAATAAAAGATTGGTATTGCTCCAATAGCTGCGCTCTTGTCCCTCTCCTTTGGAGAGTTGTCAGGCGTCGCTGTGAGCATAGTCGAACAGGTGTGTAACAAAAACTTAAATAATTTTAAATGCCTATCGGCTTGTCTGTACCAAGATTTTGACCCATGACAAATTGACCGATTTTATCTGTTAATAACAAGACCATTGTTGCATAAAAAGAAGGCGGTTTCCTGATATTTTCTTTGGTACAGACAACCCGATAGTCACTTAATTTTAAACTAAACTTTTAAAACTTAAAATCAATGAAAAATCAATTACCCGCTTTCGCCCTCGCGGCGATATTTGTAAAATCAGTATTCATCCCGCAATTAGCCTCTGCCCAAAACTCCCGCATCTGGGCTACTTACTACGGTGGCGGCTATAGTGAGACGGGTAGGAGTGTAGCCACCGATAAAGCAGGTAATGTGTACCTGGCAGGATCAACCTTAAGCTTTAACTGTATCGCATCAGGAGGATTTCAAAATAATATTTACGGGGGTGATTCTTTTTCTAGTAATGCTAGTAATGCCTTCCTTGTAAAATTTGAT
>PLYJ01000155.1 GCA_003151745.1 Bacteroidota bacterium
CCAACTAAATTCATTTTTTCTGAGATAACGCAGCAATGCGCCTGTAAGAGGCATTTAACGACATTTTATGGAAGGGATTGCGGATTTAATCCGCAATCCCTTTTTTTTCTTGAGGTAAGTCCATCTTCTACATATCCGATTGACCCTTCCGCACAGCTTAATGACTCTTCGTAATATTCAATTGACTTTTCCGCGCATGTCGGTCAATATTCCTCTCATGTAATTCCATATTCCGCTTATGTAAATCACTACAATGAAAAAAATAAACAATCAAATTAAATCAAATAACCAAATGAAAAAATTACTACTAATAATCCTTGCTGCTGGCATGCAACAAGCAATGGCACAAGCTCCTCGTAAAGTACTTATAGAAGAATTCACCGGTACATGGTGTGGTTACTGCCCGACGGCTATAAGTTATATTGACCAGGTCAGAACCGCATATCCATCAACTGTTATTGCAGTCGCCGATCATGGTCCTGACGCTGCCTCAGATATTATGGGAAATGATTTTACGACAGCGCTTAATAATGCATATCAACCTACTGGTTATCCTCAGGTTATGGTTGACAGGTTTGATTGGGATTTTTTAGGTATAGCTACTTCTGCTAATCCTAAATTGATTACTAATAATGGGGCACACAATAATATTAAAGATGCTTCCGTCTATCGCCTTAATTTGTCTTCACCCGTCAGCATTGATATAGCTACAACCTACAATACTATTTCAAGATTAGCAACGGCTACGGTTACCGCAAACTTTGTTGGTACCGCTACAGGTGATATGAGGATTACCTGTTTGCTTGTTGAAGATAAGGTTACCGGAAATTCCAGTTATGATCAGAAGAATTATGAAGGAACTGGTTGTAGTTCTCCTCTCGCATCATGTGAATTTTATAGTTATCCCTGCATAATTCCAACTTCCCTCACAGGGCAGGTATTTTATCATAAGGACGTGGTAAGATACAATATGGCCGGCACTTCTAATATTTGGGGCACTGCGGGAGTTATTCCTTCTTCCGTTAACGCAGGTCAACATTATTCTCAGACATATTCATATACTTTACCTTCTACCTGGAATTCGGCGAATATGAAAGTAGTTGCTTTCGTAAGTTATTACGATGTTGGAGATGCCATTGGAGACGAAGTGTTAAATGCGCAGCAAGTTGCATTAGGGCAAACTGTCGCAGCAGTTGAAGAAAATCCATCTGCTATTAACAACGTCTCGCTTAATGCTATATATCCTAATCCTTTCAGTCAAATCACTAACATAAAAGTTAATATACCTGCTACTCAGCATATAACAGTGAAGGTGTATGATCTCTTAGGTCATGAAGTGTCTATCCTTACTGATGAGAACCTGTCACCGGGTGCACACACATTCTATTGGGATGGCAAAAGCAAAGACGGTTCATTTCTTGCCAATGGACTATATCTTATTAGACTTCAAACAGAAAATCAGTCACTATCAAAAACAGTCGTTCTTTCAAGAAACTAGTCCCTGCTCCCCTCTCCTTTGGAGAGGGGTTGGGGGTGAGGCTTAAATTAAACATTATCTTTTAATGAAAATACTTTTTACTTTTTTTCTCCTCTTACCATCTTTATTATTTGCCCAGACATTTACTAACGATACCCTATATACCATTCCTGTCAATGGCGATACACTAAACATTCCTATCAATGTTTCAGGATTAATAGATTCAACAAGTTCATCTTTTGGTTTACTAAGTGTCTGCCTTGATATAAGATGTACAACTGTGGCAGATTTGCGGGTTATGTTGCGTGGCTCCCCCAACGACAGCATCATTATGCTCGCGGATCAGAAAGGTGGAGCAGGCGGCGGCTATTACGGCACCTGCTTTCAGGAAAACGCATCCAATGGTTGGATATACCAGGGCACTGCGCCTTTCATTGGCTCTTATTATCCGCAGCAATCACTCAATACATTCAATACGGGCTTAAATCCAAATGGTGTATGGAATCTAATAGTGAAAGATTTATTTCTGTTTAGTGATACCGGTTCCGTTGACTACTTCAGTATAACCTTCGGCAACAATCCTCCGCATACTCCCGTATTCACCGGATGTTCTTATTCAAATCCTGCTGGGTGCAAATGCCCCGATGGAGTTTCTACTGACTGCGATTTGTTCCCTCAAATGACCGCATCAGCAATGGACATCGAAATACATCATCAGGAAACGCCCGGCCATATCGTCTTTAGCAACTCCACTCCAAACATCGGTTGGGGTCCGCTGGAAGTTCATGGCATAGATAGCTGCTTTTGCGGCACAACTCCTGTTTCATGCCTTGATACATTGTGTCCTGACAGTTCTCTTGTCAAGCAATTAGTAAATCAACGCATCTATCATCGTAGCGGAAACACCATGACCTACTATGATCATCCTGCCGGTACAATGTTTTACAATCCGGCCCATGGACATACACATGTGGATGACTGGTCTTCCTATACTCTTCGAAGATCAACTCCCAATCCTGATGCAACCACATGGCCCGTCATTGGCACGAAAACGAAAACAAGTTACTGTCTTACCAACGATGGTGATTGCAATTTTAATTATGGATATTGTGTGGACAGTGCAGGTCACGTTTTACACAAATCAGATATTCCCAACTCAGATTTCGGCACCGTTAGCGGTTGTGGTACTAACCAGGGAATTTACCCGGGCAATCTTGACACCTATAATGAATTTGAAAATGCGCCGGGAATTATTCTTCCTGCAGGCACGTGCAATGGAAATTATTATATTGTTTCTATTACAGATCCGGATAACCATTTTCTTTTTCAGAATCACAAGAATAATTGGGTTGCAGTTCCCATAACACTTCACGACCAAACACCGGGCAACTTTGAAACGGGCGGCTTCTCATTTTCTGTTGCTGGTAATGATGTAACCTTCACAGCCAATGCTGCTACAGCCGATTCCTCTGTGTGGATGTGGGGAGACGGTTCCGGCTCTTCAACTGCCACCACCACCTCCGCTTCTCATACATTTCCCTCATCTGGTTCATATATAGTATGGTTGTATGCATACAATCATTGTGGTCCCACCGTATCTGCGGATACTGTGAACATCCTTCCCGTTGGATTGAATGATGCGGTTGAGTCCGTGGTTTCATTTAATGTACAGCCCAATCCTGCAAAAGACAATGCGATGATTAGCTATACGCTTGTCAATGCAATAGATGTAAGCCTTGAAGTTTTCGATGCTATAGGAAACCGGGTAAAAAATATGGTAAACAGCGATCAGCTTCCCGGCAAATACCAGGTGCTCTTTGATGCAAAAGCAGCTCGGCTTTCTCAGGGTATATATATTATCAGGCTGGCAAGCGGCAATAAAATTTTTAATAAAAAATTGGTCATTGAATAACATTAGACCTCTTGCAAAATTAACATAACTCAATCAAACAAATCTAAATGAAAATGAAATCAATTATTGTAATGCTTGTTGCAGGTTTATTAATCAGCACAGTATCCTTCGCACAAAAAATTACTTCAGATAAGGTTCCGTCTGCAGTTCAGAAGGCTTTTAAGGCAAAGTTCCCGAAGGTAACCGATGCAAAATGGGAAATAGAAGATAAGACTGAATATGAAGCAACATTTAAGGAGGACAATGCAGCACGTTCAGCCTCGTTTGATAAAGACGGTAAATGGCTTGAAACTGAGACCATAATAGAAGTCGCTAAACTTCCGCATGAGGTTTCTGAAACTATCATAAAGAATTTTCCCGGTTACAAGATTAAGGAAGCTACACAACTCGAAAAACCCGGCAACGCAAACCTCTATGAAGTGGAACTTACAAAAGGCAAAAAGACCATTGAAGTTCAGCTTAAACCGACAGGGGAAATAGTGAACAAGAGTGTTGAGACGGATCATGATGATGATTAAGGGGGTGTTATTGGAAAACCTAAGAGACTCCACAGTAATATTGATATGATTTTTAAAATAATTTAAAAACAAAAATAAAATGAAAAATAAAATGAAAAAACAATTACTCACTTTCGCCCTCGCAGCGATATTCTTAAATTTATTATTCGTCCCGCAATTTGCATCAGCGCAAAACTCCCGTATTTGGGGTACCTACTACGGGCAAACAGCAAATACTTATGGTAAAAGTGTGGCAACAGATGCATCAGGAAATGTGTATCTTGCAGGAAGCACCTCCAGCTTTGGTTTAGCGTCGGGAGGATTTCTTGATACTTTAGCTCCGGGCCGTAATTGTGCCTTCCTTGTAAAATTTAATGCTTCAGGAAACCGCCTCTGGGCAACTTACTATGGAACATATTATACTGAAGTCTTCAATGTTGCCACCGATGTTGCGGGTAATGTATTTCTGGCTGGCTGGACTTCCGATTCTACCGACATCGCCTCTGGAGGTTTTCAAAATGCTTATGGAGGGGGGAAAAATGATGCTTTCCTTGTGAAATTTGATGCCAATGGCAACCGCCTTTGGGCTACATATTATGGAGGAACGGGAGATGATCAAGCCAGGAGCATTGCCACAGATGCTTCGGGTAATGTTTATTTAGCCGGTCGAACTGACAGTTCCACCAATCTCGGCTTTGGCGGCTTTAAAGATACTTTATCAGGATCACCTTATAATTCCTTCCTTGTAAAATTTGATGCCAANNCCTTTGGGCTACATATTATGGAGGAGAGATTGGTACTTCAGCAAGCGGCGTAGCCACAGATGCTGCGGGTAATGTTTTTTTTGCAGGCGGTACGGATGACACTATTGGCATCGCTTCAGGCGGATTTCAAAATACTTTAAGAGGTAATGGTTCTGACCCCAATGTCTTCCTTGTAAAATTTAATGCTTCAGGAAACCGCCTCTGGGCAACTTACTACTCAGGCACTACCGGCGGCACGGGGTGTGATGCAGTTGCCACCGATGCTCAGGGTAATGTTATTATCTCAGGAGCTACTTTCAGCACTGACAGCTTTGCCTCGGGTGGCTTTCAGGATACTTATGGAGGAGGCATGTTAGATGCTTACCTTGTAAAATTTGATGGAGCAGGCAATCGCCTTTGGGCTACTTACTACGGGGCAAGTGGGATTGAAGATGCTATGAGTGTAGCCACCGATGCTTCGGGTAATGTGTTTACTGTTGGGCTAACCAGCAGCGCTGACAGCATCGCCTCTAACGGATTTGAGAACATTTATCTTGGTAGCAACGGTGGTTTTATGATGATGCTTGCGAAGTTTGATAACAACGGCAACCGCCAATGTGCTACTTATTACGCACAGCTAGCCATAAAATATGATGGCAACACTACTGTTGCTGTGGATAATGCCGGAAATGTGTATGTGGAAGTATCTGTTGCAAGCCCGGATAGTACCTGTACCTCAGGTGGTTTTCAGGATATTTTCTATGGCACAGAGGACGCAATCCTGGTAAAGTTTTGCCCCTGCTCTAATTGCACCATTATACCTATTGCCGGTTTTCAATCAAGTGATACGACATTCTGCTCATACAACTGCATTAACTATACAGATATGAGTACTAACACCACTTCATGGCAATGGACCTTCCCGGGCGCCTCTCCTTCTTCAAGCACTGTTCAAAATCCACAAGGTATATGTTATGATACGGCAGGTACTTTTGATGCTACGCTTATTGCTTCCAATAGCGGCTACAGTGATACACTTACGTTTACTAATTTTATCAAAGTGCTTGCTTCTCCGCCAACGCCTGTAATAATACAACATGATGATACCCTGTTTTGTAGTACCGATCCGTCTTACACCGCTTATCAATGGTATGATAATTCAATACTTATTCCGGGTGCTACAGATACTTTCCTCGTTGTTACTCATGGCGACAATTATAATGTCGCGGTTAATAATGAGTTCGGCTGTCAGATTTCAGTAGGTATTACTATCGTTCTTGGTATTCAAAATTATACTATTGATAATTTATTTTCTCTTTCTCCTAATCCCGCGAATCAGTCTATAGTCATCAGTTTGCAGTCCGCAGTCAATAAAAAAATCGAGATAACAATTATTGATGTACTTGGTCAGGAGGTGCTCTCCTTCCCCCATCTCCTTTGGAGAGGGGCCGGAGGTGAGGCTCTTGACATCAGCAAGCTTCCCGCAGGCATGTATTTTCTTCAAATGAAAACGGAGAGCGCGATTGATACTAAAAGATTTGTAAAGGAATAAAAACATCCACCCGAATTGTCTAAAAACAAATTTTAATGAAAAAGCTTAATTCTTTTCTTAAAACGGTCATGTTATCATATATAGGAGTATTGTTAGCACAAACTTCTTTTGCACAGCAAACAGGTTCATTCAACCGAAAAATAAATTTTAGCGGAAACCCCGGCTGGATTCTCTGTTACTCTGTCCCTGACAGTTATAGCGTTGCTCATAAGTATAAATTAATTATTAGTTTGCATACGTATGGAGATACTCCTCAAAATCAAAGGGATCTCACGTCAATTATAGGGGGTTTTACCGGTACAAACATGTATAATGCCATTATTGTTTGTCCGTATGGTGGGGGATATAGCGGCGGTGATACCACTGCTGATTATACTGATTTTTGGACTGTATGCGATACCAGTATTATAACCAGTTGCATTGCAGATGCAATGTCCGCTTATAATATTGACTCGGATGATATATACCTCAGTGGTTTTGGTACTGGAGGACGAGCTGCGCTTCGTTATGGTCTGTTAAATTATTGGCATTTCCGTGGTCTTGAACTGTGGTCACCGGCTATCCAATCAATGAACGAATCTAACAATTTAACTTCATTCACTTATCCATGGCAAAATGGTCAGTATATCCCAATAACTATGTCTGTAGGTGGAGAAGATAATACGTATGGTCCTATTGTTTCCAATGCTTATCAACATTTATCCGATGCAGGAGCTTTAGCTAATTTCCAAATCTATTATGGTTTGGGATTCCAGGGTCTGCAAAATGTACATGATTACACTTCCGAATTCAGTTATTTAGATACAAATGCTACCTCTTATGCAATGAATGAT
Source organism: Bacteroidota bacterium (assembly GCA_003151745.1). Classification (GTDB taxonomy): domain Bacteria; phylum Bacteroidota; class Bacteroidia; order AKYH767-A; family 2013-40CM-41-45; genus PALSA-967. The sequence continues at coordinate 7,015 of PLYJ01000155.1, forward strand.
GCTGGGATTTCAAACATTGCATCACCCTTTGAAGAACTGTGCAGCGCTTCTTTCACCCCTGTAGTTACCATTCAGAATAAGGGTATAAATAACATAACTTCTGCTATAATTAACTACCAGATTGATAATGGAACCATCAATACTTACAATTGGTCAGGCAATCTTTTACGGCTTGGAAAAAATAAAGTGATTTTACCTGCTCAGTCCGTTTCGTTTGGGGGGCATACTTTCAAGGCATATACTTCAATGCCCAACGGTGTTGTAGATACTGTACCATCAAATGATAGATTGGCAATAAGCTTTAATTCTATAACTTATGGATTAACTTCTATTGCAGAAGGGTTTGAAGGTAATACGTTTCCTCCAACCGGCTGGAGGCAGGCAGGAACAGACTCCGCTTGGGGTTGGGGAAGAACAACTAGGGCAAATAATAATCAGTACATCGCTGCTGAATTCGAAAAGTTATCTACACCGCCAACTGGTGCTAATGGGCAAAGCAATTCCTCTATCTATTTTGATAATGAGATACCTGACAATATCGGCAAAAGTTATTCCATTCGCACTCCGCAATGTGACTTCACAAATGCAATCAGTCCGTCCTTATCTTATGATTATGCTTATTCTCCATATTCCAGCGTTAGTGCGGATACTCTTGCCGTGTATTATTCAACAGATTGCGGAAGTACCTGGCACACGCTTTTGAAAAAGGGAGGGCTTGCCCTCAGCACTACAGGTGGATATTCCACTGCTGTTCCATTTGTCCCGGATTCCACTCAGTGGAAGCAAGAATCAATTGATCTTAACATTGGCGGCTTAATAGGTCAGCCCGAAGTAATGTTCTCCTTTGAAAACAGATCTGATTACGGACACATGATGTACTTGGATAATATCAATGTAAGCACCGTTACAGGAATTGTTAATGAAACCAAAGCTCCTGTTTCAGTTAATATATATCCTAATCCTAATAATGGACTGTTTACACTCTCCATCAATGCAACAGTTTATGCGACTTACACTATTGAAATCAGGAATTTGCTGGGCCAGTTAATATATCTCGAAAAATTAAATGGATTTTCAGGAGAATATACTAAGCAGCTTGACATGAAAGAGCATGGGTGCGGCGTATATTTCGTGAGGTTAAAACCCGTAGGATATTTATCCAATGGGTTAAAAACGCAAGGTAATGAGGTTACTAAAAAAGTCATTGTTTATTAGACATTAATTTCTCCTTGCAGCAGCAGGAATAGCATGTTTATGCTGTTGACGCATACGCGTCAACCTAACAAAA
>PLYJ01000063.1 GCA_003151745.1 Bacteroidota bacterium
AACACAATTCACAGTCTAAATTTTGGGGAGCATTACAAGTTCGTGCCTGATTGTGTATCTTCGCATCAACCAAATAACTTAAAATAGAAAAGCTATGAGTATTGCTATTATAAAAATACCAAACAACAATTTGCCTATTTTCAGAAAGCTGATGAAAGCGTTGGATGCAAGAATAAGTATTGTGAAAGATGAAGATGAATATGAAAAAAGAATAATGCTGCACCTGATTGAAGAAAGCGAAAACAGCGCAAATGTATCTGAAGAAACTGTGAGGAAAGATTTCAGGAAATATGGAGTTGGTCTATAAGGGCACTTTCAGGCGGGATTATAATGCTATTGCCAATAAAGAGTTGATTAAAGCCCTCAGGAAAAAGATTGATGAAATAAAAGCAGCTTCAAGCATTTCGCAGATTTCACGTCTTAAAAGATTTAAAGCACGGCAAAAGGTGTGGTATAAAACGGAAATTCACACTGCTCATGGAAATAAAATATACTGGATTCTGTGCATTATCAGAAATAATACAGTTGAATTCAGGCGTGTGAAACCTGAGAGTTATTTCAAAAAGAATTTTTAGAAGCAGGACGGTTACCTCTCATGTTGTTTATATATGCTTATCTTTGAGATATGTAACAAAGATTGATATTGGGAATCTTCCTGCAGGCATGTATTTTCTTCAATTGAAAACGAAGAGCGGCAGTATCATGAAGCGGTTTGTGAAGGAGTAATCCTGTTCAGGTGTTCTTTCACTACCGGCTATTACATCAACCGAAACAATGAAAGCGTTGTTGAAACGATTTGTCTTCCATCTTTGATGGCGCCTTAAAAAATGTCTATTTTCGCGATTCATGGCAAAGAAGAAAACACAGGAAAAACCACGCGAGATAAAATCGAAAGCGCTGATAGTTGCGGCTCCCTGGTATAAAAACAGCATGCAGCTTGGATTGGTTGTCTCTCTCCTGGTTGTCACGTTCATTTGTTTTTCGCCGTTGCTTAGCAATCAAAAGAAGTTTATAAATTTTGATGATCCTGTATATATCACCAAGCAGGACCTCATTACCAAAATGGATGCGAAACATCTTAAAACCATGTTTAGCGAGCATGATGCTTCTCTCAATTATCATCCGCTCACGATGCTTTCCCTCGCTGTGAACTATTCTTTTTCTCAGCTTCATCCGTACGGTTATTTTTTCACCAACCTGCTGTTGCATCTTTTCAATACCTTTCTTGTGTTTCTTTTTCTTTACCGCTTATCGGGAAAGAAGTTCTGGACAGGCTTTGTAGCTGCCTTGCTGTTTGGCATTCATCCCATGCATGTGGAAAGTGTTGCCTGGGCTGCAGAGCGAAAGGATGTGTTGTATTGTTTTTTCTTTCTTGCCTGCTGCATTACTTACCTCACCTATATAGAAACAAAGAAAATAAAATACATGGTTTTTTGTTTTGCCCTGTTTCTTTTCTCCTGTCTAAGCAAAGCCATGGCAGTGCCCTTGCCGGTGGTGTTGCTTTTGATTGACTTTTACAGGCAAAGGAAGTTTACCGCTCAATCCATCACGGAGAAAATTCCTTTTTTCCTCTTATCATTAGTAATAGGTTATATAGCGGTTAAAGTGCAATCGCAGGGAGCCATTTCAACGCTTAGCCAGGTTACGCTGCCCCAAAGGCTTATGTTTGCCTCCTACGGGTTTATGATGTATTTTGAAAAGCTGCTGGTGCCCATTGGCTTATCTGCCTTCTACCCCTACCCTCTTCTGAGTGGCGGAGATGTTTCATTCGTATATAAGATCGCTCCCGTCATTGCATTGTGTATAGCGGCCGTACCATTGCTCGTTACTTATAAAAGAAATAAAGCGCAATTCCGTCTGCTGTTGTTTGGTATCGGATTTTTTATTGCAATGGTGGCGCTCGTGCTGCAGTTTCTTTCAGTAGGTGCAGCTATTATGGCGGACCGGTATTCATATCTTCCATATATAGGCCTGTTCTTTATTATCGCAACCTATGCGAATGGCTTTCTCGAACAAAAGAAAACAAAAACGATAGCTGCTGCATCGCTTGTTGTTATTGCTTCATTGCTTGCAGTCACCTGCTATGCACGCGTCCAGGTTTGGCAGAATGATGTAGTATTATGGACTGATGTGATAGAGAAGTATCCTCCCGTTTCAACCCATGACGGCGGCGTCACCAATGTTGCATTAGCAGAAGGCATCAGCATCGCTTATGATAACCGTGCTAATTATTACCGCCTGCACGGAGACATGGAAAAAGCGTTTTCCGATTATGAGTTGCTGACACGCTTTCATTCAAACAGCGAGGGTGCGTATAATAACATGGGAAACCTATATAGCATGAAGGCACAGGAGGCTGCATCAAAGGGGAATAAGGATACCGCGACTGCATTGTATTCAAAGGCTATTGCTATGTATTCGGAAGCGATCAGGCTGAAGCCTTCTGATATTGATGCAGTTCATAACAGGGGCATTACCTATTCCGGCATGGGTGAGCATCAGAAGGCGCTCAATGATTTTAACACAGCATTGAAATTAAATCCTGATGAACCTTCCAACCTGGCAAGTGCAGCTTCTGAAAAAATACAGCTTGGCATGTATAAAGAAGGAATAGATGATTATAACCGCGCCTTGGCTGCCTCACCAAACGATGCCACGCTTTTATTTTATCGCGGCACGGCATATATAAACTCAGGCAAATACAAGGAGGGCATTGACGATCTTGCCTTATCAGTAAAAGAGAATCCGGCGCAGGGCAATGCCTGGTATAATCTTTCTTTTGCTTATAACAGCATTCATAATAAGCAGCAGGCGCTGGATGCAGCACTCAACGCGAAGAAGAATGGCTATGCAATTACAGACCAATATTTGGAGAGTTTGAAGAGTGCAAATTGAACGGAGAAGAAAGTTGGCAGTCGGCAGTCTTCGGTTTGTTCCGCATCTTGTTTAGTATAAACTGAAGACTGCTGACTGAAGACTGTTTACTTTTAAATTAGCACAAACAATAACTTTAACATATCACCTAATTTATTTCAGATTCAAAACATTTTCTTATCTTTACACCTTCTGGCAGGTTTGACAATAAATTCACCTATATCTATTTGCCACTACTTTTTTTAAATTCGTTGTAAATGGCATTCATAGATTACGTTTTAGATCCTCCCTCCTATGGATGGAAGGACGAAAGTGGAGAATTGATCAAGCCTTCAACCAAACAACTTCTTGCAGAGTTTTTCTCCCGCATTAATATTTTTAAATCACGGAAGAACTGGCTTGCTTTCACCTGCTGGATTTCAGTAGTATGCCTGTTTCCTTTCTTCGTGCTTTTCATTTTCAAGTATTTCAGCTGGTGGCTATTGGTTGCTGCTTTTCTATATAGCATGGTGGGCATGGGCACACATGGCACAATCTGGTATCACCGTTATTCCACGCACGGCGCTTATACATTCCGCAATTCTTTCTGGAGATTCATCACGCGCAATCTTGTTTTAAAGATAATTCCCGAAGAGATATATGTGATTTCACACCATGTGCATCACACCAAATCAGACCAGCCCGGCGATCCGTATAATGCGAATGCAGGCTTTCTATATTGTTTTCTTGCCGATGCCAATCACCAGCCCATTGCGAAAGACCTGAGCGAGGCTGACTATGAAAGAGTAAGACAACTCATGAAACATACGGGAGTAAAAGGCAACACGTACGCCAGCTATAAAAAATGGGGTTCCGTTGCCAAGCCGTTTTCTACCATAGCGCAGATGGTGATCAACTGGTCGTTCTGGTTTTTGATCTTTTTCCTTATTGGCGGTATGCCTTTAGCCTGTGCGCTGTTCGGAGGCGCTTTCTTTTGGGCAGTGGGCGTAAGAACTTTTAATTACGAAGGACATGGAAAAGGAAAAGATAAACGCACTGTCGGCATGGATTTTAACCGCGCCGATATGTCTGTGAATCAATATTGGCCCGGGTTTGTTGCAGGGGAATGGCATAACAACCATCATCTGTATCCGGGCAGCGCGCGTGCGGGCTTCTTAAAATACCAGGTTGATTTTGCCTGGTACTATATATATTTTCTTCATAAAATAGGCGGCATCACTTCGTATCACAATGCGAAGAAACAATTTGATGAAAATTATTACGCTCCTTACCTGGAAACATTTTCTCCGCAACGGGATAAATTGGCATCTTCAAAACCATAGTTAACACCTGCCAAAAGGTGTAAAACACGCCTTTAACAGGTAGATGCAGGCATTGCTTTTTTAACCTCACTGTCCTACCTGAAAACCTCATTTCGTGTAAAGTCCCGTATTTTCCTTACCGGTCAATGAACATGACGGGTTTATCATAGCGTTATACAGATAAGGATATTAACCATGCATGTGGATAACTATATACGACACACTTATTCAGGATTGTTCATTTATTACTTTTGGTATCACTTGATCACTTTAAGATGTTCATATTTAAAAGTATATAAAGAACCAATCTTATGACAGAGAAAACAACATTAAAAATAGTAAAGGATGCCTCTCCCGCTGCTAAAGCAGATTTCCGCGAAGACGATTTTTTTATTCTAGGTTCTGATTCTTTTATACTCGATCATTTCAATAAAAAGCTGCTGTCCATCACTCCCAATGTTTTTTATTTATTTGACCTGAAAGCGGAAACATATATATTCACCAACAGGGGCTTTGAAGAATTTCTTGGTTACGCAAAAGGGACGTTCAATACGATGAGCCGGAAACAAATCATGGAGCTGATGCACCCTGATGACTTTGCAAAATATGACTGGTTCGTGAATGAAGTGAAGAGTGCCAAAGAAGGCAGCTTTCTTGAATCGCAATATCGCTTTAAATGCAAGGACGGAAGCTGGAAATGGTTCATGAGCAAGGAATCTGTTTTTATGTGCGACTTTGAAAATAAGCCAACACATATATTCGGAGTTGCCACAGACATTTCAAAATTAAAAGAAACAGAAAAGAGAATACTGAACAACAGGGCGCAGTTAAATGCTATCATCAATAGCACTACGGACAGGATATGGAGCCTTGACCGCGATTTTAAGCTTCTCAAATTTAATACGCCGTTTAAAAAGCACATGAAGCGTTATTTTGAAACAGAGCCTGTGAAAGGCATGAGCATATTTTATTCTTTTTCGCAGAAGGAAATTGATTTGTGGACGGCGTATTATAACAGCAGCTTTAAAGGAGAACGTATTCAGGTAAACCACTCATGCACAACAGACGGGGAGGTGACTTTTCTTGAAACCATCATTAACCCCATCATAGAAAGAGATGGAATTATTAGTTCCATTACCTGCTTTTCAAAGGAAGTATCGGAAGTTTGAGCGGCTAACCCTATGAAACAGTCGATTTAAAATCACATCTGCGCCGTACAACAGAATTTATCATCCAAGAATCGCCCTTGAGATAACCATCTTTTGCACTTCCGTGGTGCCTTCATAAATCTGCGTAATCTTGGCATCGCGCATCAAGCGCTCCACATGGTATTCTTTAACATAACCATAACCGCCGTGTATTTGAACCACTTCCACTGTTGTTTCCATGGCAACTCGTGAAGCAAACACTTTTGCAAAGCTAGCTGCAAGGCTATAATCCTTCTTATTATCCTTTAACCATGCGGCTTTGAAGCAAAGCAAACGGGCGGCATCAATTTCCGTTGCCATGTCTGCCAGCTTAAACTGAATGGCCTGATGCTCGCTGATGGGCTTTCCAAATGCTTTACGCTCTTTTGAATAAGCAAGCGCCAGCTCATACGCTCCGCTTGCAATGCCCAGTGCCTGCGAAGCAATACCGATGCGGCCCCCGTTTAATGTTTTCATAGCAAACTTAAATCCGAATCCATCCTCCCCTATCCTGTTTGCTTTTGGAACCTTCACATCGCTGAACATTAACGAATGTGTATCCGAACCACGTATGCCAAGCTTGCTTTCCTTAGGCCCAAGCGTAAAGCCGGGCATTCCTTTCTCTACAATAAGGGCGTTAATTCCCTTGTGCTTTTTAGAAGCATCGGTCTGCGCCATAACAAGAAAGGTTGAAGCAGAACCGCCATTTGTAATCCAATTCTTCGTACCGTTCAAAAGATAATGATCTCCTTTATCAATAGCGGTAGTATGTTGCGAAGTGGCATCGCTGCCTGCCTCCGGTTCTGACAAACAGAATGCGCCGATAATTTCTCCTTTGGCCAAAGGGATAAGATATTTTTGCTTCTGTTCTTCGGTTCCATATTCCTGGAGACCCCAACACACCAATGAATTATTTACAGACATAATAACAGAAGCAGAAGCATCTACTTTACTGATCTCCTCCATGGCAAGCACGTAAGAGATAGTATCTAAGCCGCCACCGCCGTATTTAGAATCTATCATCATGCCGAGAAAACCAAGTTCTCCAAGCCTCTTTACCTGTTCCTTTGGAAATTTCTGATGTTCGTCCCTTTCAATTACTCCGGGTTTTAATTCATTTTGTGCAAAATCACGGGCTGCCTTTTGTATCATCAGCTGCTCTTCATTCAATTCAAACTCCATGGTGTTAAGTTATTCGTTATTGGGCGTCGAAGATACAAGTTATACATTAAACGTTATGCTTTATTCGGCGTATAAAATGCAAGGTGTACTTATGACTCCGGCTATCGTCTAACTAATAACATATAAATAATAGAACATGGAAACTTATCGTGTAATCGGCTTAATGAGTGGCACTTCGCTTGACGGCGTTGACATTGCTTATTGCGTTTTTAACATCAATGATGGAAAATGGAATTTTGAAATAAAAGAGGCTGAAACTATTTCCTACGATGCCGGATGGAGGAAGACATTGGAATCGCTGCATGAGAAAAGCGCTTTAGCGTTTGTTAGTATAGATAATGAGTATGGCAGGTATCTTGGTCAATTAGTGAATCAATTTATCCGGAAAAATAAATTGAAAGCGGACTTTGTTTCTTCGCATGGACATACCATTTTTCATCAGCCTGAAAAAGGAATCACGGTGCAAATTGGAAACGGCGCTGCATTGGCTGCAGCCTCGGAATGTTCTGTAGTTTGCGATTTCCGCTCGCTTGATGTTGCTCTTGGTGGACAAGGCGCTCCTTTGGTTCCAATCGGTGATCATTTTCTTTTTAGTGAATATGATTATTGCTTAAACATTGGGGGCATTGCCAATATTTCCTTTGAGAAAAATTCAAAACGGATTGCATTTGATATATGCCCTGCAAACATGGTGTTGAATGCTTTGGCGCAGAAAGAAGGAATTGTATTTGACATGGATGGAAAACTGGCACGGGAAGGAAGAATAAACTCTGCATTGCTGGAAGAACTAAATACGCTCGACTATTATTCACTCAATCATCCAAAATCTTTAGGAAGAGAGTGGGTGGATCAAAACTTCTTCCCTGTTCTTAAAAAGCATTCATTAAATACGAAAGATAAATTAAGCACCTGCTGCGAGCATATCGCTATTCAAATTTCAAAAATTATTAAAGCGGATCATGATAAGGGAAAAGTTCTTACTACAGGAGGAGGGGCTTTCAATAAATTTCTCACAGAAAGAATTTCGTCGCATCTTTCACGCCCGACTGAACAGCCGTTCGGGCGGCCTTCTGAGATCGTTTTGCCTTCTTCAACGTTAATTAACTACAAGGAAGCATTGATATTTGCATTCCTCGGAGTGCTTCGTTGGCGCGGCGAAGTGAATTGCCTCAAAGAGGTTACAGGCGCAAGAAGAAACTCTTCAGGCGGGGCGATCTATATATCCAAAGAGAAATCCTGATTTGTCTTCAGCAGAAAGCCAAAAGACTAAAAATCATCATCATCATCTGTATCAACCGGACCGGGCTCTTCAAAACCTTTGAAATCCTCATCCATGTGAACATTCTCTTCTTCTGAATGCGCGGGGCCATCAGAATGAGAAATGGGAATTTCAGGAATATGATGTTTCATTTCTTCAGCAACAAACAAAGTAGTTTCAACTATCTTCACTTCTTTTAATTCCTTTTTTGGTGCAGGCTTAGGAGAAGGTTTTGAAGTTTTGGCAACAGCAGCCTTTTTAACTGTCTTTTTGACTGCCTTAACTTTTTTCGCAACTACCTTTTTCTTTGCTACTTTCCTCTTAACTGGTTTTTTCTTTGCTACTTTTTTTGCCTTTGCAGCAGGTTTCTTTTTAGATGCTTTTGCTTTGGAAGTTTTTTTCTTCGAAGCTTTAATTTTTTTGTTTTTTAATTTCTTTGATTTTTTCATGTTATTAAAATATTAAGTTTAGCATTTATACTGCAATTTGCAGTCCGAAAGTAGCGACTACAGATTGGACATTCCAAAATTATTTATTTAATCCTATACAAATCAAGGGTTTTGAAAAATATTTTTTACGGTAAATGAGGCAAAATAGTGCTTCCGATTGCCGTCATTTGTCATTTATTTTGCATTTTTATGCTAAAAAACACATAAAATGAAAGAAATTGATGTAAAAGGCGTTCTAATAGCCTGATCTTAGCGATCAAAAAATGACCCTGTATCCGGAAAAACTGTTTCATCACTTTATTTAAAAACATGATTGCTTCAAACTATATATTGCCTGCCCTGTTAGTTTCATTTACATCATGTATGTCTGTGAAGCAGTTGCAATTTGCAGGAGCAGAACATATAGCTGTGAGTAAGGAAGGCGATCATGCGCAAATAAACTTTAACATCATAGGCCATAACCCAAACAACGTGAGCTTCAAGTTAAGTGAACTGCAAACGAAGATTACAATTAACGGTCAATCGTTTGCTAATCTTCAATCGGACAGTGTAATGAGGCTGAAAAGGAATACAGATTTCTCGATTCCGGCAAGCGCGAAAGCATCGCAGGAAGATTTAATGAAAATAGTTTCTTCTGGCTTGGCGTTGTTGCTGAATGGCGATAAAGTTGAGGTAGAAATTAACGGCGATTTTACCTTAAAAAAGTTTCTCTTTCGGAAAAAGTTTTCTTTTCAGCTTAATGAAAAGATAGATCAAAAAATGCTGAACGGATTTTTTTAGTGTTCATTCATGCCGTCGTGTGCATGCCCGTGGCTTAACTCATCGGGATTGGCTGCACGCACGTTAATTACTTTTCCTGTGAAGTATAAATCCCTTCCTGCCAGCGGATGATTGAAATCCATTTTTACAAAATCTGTTTCCATAGCTACAACCTTGCCGATTACCTGCTCTCCGTTCTGATCGGACAAAGTAATTTGGTTGCCAATGTGAAGCAGTTTGAAATCTATAATGCCATCCACTTTAAAAGTATCAATAGGTAAATCGAGAATAGCTTCAGCATCAACCTCTCCGTAAGCATCCGCAGCTTTAATATGAAAAGTAAAATCTTCACCGGCTGATTTTTCAAGCAAGTTAGCTTCAAAATCAGGAATCATATTACCTGTACCGAAGAGAAAAACCAAAGGGCTGTTGGCATCGGCTGTTTCTATATGCCTCTTTTCTTCCGACAAAGAGGCAGCGTAAAGCTGATAGGTTACAGTAACTACGGTGTCTTTGGCAATTTTCACTTTACCTGTATTTTACGATTTCTTCAAAAATAAAGGGGGCAAAATTAAGGTAATTATCTACGAATTACGAATTTATACGAAGATACGAATCGCCATGAGTTATGGATGAAATGCTAACGCATGAACTGCATATTCGTACATTCGTACATTCGTAATTCGTAGAAGTAATGAGTTCGTTCCGGTATTTTGTAATTTACAAACCCTTTGGTATGCTTTCGCAGTTTACCAAGGAAGGTGAGCATGAAACGCTTGCCGTTCTTTTTGATTTTCCTAAAGATGTATATCCCGTTGGCAGATTGGATTCCGACAGTGAAGGATTGTTGATTCTTTCAAACGACAAGAAGCTGAATCATGCTTTGCTTGATCCGACAAATCAACATCAGCGAACATATTATGTGCAGGTGGAAGGAACGATTACAACTGTTGACTGCGACAAGCTTGAAAAAGGAGTGGGCATAAGTGTGGATGGAAAAATCTATTCCACCAAGCCCTGCAAGGTGAAGATAATACCTGCGCCTGCCGGCATCCCAGATCGCATCCCTCCTATCCGCGTACGAAAAACTGTGCCTGATTCATGGATAAGCATTACGCTGGAAGAAGGCAAGAACCGCCAGGTGCGCAAAATGACTGCTGCCGTTGGCTTCCCCACGCTGCGACTAATACGTTTTTCCATTGAAAAGCTTGATATAAAAGGCATGCTTCCCCGCGATGTGAGAGAAATAACACGCATGGAAGCTTATGATCAGTTAAAAATATTCTCTTCCAACTTTTCAAACTTCAGAAAAGGAAATTTATAATATATAAATAATTAATGTGGCGTCTCTTAGGTTTGCGCAA
>PLYJ01000132.1 GCA_003151745.1 Bacteroidota bacterium
TCTCTTGTAAGGCTTCTAATGCTGCTTTGGCTTTGAATGCTCCTGTTTAAGTCCTTCTTTCTTTTCTCATTTTTTTAAACTGTTTATTTGGTTAAATTTACATATTCATTTAACACAATTAACAGTCTAAATTTTGGGGAGCATTACATCTCAAATTCGACATCCACATGATAGATATGATTGAGTCGCCATTTAGTAACATTCAAGTGCAGCTCCCCTTGCCCGGAAAGAATGATTTGTTTTAGTTCACGCGAATATTCAATGTTGATGGTAGGATCTTCCTGGTGTATTTCAGCAAGCACCGATCCGAGCTTCTCGTCATCTGCCTTATTCTTTGCAACAATAGAGACTCGAAGCCGTGCATCAGGGAAATGAATCGGTTCGATAGTTATATTTTTCCCCGCAACACAAAGGGTTTGATTTGCCTGCGTGTCCTTTAGCTTCAATGTTGCTCCTATATCTCCGGCTGTAAACTTATCCACCGGATTACGGTTTTTACCATCCATGATAAACAGCTGGTTGAGCCGCTCTGTATGGCCTGTAGTTGAATTAACCAAGTCCATACCAGTCTTCACCTCGCCGCTCATCACCTTAAAAAAAGAAAGCTTGCCAAGATGCGGTTCGATAAGTGTTTTGAAAACAAATAGCGTAGTAGGCCCTTTCGGATCGCAAGGCAGCTCACTTCCATCAACTGTTTTTTCTGCAAATAATTCTGTCGCTGAGGGTGCTACATTATCAATAAAGCCCATCAGTCTTCCGCCTCCCATATCTTTCTTTGCAGAGAGGCAGAACACCGGGTACACGTCGTGATGCAACATTCCAAGCATTAATCCTTCACGAAGCTGATCTTCATCAAGCGATCCTTTTTCAAAATAAAGCTCCATCAGCTTCTCATCGTTCTCTGCTGCTTTTTCCACCAGTTCATTGTGCAGGCGATTTGCGCGTTCCTGTTCTTCAGGAGGAATAGGAAGCTTCTGCGGCTTGCCACCTGTCGGAGAAAATTTATATAAGGTCATCTTCAGCAAATCAATGATGGAATCAAATCCCTCTCCCTGATTCACCGGGTATTGCATTAACGTAACCGCTTTGCCAAAACGATTTCTTGCCTGCTCGTATGTATTGTCGAAGTCTGCCTTGTTGTGATCCACGTGGTTGATGGCAAAAATGATGGGCTTCTGAAATTTTTCTACATAATTCCAGATAAGTTCAGTCCCTACCTCTACTCCATTCTCTGCATTCAGCATCATCACAGCCGTGTCCGCTACTCGAAGCGATGAAATGACATCGCCAATAAAATCATCCAGACCGGGCGTGTCAATAATATTGATCTTGTAATCTCTCCATTCTGTATGCATCGTTGTTGCATACACAGAGTTGCCGCGTTCATGCTCTATGTCATGAAAATCGGAAACAGTATTTTTTTCTTCCACTGTTCCGCGCCTGTTGATTAGTCCGGCTTCGAACAACATTGCCTCTGCCAACGTTGTCTTGCCGGATTTCGAGGCTCCCACCAGCACAACGTTTTTAATGTGTTTATCATCGTAGACTTTCATAGCTATAAGTTTTTAAAGGTTAAACATATATGACTATCAGAAAAAGGAGAGGTCTCCGTGTTAGTCAATAAGACGGACTCGTCCCCTTGCGACGTAAATTTATGAAATAAAAAGCGAGATTGCAAAAGAAAGGCTACATGTTTGCCCCTAAAAGTCGTAAAAAGGTATAGTTGGAAAATATTCAACTGCTACATTTTACCACATAGGATCATAGAAACATAGGAAACACATAGCTCAATGCTGCTATGTGTTTCTTCCATGTGATCTATTGTGACTATGTGGTAAAGATAAAATTAAGGAGTTTCCATTTTTTCAGTTGCCTTGTATTCCGGCCTCATTTGGGGGAAAAACAAAACATCCTGGATGGAAGCAGAATTCGTCATGATCATGGCAAGACGGTCAATGCCTATACCCATGCCTGATGTAGGAGGCATGCCATATTCGATGGCACGTAAAAAATCTTCATCTAACTGCATGGCCTCTTCATCGCCGCGTTTACCTAATTCAAGCTGATCTTCAAACCTTTTTCGCTGATCAATAGGATCGTTGAGCTCAGAGAAAGCATTGCATATTTCTTTACCGTTGCAGATGGCTTCAAAGCGCTCAACTAATCCCGGCTTAGTGCGATGCTTCTTGGCAAGAGGGCTCATCTCCACAGGATAATCAGTAATAAAGGTTGGATGAATCAGGTTTGGTTCTACCTTCTCTCCAAAAATTTCATCAATCGCTTTTCCGCGTCCCATCGTTTTATCAATATGTATGCCCATGTCCTTTGCGGCTTGCCTCAATTGATCTTCGTTCATTTCAGTGATGTCAACACCTGTATAATGCGCAATGGATTCATACATGGTAAAGCGTTTCCACGGGCGTTTGAAGTTTATCATGTGCTCGCCCACTTTCACTTCTGTTGAACCCGTTACATCAATAGCGATGCGTTCCACCATTTCTTCCACGAGGTTCATCATCCATTCGTAATCTGTATAGGCAACATACAATTCCATCTGCGTGAATTCAGGATTGTGAAAACGATCCATCCCTTCATTGCGGAAGTCTTTCGCAAACTCAAACACGCCGTCAAAGCCGCCAACGATAAGCCTTTTCAAATAGAGTTCGTTGGCAATGCGCAGATACAAGGGCATGTCCAATGTGTTGTGATGCGTTTTGAAAGGGCGCGCTGCTGCACCTCCATACAACGGTTGAAGGATAGGCGTCTCTACTTCCATATATCCTTTGCCATTGAGAAACTGCCGCATGGTAGTCACCAGCTTCGCACGTTTGATGAACGCTTCTTTTACATGAGGATTCACAATGAGGTCAACATAACGCTGGCGGTAACGTTGTTCAGGAGCGGTAAAGGCATCGAAAATATTTCCTTCTGCATCTTTCTTCACAACAGGAAGCGGACGGAGCGACTTGGTTAAAAGTGTTATCGAAGAAGCATGAATAGATATTTCACCCATCTTCGTTCTGAATGCATATCCTTTGATGCCGATGATGTCACCAATGTCCAACGATTTCTTCCACACGAAATCATAAAGTGATTTATCTTCTCCCGGGCAAATCTCATCACGCTTCACATACACCTGTATTTTGCCAACGCTATCCTGCAGCACAGCAAAAGATGCCTTGCCCATATCGCGTATGCTCATGATGCGGCCTGCAAAAACCAAATCTTTCAATGAATCAGGATTCGATTCAAAGGTTTCAAGAATATGCTTTGATGAGGTATTTATAGCCCACAAGTCAGCAGGATAAGCATTGATGCCTGCCTTGGTAAGCTCTTCCAGTTTCTGCCTGCGGATAATTTCCTGCTCGTTCAATTCCATGATTTAAAAATTTGAACGGCAAATATAGAAAAATGGCGGAGGTCATTTAAGGATGGAGGTAAAGAAGTGAAGTGCTCACAATAGATACAAATGCACAACTTCCTTCAGCGAGAGATCATTTTATCAATATAGACGCTTTGGAATTTATGCCCCACCAACGCAAATTTTCCGAAACTAAATCAACTTGAATATCGAGTTTCTTTTCTTTGGCATTTGTTCGAATGTAGAGGGCTTGGTTTGAATGTAATGCTCCCCAAAATTTAG
>PLYJ01000061.1 GCA_003151745.1 Bacteroidota bacterium
AAATTTTGGGGAGCATTACAGTTTTTTATTTCAAGCTTTAACGACTCAATGCGTTGAAGCTTATCTTTATCCACCAATTCTCCCTTTCGGATTATTGTTTCTCCTTTCTGAACCTTGCCGCGATAAGGTGAAATTCTGTTGATCGCTTCAGCGCTCCACTTTTTAGTTTGCACGTCATTGTAAAGGACATTATGCGTAAGTGAGTTTTCAAGCAGCGTGATTAATTCCGAACCTGTACCGGTATGTCCTGCATATTTCTTGTCAACTTCAGCGGCAATGAAGTTATACGCTGTTTGTAATGTGTAAAAATCCCCCACCTCTTTTTCTTCACCAACATGATCTTTCAACAGCGTAATAATAAAATCTGGTTGGGCATGCTCATAGTGATCACTTAGAAAGATAATTCCCTTATCGTAAATTTTTTTAAGAAGGGATTCACCGAAATCCAGCATCTCCTTTGTATTCGGAGCTTCGTGTTTCCTGTTCAACGTTGAAGACGATTCATATTCCTTTTCAAAGTCATCAATGAAAGAAGCTATCTTTTTCTCCGCTATGGTTGTATCCATATCGAAAAATGGATGAAAGCTTTTTAAGCTTTCTTCGCGTTCATGGTTTAGGCCGCCTTCGTCTTTCAAAATGGCGTAATCAAAAGGAGCTTCAAGGTTTTCATAAGCCCACGGTTTATCTTCCTGTACTTCGTAATTAAATTGTATTTCGCGTGGCAAAGCAGCTACAATAATCAGAATGCTTGCTGCAACAAGAAAAAACTTAAAGATAAGTTCGTGCTTGTTGCTTAGCTTGATAAAAAATTTCTTCATCGCTTTTCCTTTTAGCCGATTCAAAAATGCAAAATATTTTTTCAGTAAACATGGTTGCGAATTAATACTTTTACCCAAAAATTGTTTATGGCTATCAGCTTTGCGGAAAAGGACATTAAAGAGTTAAAGGAACTCCTCTCGTCTCCGCGGAATATTGTTATCACCACTCACCATCGTCCGGACGGCGATGCGATTGGTTCTTCTTTAGGACTTTATCATTATTTAATGATGGGAAAGCATAACGTTACCGTCATCACTCCAAGTGATTTTCCTGATTTCCTGCATTGGATGGATGGCGTTGATAAAATTATTGACTTTGGAAGCAATCCTTTAAAAGCAATAAGCGTTACTTCAGAAGCGGATATTATTTTTTGCCTGGATTTCAATCAGCTCAAACGCCTTGAAAAGTATGAGGAGTTTGTCAGTAAATCAAAAGCAAAGAAGATTCTTATTGATCATCACCTTGATCCCGATAAAATATTTGATTATACCTTTTCCTTTTCGGAAGCCTGTTCAGCCTGCGAATTGATTTACCTGTTCATAGAAGCAATGGGAGATAAAACAAAAATCAGTAAGCCGATGGCTGAGTGTATTTATACGGGCATTATGACAGACACACATTCGTTCAGGTATGAAACGATGAGGGCGAGTACACACCGAATCATTGCATCCCTTATAGATGCCGGAGCAGAGAACTTCCGCATTCATGAGAATGTATATGATAACTTTTCTGCCAACCGTTTACGCCTTCTCGGTTATTGCATTTCAGAAAAGATGAAGGTACTTACAGAATTTCGCACTGCTTACATCAGCCTGACAAAAGAAGAGCTTAAGCGGTTCAATTACCAGGCGGGAGATACAGAAGGAATCGTGAATTATGCATTAAGCATTAAAGGCATCAAGCTTGCAGCTCTTTTCATGGAACGTGATGGAGAAATAAAAATATCGCTTCGCAGCAAAGACGAGTTTTCAGTAAAGGATATGTCGTCGAAGCATTTTGAAGGCGGTGGGCATAGAAATGCTTCGGGTGGCAGATCATCGGAATCGCTTCAAAAAACAACAGACAGGTTTGTGTCCATTCTTCCTCAATACAAAGATGAGCTTTTTAAGTAAAAGTAAGCAGTAATTAATAATAGACATCTTTCCTAATTAAATTAAGTACTTATATGTTGAAAATTTGTAAAATTTCAAACTAATATTGATAATTAATTTGTTCATTAAACTTATAAAAGCCATGAAATTTGTAAAATTTAGCATAAGTTTAAGTTATTTAGGAAAGATGTCTAATGAATAAAAAAAGGATCAGCGCGTTTTATTATTTATTCCTTATTCTTTGTTCATTGCTTACCTTATTGTCAGGCTGTGCAGGGGATAAGGATAATCAACAATCACCTGTAAGCAACGATAGCCTGAAAGAGCATATGATAGCCGTTAATAAAATTATGGTCGATAATGAATCTTCCCGTATTGCAGAGTTTATTAAACGTCATCAATGGAAGATGGATAGCACCAGAACAGGAGTTCATTATTGGGTATATGCAAAAGGAAATGGAACTGCTCCTAAACGTAATGATAAGATAAAAATTAATTATAAACTATTTTTGCTTGACGGAACTTCTGCTTATCAATCTGAAAAAGGCAAACCTCTTGAGTTTACTCTTGGGCGCGGTGAAAATATAACGGGACTGGAAGAAACGCTCCTGCTAATGCATACCGGAGAAAAGGCGTGGGTTATTGTTCCGAAATATCTTGGCTACGGAATGACAGGCGATGGTAAGAAAATACCCGGTAATTCTACTCTTCTATATGATGTGGAGCTAGTTTCTGTCAATTGAATTTTCAAATTAATAAAATCGTAATGCGAGCCCATCGTCAAATTTTTAAATTAGCTAATTTTCAAATTATCATTTGTTCGCTGTTCGCCTGCTCAGGTAACGGTTATCACAAAACATATTCAGGGCTTCAGTACAAGATATATACTTCCAATAGCGGTGCAAAGGCAAAAGTGGGTGATTACCTCACCATGTATCTTGTTTATAAAACAGCGAATGATTCTGTTATTTTTGATTCACACAAAGACGGTGCGCCTTGGCATTTCCAATTGATGAATCCTCCTTTTCACGGTTCATATGAAGAAGGGCTTACATTGCTTGCTGCCGGCGACAGTGCTACCTTTCTTGTCTCGGCTGACAGCATGTTTAATATTGTTTTTAAAAAACCTTTGCCAGGCGGAATTGCTACTGGCAGCAAGCTAAGATTTGATATTAAGTTGGAGCGAATTGAAACTGCACAGGAAGCCGAACTTGTGAAACGAAAGATGAACGAGGAAAGAAGGAAGATGGAGCAGCAGGCCATTGACCAATATCTTAAAGCACATAATCTAAATCTCACACCTTCTCTGGATGGACTTTACTTTCTGAAAGATCTCAAGAGTATAGGTATTTCGCCGGATAGGGGAAGCATTTGCGTGATTGAATATACAGGGCGTTTCCTGAATGGCAAAGCGTTCGAGAGTTCAGACCTTGATGGGCATCCCAGGCAATTTACGATTGGTCAGAACGCCGTTATTAAAGGATGGGAAGAAGCTTTACTTTTAATGAGAACAGGGGAGAAGGCAACCATCATTGTGCCTTCAAATCTTGCCTATGGAGAAGAAGGAAGGCGTAATGCAAACGGTTCATTTGATATATATCCATTCACGCCTCTTGTCTATGAATTGAGTTTGAGAGCAGTGCGATAAGAGAATTTGAAGATATGCGATAGTGCACCGCGATGAGTCTCAAAAACCTGAGTGTTGCCATTCTTGTTGGTGAAAGACATTGAAACAAATAAAAAGACCGCTTTTTTACTAAATACGACATAATCAACCAAAAAGAGACAACAACAAACCGTGTAATGCTCCCCAAAATTTAGAC
>PLYJ01000208.1 GCA_003151745.1 Bacteroidota bacterium
ACTATTATATAATGGCTAATGGTATTACTTTGTTCTATGGCAAAAGTGAAGAAAAACAGCCAAAGCAATATCCCGAAATAAAAGTCAAATTGCCCAATCACATGAGTTTTGATGAGGCAATGCGAAGGATTGTAAGGGTTAAACCGCCTAAAGACGATAAGCCGAACGAGATTTGTTAATATCTCTTTTTGGCATCAAAAACGCCTCTTTTCTAAGTTAGGTTAGCCAAGTATATAATTGCCGGTTTTCTGATTATGAAAGGTGTTTTCTGATCAAAGTGGCTGTTTCTTCCATTACTTCCTTAGAAAAACTTAACTTGGGATTGGCAAAGTTCATATCAGCCATCTTGTTGATGGGAATTAGATGGATATGAGCGTGCGGCACTTCCAGTCCTATGACGGTAATGCCAATTCGCTTACACGGAACTGCCTGCTCCACAGCCTTCCCTATGCGCTTGGCAAAGTGCCAAAGCCCCTTGTGGAGATCATCGTTCAGATCAAAAATGTAGTCGGTTTCTTGTTTTGGAACAACCAGCGTGTGCCCCCTCACAAGAGGGCTAATGTCTAGAAAAGAAAAAAAGTTCTCGTCCTCTGCAATTTTATAGCAGGGAATTTCTCCGTTTATGATTTTGGAAAAAATGGAAGACATTTTTATTTCGGATTTCGAATTGTGGATTTAGGATTGATGAGGGTCTTAATCCGAAATTTAAAATCCGCAATCCGCAATTTTTTATCTGCTTATTTCAATAACCTCCAGTTTCAATGTTCCGGAAGGCACCTGCACTTCGGCAACATCACCGACTGACTTGCCAAGCAGTCCTTTACCTATGGGAGAACTAACTGAAATTTTTCCTGATTTCAAGTCCGCTTCGCTTTCAGTGACCAGCTTGTAAGTCATCGTTTGTCCATTACCTATGTTTTTGATCTTCACAGTGGAGAGAACGAGTGCCTTTGAATTATCCAATTTACTTTCATCCACCAGCCGTGCATTGCTGAGCATCTCTTCCATTTTAGAAATTTTCAGTTCCAGCATGCCTTGTGCGTCCTTTGCAGCATCGTATTCTGCATTTTCCGACAGATCTCCTTTATCCCGTGCTTCCGCAATCTGTCGTGAAATATGCGGGCGCTCAACATTCCTCAAATGATCCAACTGATCTTTTAGCTTCTGCAATCCCTCTTCGGTGAAATAAGATATGTTCGCCATTGTTATATAATTCCTTCTTATGAGTTGATTTGAAATAAGTGAAAAAAGTAGGGAGTTGATAGCTGGGAGCTTGGAAATGACTTCCTTGCTCTCTGCTCCTGACTCCCTACTTTAAGAGTACAAATATAAATATTATAAATTAAATCGTGCTCCCAGGCTGTGCGTTCCTGAAAACGGGTCTGTTGCTCTGTAGGAGTAATCTATTCCAAACGTCTTACCCGATTTCCCAAAAGGAATTTCAACGGTAAAGCCGGCAGTCGGACCTGTTGAAGAAGTGGTGCGAAGCGTGCTGTCAAAAATATTGTTTTCGTAAGTAAATCCGCCGCGAAGCATGAAATATGTTTTGAAACCATACTCAAGGCCGAGGTGAAACTGATCATTTGAAAAAGAATTGGAGGTAAAGGCAGCGGCAATAGTAAGACGATTCGCAGCTAAGAATTTAATGTCATACGATGCGCCGATGTTTATCAGCGAAGGCATTTCAAAATCCTGCGACCGGTTTGAAACAGTTAGTCCGTAAGGCTGCAGTCCATTCGGAGTCAGGTTGGCACGAAAGGATAAACCGTCACCAGTGAACGTGAGAGGAGCGCCAACATTGCGCAGGGATATTCCGAATTTAATATTGTCTTTATCGTTATTATTTCCTGTTACATATTGTATGCCGGCATCAAAAGCAATTCCGCTGGCAGATACGTTAGAAATGCTTTCGTTGACAAGTTTCACGTTAATGCCGCCATATATACTATTGGAAAACGCTTTTGCATAGAACAGGTTCATGTTCAGGTATTCCGGGTTGTAGGTGCCCAGTCCACCATCGGGCTGACTGGTAGTGGTGACAGGAATATCACCAAAATTCATAGACATAATGCCAAGCCCGATCACGCTCGATTCATTGATACGCTGTGAGAGTCCGAATGCATTGATCCGGATGCCAGATCCCTGAAGATAATCGGTGCTGGAGAAAATTACCTCTGTGTTTTTAGTGAAAGCCGCTCCAGCTACATTCAGGAATATACTTTCCAAACCTCTGATGCTACCACTATTTGCATCCGCCCATCCGGAAGAACGCGCCCACGGGTTAATGAGCAACTCCGTAGCGCCTGCCTGCCCTGCACGCTCAGGATTACCTGCCATTACGGAATTTGTCAATAAAAATAATACACCGGCAATAATAAATGATCTATTCATATTTATAATATATCTTCAATTAATAATTAATAAGGAATAATGAATAAATAATCAGTAATGAGCTTTATTACTTATTCATTATTCCCTATTTCTTTAGAACGTATCCAGATCAATTGGCCGGATTACGCCAAACCATTTAATGACTCGTTCTCCAAGACTACCTGCATCTATATGTATGATATATACTCCCCCGGCAACAGGAACGCCAGAGCTATTTTTAAGATCCCAGTCAACAGAAGTTTCCGTATTGGCGCTGCTATTGTTAACTGCTTGTGAAATGACTCCCTCAGTAAGATCTGTAGAAGAAGGAATACTGCGAATGAACCTCCTGACAAGCAAACCGCTTGATGTGAAAATGGAAATAGTACAATTGTTCGGCAGGTTTACAATCTTAACCCTGTTATCAAGTTGGTTCCTTTCATAAGACGAATAAGAATAATAAGGATTCGGAACAATATTAATAAGGTCAAGAGCGGATTTTGCTACGGCGGTTTGATTTGTCTGCGCCTCCTGGCCGGTTGTACTGAACGTGTAATAAGGTATTCCCAAGCTATTTATATCCTTTGGACTATAGGTGGTGGCAACATTGTAATTTCTATATGCCTTGGCAACACGCAGTCGAATTTTTACATCCGATTCTAACAGACTATGCCCTGTTGCCAATAGTGGAATGCTTACCCACATGCAATCCCGCCAGGCATTACCCTTAATAATTCTTTTACTTGTTGATTTCTCCCCCACGTGCACTGCTGAATCCAGTCGGGTCTTAAGCAAACTGCAATTATCATAAGCTACCGTAATGGCACCCTTGACGCTGCCTTTTCCCATCACGTATATGTAATGCTTTCCTCCAAATAACACGTTGCCAAACTGGCTATATGTATTAGGAGACGGGTTAAATAACATGTCCTTGCCATTATCAGCCTCGAGATAGCTGCCTTCACCAAACATAATGTTGAGACGCTCGCCTGTTTCGAGATTGACTGCATACCCCGGGAACCAACCCATTCCTGTTGGGCTAATATAATCTGAAGCGTTCGGATCAGATGGATTAGAAGTACCACCCTGAGCAACTGTCAATCCGTTTTTGTCAACCGATGCATGTTGTCGCGGATCACCTTTTTTGGCGCCTCCCTCGGAAAGGGTACTATCGGATTCTTCTTCAATTACAACGCTTCGTGACCATAGGTTTTTATCACCCGTAATAACAACATCAACACTTGCCAATGAATCCAATCTCAAAGCAAGTGAGTGGGGAAATGAGTTATATGTAGGTCCGTCACCAACGTCAGAAACGAGACGGAATGGAGCCCATGTACCCCCAATGACTTTTTCATAAACCTGCGCAGGATCATCATTAGGAGAATAATCAGGAGGGGGAGGAAGATTGGGACAAGTTGCTACGCAAGTATCAGTGCCTGCTAATATCCAATTTTGGGCACTTCTATCAACATCAGCAACTCCTGAAAGCCACTGCTTATTATTATCAGCGAATGTCATTGTCCCCTCCAGGAAACCATTATTGGCAGATGCAGAATCAGGTGCACTATTGCCTGCCATCGCCAACACCTGATGAATATTTACTTTTATCCCCCATTGAGGGAATATTTTTTCACTACTGCCGACAATGGTTTGATCTGATGAATCAGTAAATCCGCTTGCCATTTCTGTTATGTACCATTTGGAACTGACAGAAGTATTTTGTAAATAAACGGTGAAATCATGATTGCCTACGGCCACAGGATCATAGATGGAAACACTAATTGGACCGGCACCTGATTGATAAATAGGTTCATTAACGCGGTAGTTAGTAGCATTAGATAAAGCCTCGTTAATGCTTGCCTGCGTCATATCGAGCACTAAACCACCATTGCCTTGTCCTTCAATTCGCTGAATCATGGGTGCATCGCCATAGCTTGAGTTTAGCTGTAACCCTCCATTCTGCGGATCGGGGATGTGCGGAATGGCAGTATAAGTAAATACATTTCGCCTGCCTGAAAGGTAAGGAGTGTTGTGACCGTCATTCGGGTGTAATGGATCGATGCTTACTTCAGATGCATTATAGGCATAAGCAATCACGGTAAAATAATATGTTTGATGATTGATGAGCGTTGCTGAAGTGCCTGATGCAAAAGCATCTGTCTTAATATCAAATGTATGCTGAAGACCTAAGTTTGCACCATCCACTTCATCTGTCGGCACGAATGCGTTGAGGGTAGGATTAAAAACCTGGTTCACAATCTGGGTAATAGAATCTTTAATATCGCACTGAGCCACCAATCTTGCCTTATCGGGATTGCCAATATCGGTAATGCTTACGGAGTTATTTGCAAACTGAAATATTTGATATCCCTGGAAATGGTAGGCGGTATCAGTTGATGTTCTGATGAAAGGATCTTTCTCAAGATAATTTGTTTCTATGGAGTCATTGGAATATTGCCCCGCCTTAATAGAAAGAATAAGCTCGTTGTTTAATTCGCGGATAGCCATATCCGGCGCATCAGGTCCGTTGGTAATGGCAAAGCAATTATTAAACAGAGCCTGCGCTTTATCATCGGCAAGTTGCATGAGGGGAATAGATGCTGTGGGGCCGCCTGAAGTAGTTCTTGCCCAAACAAGACCTGTAGTAATATGATTAACAGCGCCTGGTTTGAGTGTAAACTTGCCGGCAGATTGTAAGAAACGGCGGTCACCGGGAATATCTCCTGCAGTTTCCTCCGACCAGGGAGGTTCGGCGGGTCCGTTATTTTTTCCAAGTCCTGTTCCCCAATTGGTGGGATCAGAAGTACCCGGAAACATAAAGTCGGTACGAACAGAACCTCCGTGACCGTTACCGCCATACGTCATCGGTGTTCCATCCCTCCAGATTCCCTGCAAATAGTTGTAATAATCCGTCGCCGTAAATGGATTTCCTGTAACTGTGAAATCGTTACTGTAATACACAAACTGCGACATGATAATCTCTTCCCCCGGCTCATCTATTCTCCCGTTGCGGTTGTTATCTATTCCATCATTCGGATCGGCTAATGGCCCCTCGAAGAATGCCTGCCCTATGCAAGGGGGATTGGAGCCATAACCAAACGTGCCGGGATCAAAAGCTTCTCCGTTATACTGATAACCCAGCCCTCTTCCCACATCACAACCAACATAATCATCAAAGGCATAACCAAGATCAACATCGTTCCAGGCTCCAAACCAAGTGTCATTAACGGTAGAACTGGAACGGTTAATGACTGTGTAATTGTAAAAAGTACAATTGTTAATTTCATCATTGGTTTGAAAACAAAATGCCTGGGCGCGGACTTCAAGACCAATAGGCGCTCCGCCTGTTTCTGTGTGAATATTGCCTTCATCGTTAAATACCCACCATATATTCTGATCACCAAACAGGTGACCGCAGGTAGGATGCAGAGAAAGATCAAAATCAGGATAATCGCCGGAGTAAGGATCATAAATGCCGTCATTATTAACATCATGAAAAGGAGCTAAAAAGTGTCCTTCATTCTTGCTTGCATCTCCATTGCCCGGCCAACTGATAATGTCCGCAGGAGGAGTATATATTCCAGTTAATTTACCTGTGAAGTGATCAACAAAGGTCTGCACATCGCTACGTAAAAGCTTCCAGTGACGATCATATTTGAGACATTCATTTGCGTCTGTGCTGACCGTGGCTGTATCCAAAGGTCCAGGCCAGTAATCACTTCCCGATTGGCGGTATGTTTGTGCTGCTAATTTCAAATTACCGCTGTTGTCCTTTCCACCAACCCAGATAGCGGCAGCAAAATCAGATGTTTTGCCCGATCCTTTTGGAATTTCATAACGCGCAATGTCATTGACAAGATCCCAAAACATATCGCCGTTCATCAAAATAGGAGCACGTACATTATTTAAATCAATGTTTACTATATTTGTTGACTTAGCACAACCCGCAGCAAACCCTCCTCCCGGATTAATTTTACGTTGCTCTCCTATATTATCTTTTGCAAATACGGTGGTCGCAGATGCTATCAGCATGGCTGCAACAAGAATAAGATTTATTTTTTTCATCGTTGTTGGGAATTGAGGTAATAAGGGTAATTAAGGTCACCCCTAATTACCTTAATTACTATATATACCTTTATCATATCAATCGAAATTAAGCTTTATTCCAAAATTCATTCTTCTTGGCAAACTATAATTACCGGGATTGTTTACTGCAATGGCAAACAAATCACGGAAGGAAGCAGGATTAACCTGCTGAGCAATAGAAGCCTGCGACGATGCAGCTGACAAATAACCATTATCATTCGGGTTACCTGTAGCGCGGTAAACAGCAATGACATTTTGCGTGTTTAGTAAATTCTGAACCTGAATGTAAGCGTTAACATAATATCTTTTTTTACCCTTACCCTCTCTTTCCTTACCTACCTTGAGCACAAAGTCGCGATCCAGCTTTGCATCCATGCGGTATGTCCATGGCAGGCTCGAACCGTTTATGCTGCCGGCAAGGGTTGTTCGTTCAGCTAACCCGCTGATCACATCAGCGGTTATATTGCTCTGCGCTGTATAAGGAGTGCCTGATCCGGCACGGAATACGAGATTAAGCCCGGTGTTAGCAAGGAACTGCTTGCCAAACCACATAGGGCCATTGTAATCTTTACCTTCTGCATAACGATAATCTATGGAGCTGGTAATGGTATTGCGCTGGTCAAAATTGAGCGGCATGGGTGTACGCAGGTTGGGAATGCCGGCTGCAATTACGTTGAACTGAGCACCGGGATTGGAACCTGTACCATCAGCAAATTGAAGGGTATAGTTCGCTGTCATTCGTATGTTTCCTGTTCTGCGCAGGTCATAAGACAAAGATAATCCTTTAACAGTACCAAAATCCTGGTTGCCATAGGAAATGTAATTAATAGGAAAAGCTCCGTTAACCGCTACCACCTCAATCATGTCGCGCAGTTCTTTATAATAAGCCGAGATGGATAATGCCGAACTTCTTGTCAGCGCTTGTTTGAAACCTAACTCATAATCCGTGGTTCTTTCCGGTTTCAAAGCAGGATTAGGAAGACCGCCGCCGGCAAGTGTTTCAAAAAACAAATAGTCAACAGGGTTAAACTGCGATGAAGAAGGCGGACGCTGCGTCAGCACATCATAGTGAGCAAAAAATAATGCTTCATCAGAGATCGGAAAAGAAAAGGCAATGCGCGGCATATAATTTACCTGCGGCGTATATTGCGTAAACGCATCTGCTCTCACCGTCTGGTTGGCGAAATCACTCGGATTTATCAGGTAAGGTTGTATAACTCCGTTAGTAGTAATGGGAGATTGTGAAATTAAAGAATAATCGGCAATGGCATTTCCATTTGCATCGTAAAACTGGTCGCCGCTGCGATAGCCAACAACGTTGGTCGGGGTGTTTACATCATTCACATAAACAGTAGCGCTTGACGGTATATTACTCGGCACATTAGCATGAACAGGGAGTAACCCTGAAGCAACTTCACCGGCAGTGTGCGCTGAATAAAGCAGGTATTTATCTTTTAATACAGGCTGGTTTGCATCATACCTGTCCACACGCAAGCCAATATTAAAGTTAAGGTCGTTGTAGGCAAATTTATCCTGTATATATCCGGCAACATAATTAGGCTGGAAAGCGCCGATACTGCGGGTATAATTATTGCCCGCGTCTTTATTGGTAAGAAAATTACTTAAGCTGACATTGCCGCTGGTGGCATTGCCCAGATAATCATACCCGTAATAGCTAACATAAGAATTACCATTGTTCAATAACTCATCAGGCGTAAACATGTTCAGCGAAAAAGTGGATGGGTCGTAAGAATCAATATCAATTAACTGATTGTAAGGAATGCCAAGCTTGTCGCGAACGTTTTCAAAAAATCCTTTCACGGGCAATCCGTCAACCGTTTTGGGTACGTATTTCTGATCGTAGTTGATCGTATTCTGGAAAACGCTGTCCTGGTTAATGACAGGATGTGGATTAGCAAAATCGAGTTGTTGATTATTGAAATTGCCCAGCTGCCGTGCCAGCGTCCACAGTCCGCTTGGAGAAGTGCTATATCCGCGGTCAATGCGCTGCTCGTACTCCATTCCGATTACAATGGAGTGATTCTTTATATCTGCTGAACCCTGCGCGGTAATACGGTATTGCTGGTTGTCAGCTTTAGAATATCCATTGGGTTGGCGGCCAGGCGAACCCCACAGTGAATACACACTTAATGGAATTCGGTTATCACCGTTAATCAATCCTCCTTGTTGAGGAATGTCAGTTATTGTAGTGTAATAATCAACTAAGTTTCCGTTCACAATCGCAGATTTAGCCGGAGCCAAGGCATAGTAATCGGAAGTATAATTAGACATGACGGCGTTGATACCGGAAGGCGTAAAGGTTACGAGCGTATCCTGAACGCTGGTTTGCACGTTGGCCTGAACCAGGTTTCCCTTATAATGGGCAGTGTCCGTTTGCTGATAAAATGGCGCCCTGTATGTTTTGAATTTCCCCACATAACCATAATCGAATAAGTTATCCTGATGATCGGCGCTTTGACTTATTCCATTATCATCGGTGTAATCAAACTGGATGGAATAAAAAGCATTCTTAACAGCGGATGATGATTTTTCGCCGGAAGTATAATTACTGAATTTCTGTGTCAGCCTGGCAAACATCCTGTAGCTATTGCCGATGCTTTCCGGGTTCTTATCATAATTAAGTAAAGAATAGATATATGTAAAAGAACGGTTATCGTCATGTGTAAACGAACCGCCAAGCGTAACGGTAACATTGGGAGCGGGAATAATGTCAATCTTGCCGGACAGATTAATGTTCTGATCGGCGACATTTGCATGTGCGTTTACATGATTCAGATCATTGTATGTAAGAAAATCAGCGCGTTGGTCAAAGCCGGAAAAGGATTGGGATTTTACCAGTGGATGAACTTCAAGGCTGGAAAGCACATCAGGCTTTATTATATAGGTGCCAATCGCTGAAGGAATGGGGTCGCCGTTATATTGATACTCGCCTGAAATAAAGAAACCGGCAAGAGAAGATGATTTTCTTCCAGATGTATCCCTCTTCATGATGATGGGACCGGAAAGATTGAATCCCACTAAATTGCTATTGTAATCATCAAATAGTTTGGAAGTGTATGCTTCAATGCCACCGAAATATTCTTTCGACGGCCCGCGTGTTGAAATGCTGATAATTCCTCCCGTTGCATCTCCGTATTGGGCAGGCACACCACCGGTGATAACCGTTACCTGCTCTGTGCCTGACTGTGGAGGACTGTATGAACCGCTAAGCTTAATACCATCCACATAATATGCCGTTGCATCGCTTCTTGAACCGCGAATATTAAGAGCCCCGCCAACATCCTGCTGATATATACCTGCCGTGGTTGAAGCAATACTATTTACATCACGCGTAGGTGCATTTTTAATTTCTTCCTGTGTAACGGTAGTCTGTGTGGTGGTATTGCCTTTATCTATAAGAGGAATCTTATAACTAACCACTTCCACCGCTCCGAGTTCAATTCCCTTATTTAACTCGAAGTCTGAATAGGCAGCATTTTCAACTGAAACAATAACGCCTGTACGCTCTGATGGATTATAACCCACGTAAGAAACTTTCACGTTGTATTTGCCGGGAGCTAACGGCTTGATAGAATATTTTCCGTCTATATCCGTTTGATTCCCACCCACCACTGTACCGTTCGATTCGGCAGTTACTGTAGCAAAAGGCACACCTTGCTTCGTCTCCTTGTCAATAACTTTTCCCTTGATTTCACCGGTCTGTGCAAAGCCCACAGTGGCAGTAAATATAAAAAGCGCCAGCGATAAGTAAAGCTTACGTCCCATTTTTTACTTATTAAATTTAAGTTAAAATATAATTAATGAAGTGCGTAAAAGTATAAATGAAATGTTAATTACCAAAACTACGCAAATATTTTTTGCATGATCCTTTTAAAGTGAATGTATTTTATTTTAAGATAGACCCCCATCTATCAATCTTTCCACAAAAGTCTAAGTTGATTTTTTATTAATACTTTACTTGCAATTGCTTAGACAACATAAAGGTAGATATTTTTCAAATACTTCCAAATTTTAACTTTTCATCACTGGCCTGATGTGCATTTATAATGTTTCATATTCATCGTGCCTTGATGAATATTGTTAACGAAAGATGGTTACTAAACAATTATTAACAATGAATAGAAAGCATTATTTAATTTCTATTTTTGCCCGTCATAAGATAAATTGTTGAATGATTGATTTGTTGAATTGGAGATTAAATTCAATAAATCAATTATTCTATAAATCAACAAATAGAGAAGTATGAAATCAACAAATAGAGAAGTATGCGATTAACAACTCTTGAAATAAAAGGATTCAAAAGCTTCGGTGATAAGGTCACCATGCACTTTGATAAAGGTGTAACTTCTGTTGTGGGGCCTAATGGCAGCGGCAAGTCGAATGTAGTGGATGCCATCCGTTGGGTGCTTGGCGAACAGAAGACAAGAATGCTGCGTTCAGAGAAGATGGAAAACATCATCTTTAACGGAACAAAAACACGCAAGCCATCGAACCTTGCTGAGGTGTCCATGTCGTTTGAAAACACAAAGAATATTTTACCTACTGAATATTCAAATGTAACCATCACGAGAAAACTTTACCGCAGCGGAGAGAGTGAATATTTCCTCAACAATGTTCCCTGCCGCCTCAAAGACATCACTGATCTTTTCCTTGACACAGGCATCGGTCCTGATTCGTATGCCATCATCGAGTTGAAGATGGTGGACGATATTTTAAATGATAAAAACAATTCCATCAAGCTTCTTTTTGAAGAAGCCGCCGGAATATCGAAATACAAAATCCGCAAGAAGCAAACCTTTGCCAAGCTGGAAGAAACAGAAGCCGACCTGAACCGTGTGAATGATTTATTGTTCGAGATTGACCGCAACATGAAGCTGCTTGAAAGCCAGGCAAAGAAAACGGAACGTTATTATAAAATAAAAGAGCAATATAAAGAACTAAGCACTGAGCTTGCCATCCTTCAGCTTGCAGGCAGCAAAGTAAAATTTGAAGAACTGCAAAAGCAGGAAGAGCAACAGCACGATGATAAAGTAAAAGTAGAAGCGCAGATAAGCGAACTGGAAGCTTCCGTGCAACAACAAAAGTTAGACACGCTTAATAAGGAGAAGGAATTATCGGCTGCGCAAAAAGAACTGAATGAAAAGATCAGCACCATTCAGCAGTATGAAAATGATAAGAAGGTAAGTAATGAAAAGCTGAAATATTTACAGGACAAAGAAACCTCTCTCACCACGCAATTAAATAATGACAAGACTTCACTCATTCAAACACAAGATGGTGTGAAGCTGATTGAAGAAGAAAAGTTTAATGAGGAGCGTGTGCTGCAGGATGTGGCAAACCGTCTTGAAGAGCTGAGAACAGTGGTGGAAGAAACCCGCAACCGCCATGTGCAGATGCAGGCGGATATCAATCATCTCACGCAGGAAGCACAGGCCATACAGGTTTCAACGCATGAGTCGGAAAAGAATTATGCTGTAGCCCAGGCAAAGAAGGAATCGCTGCAAAAAGAAATTGAGCGACTGACTACAGACACTGAAAGCAAAGAAAAAGAATTAGAAGAAACAAACCAAAGTCGGCAGTCGCCAGTCGCCAGTCAGCAGTCAGCAGTCAGCAGTCAGCAGAAGCAGGAGGCGGATATGCATAGTGCCACTGCCACTGCCAACTCTCTTGATGAAGCGCTGAAGAAAATAACAGAAGAAATCATTGACGAGGGCAGAAAGCTTGATTCAAAGAAAAACGAATACCAGCTTACTAAATCACTCATTGATAATCTGGAAGGCTATCCTGAGTCGCTTCGCTTTTTAAAGAAGTCGGGAACGGTTGCTAACCAGGCGTTGCTTTTGTCTGACGTGATCTCCTGCAAACAGGAATATAAAACGGCTATCGAGAATTACCTGGAAAGCTACATGAATTATTTTGTAATAGATAATGTGGAAGAAGCCAGCCGTGCCATCAACCTGTTGAGTGAAGCATCGAAAGGACGCGCTAACTTTTTCCTTCTTTCTGAATTTAAAAATCCGCAAGCTGTAAATCCTTCACAAATTAATAATTGCATTCATGCATTGGAGATCATTGAAACGGACAGCAAATATCTTCCGCTCATCAATCACCTGCTGCATGATGTATATATTGTAACCGGCGACCAGGATAACACACCTCACCTTCAATCGCAAAACACGGACAACATCTTCATTTCGCAAAACGGGAAATACTGCAAGACACGACATGCGCTTAGTGGCGGATCAGTAGGTTTATTTGATGGTAAGCGCATCGGCCGTGCAAAGAATCTTGAATCGCTTTCAACAGAAATCGAAACGCTTCAAGCATCATTAGAAGGAATAACGACGAAGCGTGACAACATTCAGAAATCACTGAAAGAAAATAAAGCAGAGCTGGAGCGTCTCTCTGCTTCGCGCAATGCATTACAAAAAGATTTATCTAATCTCACCGGACTGTTATCATCGTTGCAAAGCAAGACAGAACAGCTTGCTTCCATCATCAGCAACAATCAGCGTATAGTCGCAGACTTGCAATCTCAACTGACCGCTATCAGCCCCCCCGCCCCCCCGAAGGGGGGAGTTGAACACCATCAGGGGGATGGAGAAGCTGAAGCCCCCCTTTGGGGGGATGGGGGGGCTGCTTTGCGCGCGCAGTATGAAAGAGTGGCAGCATCGCTAGCCGCGCTGCAAGCGGAGTTTACTGCTTTGAACGAAACATTGAACACACAGAGCAACGATTTCAACCAGCAGAACATTCAGTATGTGCATCAGCAGAACAAGATTGCCAACTTCACACGGGATATAAATTACAAGCATGATCTGCTTGAGACCTTGCAGAAAAATATCGAAACCAATTCTGCAGAACTTGAAAAGGTGCAACAACAAACACAAGAGTTAGTAGGCAGCTCGGTTGATTTCGATGTGCAGTTGCAAACCATGTACGGAGAAAAAGA
This sequence comes from Bacteroidota bacterium, assembly GCA_003151745.1. Taxonomy (GTDB): domain Bacteria; phylum Bacteroidota; class Bacteroidia; order AKYH767-A; family 2013-40CM-41-45; genus PALSA-967. Next base: position 13,433 of record PLYJ01000208.1, read on the forward strand.
ATTGCTCGATCAAAACGTAACCACTGTCGAAGCGGATTATTTCAAAATGCGCGGTGCGATTGACGAAATAGATAATACCATTCGCCAGTTGCGTCAGCGCAAAGATAATTGCGATGCATTGCTGCAAGCTGTGAAGGATCAGGTAGGTGAATTAAAGTTGTTGCTCAACTCGATGAAAGAACGCCTCAGCGTTGAGTTCAATATTGCTATTGAAGAAATTCTTGAACGCGACCCTTCACCCGATTGGACGGAAGAAGGACTGCGCGAAAAAGTAAACAAGCAGAAGAATCAACTTGACAACTACGGCCCCATCAACCCGATGGCTGTGGAAGCATATAACGAAATAAAAGAGCGTCACGATTTCATCATTGCGCAGCAGCTTGATCTTGCAACTGCAAAGGCATCGCTGCTGCAAACCATTGCCGAGATTGATGCAACGGCGAGAGAGAAATTTATGACTGCGTTCGATTCCATCCGCGCCAACTTCATTAAAGTATTCCGCTCCCTCTTTACGAATGACGACACCTGCGATCTGATATTGATGAATCCCGAAAACCCGATTGAAAGCGACATCAACGTCATTGCGCAGCCAAAAGGAAAGAAACCTTTATCCATCAGCCAGCTTTCGGGAGGAGAGAAAACGCTTACAGCTACTGCGTTGCTATTCGGTATATATCTTTTAAAACCCGCGCCTTTCTGTATCTTCGATGAGGTGGACGCGCCGCTTGATGACAGCAACATTGACAAGTTCAATAACATCATCAAGACGTTCAGCAACGAATCGCAGTTCATCGTCATCACACACAACAAGCGCACCATGGCTGCCACAGACATTATATACGGCATCACCATGATTGAGCAAGGCGTTACGCAGGTAGTGCCGGTTGATTTGGCGGAGATGGTGGAATAAAAATCCCGTTCAACGTTCAACGTTTTTCAGTTCAATGTTTCTGTGCCGTCAGTCCCGCACGTGCGGGATTCCTGACGGTTAGCTATAAAAAGTGTCAGGTTGGGAAACCTGAATTCTATGATATTCACAAGTGATATTTAAAATATTTTTCTGATATTTGTAATGTTATTCGAAGAGGAATCGGGCAATGCAGAAGTGCAACCCGCCACCACAATAAATGACCCAAACCATGCACGTGGTAAACTTTACTATGCATGTGGTATTCTTTACCATGCACACGGTAAACCTTACCGTGATCCAGCAATCCTTACCATGCACGCGGTACTCTTTACTGTGGTCATGGTAAACTTTATCCTGCATGGGGCGCTCTTTACTATGCACGTGGTAAACTTTACCGTGAACGCGGTACTCTTTACCGTGCATGAGGTAAACCTTGCCGTGCCGCGGTAAACCTTACCATGTATATGGTAAACTTTACTATGCATCTGGTAAACCTCACCATGCATGTGGTAAACCCCATCGAACTTGCCTTTTTTAGTGTTTTTTGCACATTTTATGGCATCTTTACCCCATAGGATTCAAGATTATTATGGAGAATTCAGGTTATTTTAGGCTCAAATCCAACGGGGTGCCCCCTTTTGTTAACATCAATTGTATAACTATAGAAGGCAAACTCAGGCAAGGCACTAATTAGACCTACGTTTGGCCCGTCATAAACAGACATCCAAATCATGAGACCATCCATAGCAATAAACCTTGACAACGAAGATTACGCCGGCTGGGCAAATCTTGCCAACAGAACCGTATCTGGCATTTCTGGTAATGCGTCGTTCACAACGCCAAATCCGGCATTAATTACCGTTTCTGCAGCGTCCGCAGCAGTTACTACTGGAATAGCCGTGTGGGGGCCGGTAGGCAATCGCGGAAGCCATGGTTCCTTGGTTGATCTTAGAAGTAAAACATTAACTCTTGCTCATCTGGTGCGTTCGTTAGCCGCTTATGTTATGTCAACCGCTGCTGTTTTAGCAGGAGATGATGACACGCTCATGGCAGCAATAATTACCAGCTCCGGGTTTACTCTTAAAAGAACCGGTGCGCCCGTGGGAGCCTTGCCCATGGTGCAAAACTTTCGTCAAATTGTTTCCACCACGCTGCATCCCAGCCAGGGAGAAGTGGCATGGACGCTGCCCCTTGGAGTAACCGCCAATAATGTTGACTTCTTCAAAGTGTTGAGAAGCACCGGCACCAGCCTCGCTGCCGCCGTTGTAATCGGCTATCCCTCCGACACCAAATTTATTGACACCAACACCACCGGCGCTGTGGTTATATATAACTACTGGTGCATTCCTGTTGCTCACGGGCATGATGGCGTGCCTTCCGCAATGGTTACTATAACTCTGGCTGCATAATTTTTATAGTTATTCAAAAGGAAACCCCGATGGCGATGGCTGCCGGGGTTTTGGTTTTTAGCCACAAAAATAAAAAGTCCGTTAGACAATTTAAAGCTATAAATTGATAAAAAAGCCTATTGCGTTTTTCCATCCCGTACGTACGGGATCCGTTTTATTAACGCATTGCGTTTTTTCATGTTATCTTGAAATTTTATATTAATTTGGCAACTTGTACTTCGTTGATATATTTGTTGTGCGCAACTGTACCGCGCAATGAATGACCGACATACTAACTTGACAAAGTGGAATAAACAACCGATAAAAACCATATGAACATTTCTCTAAAACCACATATTTTAATAAGTCACTTTATTCCGGGATTTGTTTTCATAGTAATGAGCTTTAGCTCATATATGAACTGGAAAATTAATCTTATTGTTGCAACTTTAAAAGACACACCAAATACTAATATTATCATTGTGAGTTTCGTCTCAATTATCATTGCATTTTTAATAGGTGAAGTGTTTGATTCGTTGCGTGATTTATTGGAAGAATTTCCATTAAACAAAATATTCAGTGAGGTAAATTGGGATTTCTTTTTTAACGCAGACAAAGAGAAAATTGAAAAACTGAATGAAAGCTATTTTACATGGTATGTATTTAATTTGAATAGTAGCTTATCATTAATCGGGGCATTATTATTTACCACTCTATTCATAAATAATCCACCATTTAAAATATGGGCAATAGTAGTTATAGCATCATTAATTCTTTTTATTGATGGAATTATTTTAAGAAAGGAAATTGCAAAACATACAAAGTGAAAAACAAAAAATTACTTCCGCATTATAAAGTTTATACAAGGCTTAAACCATCTAAAATTAGTGGTGTTGGTGTATTCGCTATCCGTGATATTAAAAAAGGGACTGCAATCTTTTACAACGATGAAGAAAGCGAGATGATATGGGTTGATAAGAAAAGGGGAAAGAAGTTGCCCAAAGAAATCAAAAAATTATATAAAGATTTTTGTGTTCTTAAAAAAGGGAAATATGGTTGTCCTGAAAATTTTAGTTCACTGACAATAGCTTGGTATCTTAATCATTCAGAAAAACCAAATGTTTTTTCAGATAAGGATTATAATTTTTACGCTTCGAGAAATATTAAAAAAGGAGAAGAATTAACAGCAAACTACAATACATATAGCGAATGATTAACATGATATTTCGTACTTTTATTATTGTTGCTCTATATGCTGCGACAACGACAAGTATATCCTTTGCACAATCAGGTGCAGCAGAATTGATAAAGAGTGGCAATGCGAAGGTTGCAAATAATGATTATAAAGGTGCCCTAAATGACTATAACAAAGCTATTGCATTATCACGCAGTCCAATTTGTTATTATGACAGAGGAGACATAAAACAGATGATGGGCGATAATAAAGGAGCTAAGCTTGATTTTGATTCTGCAATTATTTTAAAACCTAACTATGCAGAGGCTTATTGTAATAGAGGTATTTCTAAAGAAGAACTTAAAGATTATACTGGGGCAATAAAAGATTATAATAAAGCTCTTGAATTAAAGCCCAATAACTCACTGATATATTTTAATCGAGCAATAGCTAAGGATAGTTCTAAAGATTTCAAAGGTGTGCTTGAAGATTGTAACAATGCAATTAAGTTTAATAAAGATTATGCGGAAGCTTATAATAATCGTGGGGTTCTTAAATATGAAGAATTTAATGATAACGAAGGCGCATTAAATGATTTTAATAAGGCTATTTTTGTGCAGGCAGGTTTCCCAACCTGCCTGTTTTGTTTTCTTCAACTAAAACCGGAGAGCGGGAGTGCTGTGAAGAAGTTTGTTAAAGAATAAACCCGGTTCAAAGTTATTTAGTTCAAAGTTCAAAGTTTGGAAAACATTTTTGTGGCAGAATCATTCATAACAGAGCAAAGCCCCTATCCTTTGAGCTCATGGCTTTCACATGTTTCGTTGTACGAAGATTATATAATTGATTTCATCATTTATCCAAGCTATACACTACAATCCATTGCATGTAATTTCGCTTTCCATCCTAATTTCGTAGATAATTATTTTAAGCTTAATAAAGTTTATAAATTATGGATTACCGACGTGAAGGATGATGGAATGAGCGTGTTACCTTTAGAAGTAGGCAAGGTTTTTAATACAAATATTAAATGGGATAAGCCGATTGAAGCGGACATTGAATTATTTAGAAGAACGAACACGGAGAGTGAAAAGCCATTACAATTAGCTTAATTTTCATCAACGCACATGACACTTTAACTACACCACTTAGAAAGTGTTGAAAACTTTTTAATAATAAAATTTCACAATAAAATTTATTGCGTAATTTTGGACAATATTTGTCAAGATACATTATTGCCCATGATTAAGGTTGAAACATTCGGAGAAAAGATCAGAACTCTAAGAGAACAAAATGAAATGCCTTTAAGAAAACTTGCTGCGCTACTTGACCTTGACCAGTCAACATTAAGCAAGATTGAGCGAGGTGAACGCAAAGCAAACGCAGATATGATTGAGCGACTTGCCAAAATTTTCAAAGTAAATAAGAAAGAATTACAAGTAAGTTTTGTAAGCGACCAAGTAGCTTACAATCTACTCGAAGAAGAATTTGGGAAAGAAATTTTAGAAGTAGCAGAACAAAAAATAACTTACTTTAAGAAAATACGGAAATCAGCACATGTTTAACGAAGCCATTGATATAACCATAAAAACTCAAAGAACCACTTTTGCGAAAACGCAAAAGCTATTTCCCGAGTATGACAGTCGCAAACCTTTTTTAAAATGGGCAGGCGGAAAAAGTCAATTAATACCTGAACTTGTAAAATACATTCCAAATAAATTTAACAGTTATTTAGAACCGTTCATCGGAGGAGGCGCACTATTTTTCTATTTGAATCATAATGCTTCCGTAATATCCGATTCCAACGAAGAACTTATTATCACTTATCAAGCAGTAAAGGATAATGTCAATTCTATAATTGATATACTTGACGGCTTTGTTAATGAAGAAACCTTTTTTTACCAAGTGAGATCACTTGATCCGCACACATTAAATCTATCTGAACGAGCAGCGAGATTAATTTACTTAAACAAAACCTGCTTTAATGGACTGTATAGAGTTAATAAGAAAGGAATATTCAATGTTCCATATAACAAAAGAGATAGTGAGCAATTCTACAATAAAGAAACATTGATAAACGCCAGTAGGCGTTTACAAAATACAACTATCATCCATTCTGATTATAAAGCTGTTTTAAAAAAGCACACAAGGAAAGGAGACTTTGTTTTTTTAGATCCTCCTTATCAGCCAATGAGTAAATATTCCGATTTCAAAAGATATACTAAGGAATTCTTTTACGAAAAAGATCAGAAAGAATTATTTATTGTATTCAAAGAATTAGTTGATAAAGGTTGCTTTGTAATTCTTACAAACTCAAATCATCCCTTGATCACAGACCTTTATAAGAATTTTAGAATTGAGGTAATAGAAACAAGGCGGTTAATAAGTTGCGACCCCAGCACACGAACAGGAAAGGACATTATTGTTTTAGGCGGAATTTAACTTATGCAATTAGAGATAGAAAACTTTGCAGATCAGTTTCAATATTTCCCAGGCACACGTTACATGGGAAGCAAGAATAAAATCATTCCTGACATTTGGCAACATTTGAGTAAACTTGATTTTGAAAGTGTATATGACGCTTTTGCAGGGAGTAATGTTGTAGGATATTTTCTTAAATGCCAAGGAAAGAAAGTAATCACAAATGATTTTCTTTCTTTTAGCCAAACATTCTCAAAAGCAATAATTGAAAATTCCTTTGTGAAGCTTGACAAGAGTGATATAAAATCTCTTTTAAAGAAAAACAAGAACAACGGATTCATAAGCGAAACGTTTCGCGATATTTTTTTCTCCGAAGAAGAAAATGAATTTCTTGATAGAGTGAGGAAGAATATTTCACAACTTGACAACGAATATAAAACTTCATTGGCTCTGGCTGCATTAGTAAGGGCTTGCATGAAAAAAAGGTCAAGAGGTATTTTCACATTTGTAGGTGAAAGATACAATGACGGAAGGGCTGATATGAAAAAATTATTGGAACAGCATTTTTTAGAAAGTATTGAAATATTCAATCAGGCAGTATTTGAAAACGGACAAGAGAATATTTCATTAAATGAGAGAACGGAAAAACAAAATGTCAAAGCAGATTTAGTTTACTTTGACCCTCCCTACTTCACTCCAAAATCTGATAATGATTATTTAAGAAGATACCATTTTGTGGAGGGCTTAGTAAGAAATTGGGAAGGAATCACTATACAAGAACATTCAATAGTAAAAAAGTTTGCGAGCTATAAATCTCCCTTTGCAAAAAAAGAAACTACCTATACAGCTTTTGAAAATTTATTTCATAAATTTCAAAATTCAATCATTGTCATTTCATATTCTTCAAATTCATTTCCTGCAAAGGATGAATTGACAGCTATGTTAAGTAAGTATAAATCAAAAGTTGTAGTACATGAGATTGATCATACATACTCTTTCGGAAATCAAAATCATAAAATAGGAAACAAAAACAATCGCGTAAAGGAGTATTTATTTATAGGTTTGTAGCATGAAAATTCCAAGTGACGAAATACCGCAAGCAGATGTAATTGAAGATGTAATCAAAACTGTTATTTGCATAGCCAAAGGCGGAGAAACTTTTCAAGATATTGCAAAAGCAATAGGTAAAGTTGAACGTCAGGGAAGATATTATCGTAAAGCAGCGGAAATAGTTGGATTTGTTGCTACTCCTACAAGAAACCATTCTGTTTTAACTCCGCTCGGAAAACAGTTAGTAAAATCAAATCCAACTCTTACCAATCCCCTTTTTCTTCAAGGTGTATTGAGTGCAAGAATCTTCCAAAGGATAATTCCTTTCCTTGAATTATACAAGACAGACGGTGTAACAAGAGAAGAAATTGTTGATTTCATAATTAGCGTTGCAGATATTTCAGGAGATTCAACGGCTCCAAGAAGATTTAGTTCCGTAGTATCGTGGCTTGATACTCTTAGAATAATTGAAAAGAAAAACGAAAGCTATTTTCTTTCCACAACTTTGATCAATAAAAAAATTCCACTACTTCAATTCACAGAAATTGATGAACCAATTTTACCAAGATCAAGCAACCTGAACGAATACAAAACAGTTGAAATGAGAACTGCCAAAGCGCATGACACTATTATTTCCTATCGTGATTTGGCAGCCACTGAAAGAGCAGACAATGCACATCGTAAATTAGTAAACCTTGTTGCAACGAGGGTAAAAGCTACAGGAGCAATTCCAAGATACAATCAACTAATTGACCTTGCAACAAGGCATCAAGACGATGATTACATTTTTGAAATGAAATCATTAACGGAAACAAATGTAAAAAGCCAAGTAAGAAATGGACTTAGTCAGTTATTTGAATATCGTTACTTACAAAACCTTCCTGATGCTAAATTGATACTTGTTGTTGAAACTCCATTACCATCTAAAACTAAATGGATGGTTGATTACATGGAGGAGGACAGAGATGTACTTTTGGTTTGGGATGGAGATGATCAACTTTATGGAACAAACGAAACGAGGGAGAAACTCGCATTTTTAAATTTACAGCCATGAAAGCCAACGCACATTGCAAGCACCTTTTTATTTTTTCCTCTACTTATTTTTAAAGAAGAAAAAATAAAAAGGAGCTTGCAAGCCCACGCACGCGACACAGCGTAACGGAGAAAGTGCTAACTTGCGACGGCACAGCTTCGATTGAGAAACGGGCTGGCGATAATCGAGTGGACAGCCCCACCTGAATGAACAGGTGGGGAGTGCCCCTCACACCACCGTGCGTATGGGTCTCGTACACGGCGGTTTGTTAAGCATGAGTACAATCGCTCTTTTCACCAATTGCACTTTGTTTCTTTTATAACAAGGCTGCTAAGCGCGAAGCTTAAAGCTCCTTATTGCATTAGAAACGACTTAACATTCAGTCCTTCGCTGGCTTGTGAGACCGTCCGATTTATCTTCGGCTCGTAACTACCAACTACTATGACCTCTGCTGACTTCTATTGAAACTCCCTATTGCTTTCGGGAATTGTTGCTTCGATTGTCGCGCCAATCTTAGTCAACCTATCAACAGACCTCCCCCGGTAAGACAAATATCCTTCGGTCAATCGCTGCTGCATCTACATGATGAATGGTTTGTAATCTTGGGGCTTTAGTATGATGTGCTACCTCACCCGATTCATCATGCCTCTATATACAGTTTCTGTACGTCAGTACCGACCTTTGCAGTCTCGCTTACTTCAGTGCATATCTCACGACAAACCACCTTGCGACTTGCTAATGCTTCCTCAATTTAAGAGGCGCATAAGAGACTTTCACTCTCTGGATTATTCTATTTGAAAGAACTATATTTGCCATTCAGGGCACACACAAAAATATTAAATGAAACAGGAAAAAGAGGGGGCTTTATTGGTAATCAAAGTGAAGTGCTATCTATATACATTCGTGCGAGGGAGAGAGAATCGCATTTTAATCCCCCTCTTTTTCCTGCTTCATTAATATTCCAGACGTTATCGGATATGCTAACCGCTTCGATTGAGCGAAACAGCATATTCAAACGGGGAAGCTGAAAACCGAACAGAGTAAGCGGAAAAATAAAATCAAAACAATATGAAAAAGTTAATCTTCGTAATAGCGATTTTTGTGCAGGCAGGTTTCCCAACCTGCCTGTTTTATTTTCTTCAACTAAAACCGGAGAGCGGGAGTGCTGTGAAGAAGTTTGTTAAAGAATAAACCCGGTTCAAAGTTATTTAGTTCAAAGTTCAAAGTTTGGAAAACATTGAACTGAGTAACTTTGAACCTTGAACTTTTTTTAGTTTGTTTTCCGAGAGCATTTCTTTTGTAAAAAATAAAATGCTTTTATTTGCGCCCGATTAAAAAATGAGTTCAAAGTTCAATGTTCAAAGTTTAGCGCCATGTTCGGGCACAAACTTTGAACTGAAAAACTTTGAACATTGAACTAAAAAAAAGGAATGGCAAAAAATTTAGTGATAGTAGAGTCTCCTGCAAAGGCAAAGACGATAGAAGGATATCTTGGAAAGGATTATACGGTGAAGTCAAGCTACGGGCATGTGAGGGATCTGGTGAAGGCAGGCATGGGCATCAACATCGAAAAGAATTTTGAACCAACATACGAAGTGCAGCCGGATAAAGAAAAAGTAGTGGCTGATTTAATAAAGTCAGCGAAGGGTGCAGACATTGTGTGGCTTGCAACGGACGAGGACCGCGAAGGAGAAGCCATCTCCTGGCATTTGTTTGAAGCGTTGAAGCTGAAAGAAAAAAATACCCGACGCATTGTTTTTCATGAAATCACGAAGCGGGCAATTCTTGCTGCAATAGAAAATCCACGCAAGATTGATAAGCACCTGGTTGACGCACAGCAGGCAAGACGCGTGCTTGATCGCCTCGTTGGTTTTGAATTGTCTCCCGTGCTTTGGAAAAAAGTAAAGCCGCAGCTTTCTGCAGGCCGCGTGCAATCTGTTGCGGTAAGATTAATCGTTGAGCGTGAGCGCGAGATAGATTCTTTTAAGATTACCTCTTCTTATAAGGTAGTTGCAGTATTTGAGATAAACGGTAAAACGTTTAAGGCGAGTGCCGCACGTGCGGCATTTAAGACAAAAGAAGAAGCGGAAGAATTTCTGAAGAGCTGCATCGGTGCAAACTTCACGGTGAAAAATCTGGAAGTGAAGCCGGGCAAGAAATCTGCTTCAGCGCCGTTCACTACTTCCACGTTGCAGCAGGAAGCAAGCCGTAAGCTGGGTTATTCTGTTGCTCAAACGATGCGCATTGCACAGAACCTGTATGAAAGCGGAAAGATTTCATATATGCGTACGGACTCGGTGAGCCTGTCGCAGGAGGCATTGAATAATGCTGAACAGGTGATTCGTGCTAATTATGGAAAAGAGTATGTGAACATCCGTCAATATAAAACAAAGCAGGCATCAGCGCAGGAAGCACACGAAGCCATTCGCCCCACAGACATGGCAGTGGAAACAGTTGACGGCGACCAGCGCGACCAGCGTTTATATGATCTGATACGCAAGCGCACATTAGCATCGCAGATGGCTGATGCTATCTTAGAAAAAACGGTTGTTACGATTTCTTCTTCCAAATCAGATGAAGAGCTGGTTGCAACGGGTGAGGTAATTAAGTTCGATGGTTTCCTGAAAGTATATATGGAAGGCACGGATGAAGAGGAAGATGATGCACCGGAAGGAATTATTCCTGCTATGAACATCGGCGACAAGCTCGCCTTGCAGGAGGCCTCTGCCACAGAGCGGTTCACGCACCCTTCTGCGCGCTTCACGGAAGCAGCGCTGGTAAAGAAGCTGGAAGAGTTAGGCATTGGCAGGCCTTCTACTTATGCGCCTACTATCTCGACGGTTCAAAAGCGCGGATATGTGGTGAAAGAAGAACGCGAGGGAAAAGAAAGACCATATCTTGTAATTACTTTGAAGCATGATAAAATTTCCCGCGAAACAAAAACAGAAATAACGGGAGCGGAAAAGAATAAGCTGTTTCCAACAGACATCGGCACGGTGGTGACTGATTTTCTTGTGCTCAATTTTAAAGATATCCTCGATTATAATTTCACCGCTTATGTGGAGAAGGAATTTGATGACATTGCAAACGGTGAGTTGAAATGGAATAAGATGATCGAGGAATTCTATGCGCCTTTTCACAAGACGGTAGAGAAAACAGAGAAGGAATCGGAGCGGGCAAGTGGAGAACGGATTCTTGGCAAAGACCCTGCAAGCGGTTTAACGTTGTTAGTGCGTGTTGGACGTTTCGGCCCGATGGCACAAATAGGAACGCCGGAAGAAACAGATAAGCCGAGATATGCCAAGGTGAGAGCTACACAGCGCTTGGAAACAATTACATTCGAGCAAGCGCTTGAGCTTTTCAAATTGCCGCGCACCATTGGTGAATTTGAAGAAGCGCCTGTTGCTGTTTCCATCGGACGTTTCGGACCGTATATAAAGCACAAGGACATATATACATCGCTCAAAAAGGAAGACGACCCTTATACTATAACATTTGACCGTGCAGTTGAATTAATTGCAGAAAAGAGAAAAGTGCAGGCGGAACGGCTTATTAAGGCTTTTGATGAGGATAAAGAGGTGCAGGTATTGAACGGACGTTTTGGACCTTATATAACTGTGAAAGGAAAAAACATAAAAGTTCCGAAAGACCGTGATCCAAAATCATTGACATTAGAAGAGATTTACGAATTGGAAAAGAATGCTCCGGAACCAAAGAAATGGGGAAGAAAAAGCTTTGGAAAGAAAACATTTGGAACTGAAGCGGGGCAAAGCAATAAAGGAGCCGCTAAAAGAATTCCGATAAAATCAAGACCGGAGCCTGTTAAAAAAGCAGCGGCAAAAAAGAAACCGGCTGCAACGAAGAAACGGACAGCGAAGAAAAAAAGCAATTAGCTGATTTGAAAATTTAAAGATTTGAAAATGAACAAAGGCAACCTGATCGCATTCTCAAATTCTCAAATTAACACATCTTCAAATTAACATCATGGATATTTCTGCTTACTTCAAGCCGCTTGATCAGTTTAAGTTTGCTTCGGAATCGGAGGATAGTAAGTCGTCCCGTATGTACGGGATTATTGAAAAGTATGTAGAGGAAGATAAATTTCCTGATTGGACTGAAGCCAATATTGCAATCATCGGAGTGCCCGAACAGCGCGGAGCAGTGAACAATAAAGGTTGTGGTAAAGCTCCCGATTTTGTCCGTGCAAAGCTTTATGAGTTGCGGCAGGCAAAATATCCTTACAAGATTGTTGACCTCGGCAATCTCATCAACGGACATTCTCTTAACGATACATACTCAGCTCTTGCAGGCATTATGGCTGAATTGCTCAAAAGCAATGTGATCCCCTTGATTATTGGAGGCAGCCAAGACCTTACGTTTGCACAGTATAATGCCTACCAACAATTAGAGCAAACGGTGAACATTACCTGTGTTGATGCCTTCTTTGATTTAGGAACTACAGAAGAAAAAATTCATTCGCATTCATACGTCGGCAAAATCATTTTGCAGGAGCCGAACTTTCTTTTCAACTTCAGCAACCTTGGTTATCAAACTTATTTTGTAGGTCACAACCAGGTTGATCTGATGGAGAAACTTTACTTTGATGCTTATCGCCTTGGGCAAGTGAGAAAGGACATGGAAGAAGTGGAGCCGATTATCCGTAATGCTGATATTGTCAGCTTTGATATTACTTCTGTGAGATTCTCCGATGCACCCGGCAACGGCAAAGCATCACCGAATGGTTTTTATGGTGAAGAGGCCTGCCAGATTGCCCGCTATGCCGGCATCAGTGATAAGCTAAGTTCTATTGGCTTTTATGAAATAAACCCCGATCTTGATAAGCACGGACAAACAGTTCATCTGGTGGCGCAAATGATCTGGTATTTCATAGAGGGCTTTTATAATCGTAAAAAGGATTTGCCCCTGGTTAACAAATCAGCATTTACGAAATATCGCGTAGCTATAAAAAATTCCGAGCACGAAATTGTTTTCTTTAAAAGCAAAAAAAGTGAACGTTGGTGGATGGAAGTCCCTTATCCCAGCAACAAAGCAAAGTATGAAAGGCATCACCTTGTACCTTGCTCATATAAAGACTATGAAACCGCCGTCAACCAGGAACTTCCTGAACGCTGGTGGCAGGCATTGCAGAAGCTTAGTTGATGTGCGGATGTGATGATGTGCAGATTCGCAGATTAATCCACGTATAACTAAATCTGCACATCTGCTAATCTACACATCGAAAAAAATTTGTTTATGTTTTTATTTTTTCGTTACTTTACGACCGCTAAAAAAAATAAGCTAACCCAACACCCCAATAACATCTGTAATACAAGCGTATGAAAAAACTATTTATACTTATTTCTCTCGCGTTTTTAGCGTTGAATGTTTCCGCGCAACAGGATCCACAGTTCAGCCAGTTTTGGTTTACACGCATGGCAATCAATCCCGGTTATGCAGGCGCTAACGGCGCTTACTGCGGAACGCTGATATACAGAGATCAATGGGCAGGATTTGGAGGAGAGCCTAAAACATTACTTTTTTCGTTGGATGCTCCTGTATATATCCTGCACGGCGGTCTCGGACTTGTAGTTAGCTCCGACCAGCTTGGCTTTAATACCAATCGTGACTTTAGTCTTTCTTATGCCTACCGCGCACAGATCGGTAACGGCAGACTTGGTATCGGTTTAAGCGCCGGCTACTACCAGCAATCTATTGACGGAAGCAAATTTATATTCAATGATCTTGGAGATAACAGTATTCCTACTGCCAATGTAAGTGCAGGCACATTTGACCTGGGCTTTGGCGCTTATTATAACACGGATAATCTGTATGTCGGTATTTCAAGCCTGCATCTCCAGGAAGGGCAAATTTCCTTAGCCACAATTAATGGAACAACAAAAACCAAGCTGGCAAGACATTATTATCTGAATGGAGGATATACATTTGAGCTTACGCCTACCCTTGATCTTAAACCTGCCATTTTGGTTAAAACAGATGCTGCTTCCACGCAAGCCGACATTAATGCTGACGTAGTTTACAATAAGCAGTTCTGGGGTGGTTTATCTTATCGTCTTCAGGACGCCGTTGTCATTAATCTCGGCCTTCAGATTACAGAGGATCTTAAGCTCGGGCTTGCATACGATCTGACAACTTCTGCCATTAAGACTTATAGCAGCGGCTCCTACGAAGTGGCTATTAATTATTGCCATAAATTTATTATTGTAAAACCTAAGACATTCCATAAAACTGTAAGATTTCTATAATAATTGTTCATTTCTGTCGTTTTATCAAATTATATTTGATCTGAAACAATAGGCAGTAATAAGCGTTACAATAATTCGCTCTGATATAAAATAAATTCAACTATCTGTCGTTAATAGAGTCAGGAAGCAAAATTTAAGGTCACTAAAAACAAAATCAAAATGAAATACCTGAGGGCTAATTGGAAACTCATTCTTGCTTATACGGTTGCCGGAGTGATGGTGTCCGGATGCGGCGGTGGTAATAAAGGCCAGCTTACCGGTGTTCCTCACAGAGAGAAATGGTTCCAGGAAGAGCCATTCGGAATGGTTTATATTCCTGCAGGTTCTTATCTGATGGGTCCAAGTGACCAGGATGTTCCTTATGCTTTAGTAGCGCAGAGCAAGTCCGTGACCATTCCTGCTTTCTATATGGACCATACAGAGATCAGCAACAATCAATATCGCCAGTTTGTGTATTGGGTGGAAGATTCATTAGCTCACCGGTTGATCGGGGGCGACCATTTACTGGAGGAAGGCGATTACGGCGAACGTATAAACTGGAAGAAGAAAATTAATTGGGAAGACGAAGCTAATGCGGACGCACTTTCCGAGCTTTTCTTACCTGAAACAGAACGTTTTTACAGGAGAAAAGAAATTGACACCCGCAAGCTTAATTTTGAATATTACTGGATTGACCTTAAAGCGGCGGCAGCCCGTGAAAACAGGGAGCAAGGACAGAAAGACCGTTCCGTGTTCATTATGAAGGATGTTATTAATGTTTATCCTGATACGTTGGCATGGATTCATGATTATACGTATTCTTATCATGAACCGCTCACCAATATGTATTTCTGGCATCCTGCTTATGATGATTATCCGGTAGTTGGAGTAAGCTGGAAACAGGCAACAGCATTCTGTATCTGGAGAACTCAGTTGCATAACAGTTATCGTGCGGATCATGGAGAATCCTTTGTTCAGAATTATCGTCTTCCTACGGAAGCGGAATGGGAATATGCTGCAAGAGGAGGTATGGAATTATCTCCTTATCCATGGGGCGGTCCATATATAAGAAACAGCCGTGGTTGCTTCCTGGGCAACTTCAAGCCGATGCGCGGCAGATATGAAGATGACGGCGGAGTATATACCGTGAAGGTTACTTCCTACTGGCCGAATGATTATGGCCTTTACAATATGGCAGGAAATGTTTCCGAATGGACGAGCAATGCTTTTGATGAATCCGCTTACAGTTTTACGCACGATGTAAGCACGGATTATACATACGAAGCCAAAGACGGTGATGCACCGGCATTGAAAAGAAAAGTAATAAGGGGGGGATCATGGAAAGATGTTGGTTATTATCTACAAACCAGCACACGTTCTTATGAATACCAGGACACGGCGAAGTGCTATATCGGCTTCCGTTGTGTAATGAGTTTTCTGGGACGCGATAAAGCCGATTACTAGGCTTTTCCATCATTTAGTTTTACGTATTGAATTTTTTCATTCTTTTGCATTTAGGATTCATTTAATCCCGTAGGTACGGGACTATTTATATCTATTTATTAAATCAATTGTCTAACCTTTAACAAATCAAAAAACTAATTCAACTATGGGAATTACTGAAATAACACAGGGTAAAAAATTCAAAACGGTCATGGCGCGCCTTTACGGATGGGGTGCTTCTATAGTAATCATTGGAGCGCTATTCAAAATTCAGCATTACAAAGGTGCTGGTGCTGCTCTTATGATAGGTCTTGGTACTGAAGCAGTAATATTTTTCTTTTCTGCTTTTGAATCTCCGCATGAAGAAGTGGATTGGTCGCTGGTTTATCCTGAATTAGCAGGAATGCAGGATGATGATCCTGAAGCAAGAAAAAGAAAGAAAGCAACCAAGGATCCCATCGCACAGGAATTGGATCGTTTGATGGCTAATGCTAAAATTGGCCCTGAATTGATTCAAAGTTTCGGGACAGGGTTAAAATCATTGAGCGAGAATGCAGGAAGAATGGCAGACCTCACTGATGCAACTGTTGCGACAAAAAATTATGTCAAGAATGTTGACGATGCATCGCAATCGGTGAGTACGTTGAGCCAGTCCTATGCAAAAGCGGCAAAAGCAGCAGAAGCAATGGGTGCCTCGCAGGAAGATGCGAAAGTATATAGCAGCCAGGTTGTCCAGGCGGGAAAAAACCTTGGAGCACTAAATGCTATTTATGAGTTACAGTTGCAGGACAGCAATGAGCATTTAAAACAAACAAGTAAGTTTTATGAAGGTATTAACGGTTTAATGGCGAATTTGAATTCTTCTCTTGATGATACAAAAAGATACAAAGAGGAAATCGGAAAGCTTTCACTCAACCTTTCAAAACTTAATACTGTTTATGGTAATATGCTTAGCGCAATGAGTGTTAACAAATAGTATATACCCTGACCAACAAATAACATAAACTCAATCTAGTTCTTAACCTAAAACGTATTGTAAATTATGGCACAGGGAAAATTATCACCCCGGCAACGAATGATCAACATGATGTACCTGGTGTTGACAGCCCTCCTCGCGCTTAACGTGAGTAAAGAGATCATCAATGCTTTTGTTACCGTCAATGATAGTTTGGAAATATCGAATATGAACGCGGAGGATAAAAACAAATTAACGTATGCAGCTTTCGACAGGGCTATGCAGATTGATCCTAAGAAGTATGGAGGTGTGAACAGCAACGCGCAGAATATTAAAAAAGCATCGGATGAAATGGTAACCTATCTTCAAAATATCGAGGACACCCTCATCAGGCTTGCAGATGGATTAAAACCGGAAGAGAAAACTCCGGCACTTCGTGATATGGAGCTGAAAGATAATTGGGATATTCCAACAATGATTATGTGTGGTTCCGAGAATGATGGAAAAGGAAAGAAAGCCTCAGAAGTCAAACAAAAAATTGAAGATCTGAAAGCCACACTTCTCAAAAATCTTCCATCCCAATATCAAGCTGATTTCAAACAACGCCTTGACCAACTATTGGGCACTCATGATCCGGATCCAAGTAGTGCAGAGTATAAGGAGGACGATAAACGCACTTGGGAAATGTCAAAGTTTTACCACAGCCCTGTTGTAGCTGCTGATGCCATATTAACCAAATTTCAAGGAGATGTTCGAAATGCTGAATCGCAAGTTATTGGTAAATTGTATTCTTCAGTGAATGAAAAAATTGTTTCATTTGACTTGCTTAAGCCAATCGTAAAATTCCCATCAAACTATATATTGCTTGGAGGGGAATATGATGCAGATGTTTTCATAGGAGCAAGCTCCTCAACAATGGATCCTGAAGTATATGTTGGAGCAACAACCAACGCTGTGAATGGAAACCCGGGAAACAAATGCGTTGGTTGTAATACCAAGCTTCCTATTGATCCTGTATCAAGAATGGCTAAGTTTACGGACAAACCTTCTTCAGAAGGTGAAAAAAAGTGGAGCGGCGTTATAGCAGTTAAGCAGCCTGATAATACTTATCAATATTATCCATTTGAGGAGTCCTATATAGCCGCAAAACCAAACTATACTATATCTGCCGATAATATGAATGTGCTTTATATTGGTCCTGATAATCCGATTACCATTTCCGTTCCCGGTGTTCCATCCGAGAAAGTAAAGCCATCTGCAAGTGGCTGCGGCGTTGTTTTAAAACCATCTCCTACAGCAGGTAAAGGACATTATATAGCAACAGTTACCTCTTCTGGCGAAGTAAAAGTTGCTGTTACTGCTGAAATTAATGGCAAGGAACAGGCGATGGGTCAGCCATATACATTTCGCGTTAAAAAAGTCCCGACTCCTGTTGCAACGGCAAACGGCACCTATCATAGTGGTCCCATTAATAAAGACATTCTTTCTGTATCTAACATAATACCCGTTATGGAGGGCTTCGATTTTAAGTTGTATTATGCTGTAACGGGATTCAAGATGACAGTCGTTCAAAAAGGCAAAGATCCGATTATGGATTTGTCATCTGACAATAGCCAGCTTACAGATAAAATGCGCAATGCGATTAAGTCACTTCATCCCGGCGATAAAGTATATATCGAATATATAAAAGCACGAATGACAAGTGGAACTGATCTCGGTCCACGATCGTTAGAACCATTGTCATTTACTATAAATTAATACTAAAATAAGGAGGTACTAATGAAAAAGTTTGTGTTATTGATGGCTCTATTCAGCATTGCTGCCTTGAGCGGATTTGCTCAGACCGGAACCGTTCTTGACGGTGCTTATGTAAAAGAACATACTGCATTAAGGAGAGTGGTTCCTTACGCCTATTTGCGTGAAGCAGATGTGATGTGGTCAAAACGAATCTGGCGTGTTATTGATATCAACGAAAAGATCAATCTTCCGCTTAAATATCCGGCAAGTAAAAGTGTCCGTGATCGTAAAAGTTTAATTGATCTGCTGATGGATGCCGTTGAAGAAGGAACTTTAACAGCTTACAATCCTGTTGGAGAAGCCGGCACACCGGATGATGAATTTACTCTTCCAATGACCCAGGATGAACTCAAGAAGGTTGGTGGTTCCCATACTGATACTATCCAAAAGGCACGTCCTGATCCTCCGTATGATACTTATGATACTACCATCACCATTACATTTTCCCGTGACAATGTAATGGGATACCGCCTTAAAGAAGATTGGTTTTTTGACAAACAACGTTCTGTTATTGAACCCCGTATTATTGGTATCGCTCCAATGATTTATGCAGTTAACGAAAAAGGGGAACGAAGAGAAGGAAATTTGCAACAACCGCTTTTTTGGGTTTATTATCTTGAAGCGCGAAAATTGCTTGCCAATGCCGAAGTGTTTAACCGTGAAAATGATGCAGAACGCAGATCATTTGAAGATATATTTGAGAAACGAATGTTTAGCAGCTACATCATTAAAGAGTCAAACGTATATGACCGTAATATTTCAGCATACGTGCAGGGCCTGAACGCTTTGCTTGAATCAGATCGCATTAAAGATGACATAATTAACATGGAGCATGATCTTTGGGAGTATTAATCCCATTCTTGTTTAATGAAATTAAATCCCGGCCTTATCGCCGGGATTTTTTATTTTAATGGTTTCCTATAAAATAATTCACTTGCTTTTAGCGTTCTATCAGATATATTCTTAAACCTTTAAATCCGAAGAACGATGAAAACATTCATAGTAATTCTGTTTGGTTTTATGGGATTATACTAATCGCTAATATAAAAC
>PLYJ01000231.1 GCA_003151745.1 Bacteroidota bacterium
ACTCTTTGGCGTGACTCGACTATGCTGCATGCTTAATAACACAACCCGCTGAACAATGCGACTGGAGAAACATTATATAAACAGAAGCGGATGGCTTAGAGCTGCTGTGTTGGGTGCAAACGACGGGATACTTTCTACAACGAGCCTGGCTATTGGCGTAGCTGCTGCAAGTGATACAAGAAGTCCGATCATCCTGGCTGCTTTGGCGGGTTTAGTGGCAGGTGCATTATCTATGGCAGCAGGTGAATATGTTTCTGTTAGTTCGCAGTCTGATATTGAGACGGCAGACTTAAAGAGAGAGAAAAAAGAACTTGACACGATGCCGGACACAGAGTTGAAAGAACTGGCTAAAATCTATCAGCACAGGGGTTTGAACAGCGACCTCGCTATGCAGGTGGCTGTGAAGCTTACTGCACACAACGTGTTAGAAGCCCATGCCAGGGATGAATTAGGGATTAGTGAACACACCCGTGCAAAACCATTGCAGGCCGCTTTAGCTTCCGGTTCATCGTTCATAGCAGGGGGGCTGCTGCCCTTTATGGTTTCTTTGTTTGCTCCCATCAGGTATATGGTTATATATCAATATTCTTTTTCGATCGTGTTTCTTGCCGTGTTGGGCGTGGTGGCTGCAAAGGCAGGCGGCTCAAGCATTTTAAAAGGAATAATAAGGATTTGCTTTTGGAGCACCATAGCCATGTGCATAACAGCTTTTGTCGGTTACCTGTTTAAAATAAAGACAGGATGACAAAACTGCTGACGAAATTAGGAATAGCTCAATGCTGCGTCAAACAGGTTCACGACAATTAATTACCTTCGCTTACTATTTTAATTTCTAAACAAACTATATAATGACCAATCCATTAATGATAAAAATGCTGCTTGACACCTGGAACTCAAGAATAAAAGATGCCGATGCTGCTTTTGATAAGCTCAGTGATGAGCAACTGCTAAATGAAGTTGCACCGGGACGCAACAGGGCTATTTATTTATTGGGGCATCTCACTGCAGTGCATGACAAGATGTTGCCGTTGCTCAATTTCGGCGAGCAAGCCTATCCGCAGTTGAACGAGGCCTTTTTAAGCAATCCGGATAAAGCTAAAGCACAACCTGCAACAGCAGCGGAGCTAAGGCAGTATTGGAAAAATGCAAATGCAACATTAGCGAAGCATTTCAATGCCATGTCGCCTGAGGCTTGGTTTGAAAAGCATACGGCAGTGTCTGCTGAAGATTTCGTAAAAGAGCCCCACCGCAATAAGCTGAATATTTTAATCAGCCGTACGAATCATTTGTCTTATCATTTAGGGCAGTTGGCGTTTCTGAAAAATTAGTTCTTCGAAAAGGAAGCAGCTTCTTCACCGGTAAACGCTGTGTTGCTGAAATCATTGAGCACGTTGTAAAGCGTGTCCCGCTCAATGGGTGTGCGGTTGCTTTGCTTAATAAGGTCAACAAGCTGGCGTGTGCTTAATGCAGGACTCTTTTCTTCTGCGCCTGCCATGGAGTAAATCTTGGTGGAGTCGTCAATGGTTCCATCCAAATCGTCCACACCGAATGATTGGGAGAGTTGCGCTGTGCTGCGGCCAATCATGGGCCAGTAGGCTTTTATATGATCGAAGTTATCGAGATATATACGTGCAACAGCATAGTTGCGCAGGTCTTCAATAATCGTTGATTCAGGAACGTTGGACATATCATTATCCTTGTTTCTAAACTTAAGCGGAATGAATGTGTTGAAGCCGCCCGTGCGCTCCTGCAACTGCCGCAGCCTGTCCATGTGGTCAATGCGATGATGAAATGTTTCAATGTGTCCGTATAGCATGGTGGCATTCGTCTTTATTCCGAGACGGTGGGCTGTTTCATGAATGGCAAACCATTCAGCGCCGGTGCATTTATCAGCACATATTTCAGCCCGCACCTGTTCATCAAATATTTCAGCACCTCCGCCGGGAAGGGAATCTAATCCTGCCTTCTGAAGATATGTTAACCCCTCTTCAATGCTCACCTTCGCCTTGCGAAACATATAATCGAACTCAACGGCCGTAAATGCTTTGATGTGTAAGTCAGGACGATGGGCTTTTATCTTTCGTAATAGTTCTGCAAAGAATTCAAGATTCAATTTAGGATGTACGCCGCCAACGATATGCACTTCGGTGACTGGCTTGCCATCATAAGCTTTCACACGATCCAGCATTTCATCAACGCTTAGCTCCCACCCGTCTTCCTTATGCTTATATATGCGCGAATAAGAACAAAACTTACAGGTGAACACGCATACGTTGGTTGGCTCAATATGAAAGTTGCGGTTGAAGTACGTGGTGTTGCCGTTTTTCTTTTCACGTACATGATTGGCAAGCGTTCCAAGAAAGCCAAGCTCGCCTTTCTCATAAAGCAACACGCCTTCTTCAAAAGTGATGCGTTCATCATGCAATACTTTATCAGCAATAGCGCTAAGGTTCACGGGCAGCTTTGCAGTAAATAAAACTTCTTGTATGGCGGCAGGATTCATTTGTTCCATCAGCGTGTAAAGTTATTTATTCTTCGTGACAATACCTTAGTACGATTGACAGGTCAAGCAAATTGCGTTACTTTGTGTGCATGAACGAATGCCGTTTTTGATACCACTAATGAAAAGACATACGAACGAACAACCATTAAAAGACGTAATCGGCGATCTTTTAAAAGAATATAACCTGGAGGACAAGCTCAATCGCACCAAGCTGACAGCTTCATGGGAAAAGGTAATGGGACTATCTGTGTCTCATCGCACACAGGAGATATTTGTTGGCAGGAAAACACTTTATATAAAGTTGACTTCAGCACCGTTAAGGGAAGAGCTTTTATATCACAAGGACAAGATCATTCAGTCGCTTAATGAGGAAGTGGGTGCGGAAGTGATTAATGATATTGTATTTTCCTAAATGATGGTTCGAATAACGAATTAGATACGAATTTACGAATCGCTTATTCGTACAGGATTAAAAGCGCTCCATCTGCGAAAAGAAGAAGCTGCCTTCTATCTCAGCATTCGCATCGCTGTCGCTGCCATGAATGGCATTTGCTTCAATGCTTTTTGCAAAAAGATTGCGGATAGTGCCGGGAGCAGCTTTGGCCGGATCGGTAGCGCCGATAAGCTTTCGAAAATCCTCGATCGCATTCGCCTTTTCAAGGATAACAGCTACAATAGGGCCGGAAGACATATACTTAACCAGATCGTTATAGAAAGGACGTTCTTTATGCACTTCATAAAAAGCCGCTGCCTTCTCAGGACTCAGACAGGTATATTTCAAAGCAACGATGCGAAAGCCCGCTTCATTAATCTTCGCTAAAATGGGACCGATATGATTGTTAGCCACGGCATCGGGCTTGATCATAGTAAAAGTTTTATTCGACATAAAAGGCGCTTTAGAATTTCAGCGTGCAAAAGTATAAAAATCTATGTGCAAATTTGAAAATGTGCAGATGTGCGGATTGCTTGCCTGCATCTGCACATTTTCACATCAACATATCTTCACATCATTTATTTATTCTGTTGCTTTCATCAAAAGCTCCAGTTCACTCACCTTATCCATCTCACCAAGCTTGTAAAAAGAGTTCATGAGGTTGCGGATGAGGCGCTGGATCATATCAACAGTTGTGCATGGCTCGTAATACTGCGGCTCAGGCTTTATCTTTAGTTGTTTCAAAAAGGCATCTATCTCCTTGCGGCCGCAGACGTCTCCTTTGCTGAAGCAATTAACATAAAACAAAATACGCTGGCGATCCGTCTGCCTGAGAATAGGAATGGCGGTGTTTTCATCTCTGTACCCGAGCACAAAATGTTCAGGGAGATTGATGCCATAAAGAGGAATGGAAAGATCGTTGGCAACCTTGCAATAAATGAGAGAGAGCATCAAGGGATTGCCCTTCTTTGTTTCCAGCACAATGTTGATGTCTGAATTCTGGGGAGCGTGAAAGTTTTGTGTGTTGCCGCTAAAGCCGTGCATGTCGAAGAAAACACGGTTCAATACTTTTACCTGCTCCAGCGCTGTCAGCTCATCGTTCAGCTCAAGCCATGCATCACGCTTTATCTTGTCAACCTGGTCACGTATTTTCAGTTCGTTCAAATCAGGATATTGGTAGCGTGCAACGAGAATCGCACCCGTTAACATATCCCTGTCGTCGGAATGCGCCCATGCTGCAATTTCTTTTTGCAGCGCTTCTAATTGTATGCGGTGAATGATTTGCTCAATGCGCCCCTGCATAAAAGCATCCAACGAACCGCTCCATGCACTTTCAAGAACAGGTATTACCGCAGGGCCAAATGTGATGAGCCGCGTGCTTATATGCGAAAACACTTCCTCATCGGTATCGTCAAGCAAACGGATAAGGGCATTTATTTCTCCCGATTTAGTTTCTTCTTTCATAACATTACAAAGTTACTTCCTTAAACTTAATTACAGATAAAATGGATGCTTTTTTAACTATTATATTTTTCAACATTATTTTGTTAGCAGTATTTAGCTGCACCCCTGTCAGCTTTCCAAAAGAATCAATTCCTATGGTTCATAAGCCATCGTATGGTTTATTGCAATATCTTTGTAGTTAACACTGTCTTTAAAAAACCCGGGATGAAAAAAGTTTATTTGTTCCTGTTGCTGTTGTTTTTATCTGCAACATGCTGTTTCAGTCAGAAGAATCTTACTCTTCTCTCCATTTACACCGTGTCTCCGGGTTTAACGTACGCAGGAGTCTATCATTATGATGACAGCCTTGGCAATGAATATGCGCTATTGGGAACCAACCATGGGCTTACCATAGTTGACATTACCAACCCTGCCAGTCCGCAGCATATTTTTGATGTGCCCAATAGTGTCAGTGAATGGAGGGAAGTGAAAGTGTGGAGTCACTATGCTTATTTTTCAAGTGAAGGCGGCCATTTGGGTGGCGGTGGCATCACCATCGTTGACCTGAGCACGTTGCCTGCAGCACCTGCATATAAGAAATACATTGGCGATGGCGCCATTGACAGCTTGCTTTCAACAGCCCATACAGTTGAGATAGCGGGCGGATACTTATATATAAATGGAGCGCGTCGTCCCAATGGGCAATATCTTGAGAATGGCGGATGCATTATATGCTCGCTGGCAAACCCGTGGAATCCTGCTTTCGTCGGCGCTTACACGTTGAATTATGTGCATGATTGCTTTGTGCGTGGCGATACGCTTGTCACTTCCGAGATATTTGCCAATCCTGCCGGCGAGTTTGCCATTGTCAATATTTCAGACAAGGCTAACCCGGTGCTTCTCACCACCAACCCAACCCCTTTTAAGTTCAACCACAACACCTGGATGAGTGACGACGATCATTATTTGTTTACTACTGACGAAAAGCCGGATGCACCGCTTGGCTCTTTCGACATCAGCGATCTCAGCAATATTCAACAGGTTGATTTGTACTGGACCAGCAAAAACCCTGTTGGTGAGGTTCATAACGTACGTGTGCTGAATGATTTCTTAATTAATGCTTGTTACGGAGATGCTACTCACACAGGCCCGCAGGTTACCCTCGTTGATGCTTCTCGTCCTGCAAATCTCATTGAAGTGGGTAATTATCCTCTTAACCCTACTCCTGTTACAAGGATCAGTTGGGATGTGGATCCTTACCTGCAATCAGGTAATATCATTGCTACAGAATATGTTAACGGGCTATTTGTGTTTGCCCCAACCTATATACGCGCCTGTCATCTGGAGGGCACCGTAACCGATAGTATAACGGGTGCTTCGCTTAATGATGTAAAAATCCAAATACTTCGATTACCTGAAGATACAAGTGTGTTGGCTACCGACAGTTCGCTGTTTACAGGAAGTTATAAAACAGGACTTGCTGATTCGGGTACGTATGATATACGTTTCTCGCCTTCAGCAGCCTTAGCAGATTCAGGTTATGTGGGCAAAACAACTACTGGCGTCGTGCTAACAAACGGAGTGCTCACTACGCTCAATGTAAAATTACATAAGCAGATAAACGGTCTTCACGAAAAAACAGTTGCCCCTCCCCTATTTCATGCTTATCCTAATCCTGCACACAGCAATCTTTCAGTCATCATTGATCCATCAGTGTTAAATGCAAATCATCATCTTCGATTCCTTATGACAGATGCTACAGGAAGAACGGTGCGTGAGGTAACAGATGTAACACAATCCACTATAACAATAGACAGAAGCGGAATTGCCAATGGCTCTTATAACCTGCAATTAACAGATAATGAAATAAAAATTGCCGAAGTGAATATCATCCTTCAGTAATACTATTCTATTGAAATAAAAAAGGGAGTCCTAAATACAAAGACTCCCTTTTTTATTATCTTTAAAAATTTATTAGTGCGCAACACTGAATTTTCCTGATCGTTTGTTGCTATCACTAATGAGTGAATAATAATAAATACCGCTGGCAAACTTGTCAACCACAAGTTCAAAATAGCTGATGCCTTTCACTTCCCGGCTTGTAATTTCCTCTCCAAGCGAGTTATAAACCTTGAGCACTGCTGTTTGATTCTTGCTTTCTTGCAAGTCAAAACGAACATTAGTTGAGGCTGGATTTGGGTAAACGTTGAGCGAATTATCTGTGCCTTTCAGATCATTTACGCCCACCGTAAATGCAGATAACAGATAGGATGATTTTTTTGCAGTTGTCCCCAGACTATCGGCATCAATTTCAAGAAGAACAGGTGTAGTGGGATCATGGCGAATCCATCTATAAGTAACCTGTCCTGATGGAGCACCCGCATATTGGGCAAACACATAGTTTCCTCCTCCTGCGTCCACCAAAATGGAGTCATATTGCAAGTCTGTTACTTTTTCGCGGAGCACGTTTGAGTAAGTGCCGCTTGGAATGGTCAAAGTGCCCCATCCATCAGCAACGAAGTGGGAAGAAATATGATAAATTTCACGGTAGTTATGACCTCCAAATGCAGTATCGTATACAAATCGAGCCTCATTCTGCTTGGTATCATTATATGTAAAAGGCACAGGGACATAAAGCCATGCCGGATTAAAAACCAAAACAGGGCTGTTACTGCCACCATTTAAATAGAAGCCGGTGCTATTGACAGTATAATATTGCCATTTACTGTTTGAGTGATCCACTACAGCGCATGTAGCGGCTGGAAACGTGGCTACAAGAGGTGATCCTGCTGTTGAGTAAAATGCAGTAGTGTCATTGGTCCCGGTAAGTGCCGAGTAATCCCATGTTACATTGTTGCCGCCCGGAAGAATAGCACCTGAAAAGGAATTCTTTATTGAGAGCCATCCTGTTCCGGGTCCGGGTAAATCACTTTGTGTAATAGTTGGCTGAGCCATTGCCAGCAAGGGAAGCAGGCATACGATGGTAATGTAGATTTTTTTCATAGTTTTTTGTTTTTAGTTTTTGTTAGCAGGCAAAGTTAGCCGAATTACCTTATTTTACAAACCATAAATTTAATACTATTGGATTATTAACTCTTTATGTAATAGCCTTAAATCAACGAAACCATTGTTCTTGCCTGCTCTTTATTTCACCGAATAAACCAACAACAAAAACCAACTCTCAGAAGAAAAGCTACTGAAAAGAATTTTAAATAAAAATAATTCTGAGTGAGAAGAGTATATCCGCCTGACAGTAAACTGTAAACCGTAAACTGTAAACTATTTCAGTTCCGACACCGCCTTCTTAATAGCATCCAGTTTAGGGAAATCACCGGGTGAAGGAAGAACTTCAATAAAACGAATAATGCCTTCCTTATCAATCACGAAAGTGGCGCGTTTTGCAACATCCTTATAACCAAAAGCGAAATCATGATTAACCACATCGTAAGCACGGATGGCTTCTTTGTTGAAATCAGAAAGAAGCCTGAAGCCGATCTTATACTCTTCACCGAAATGCTTCAAAGCAAAATGCGTGTCAACCGAAATGCCCAATGGCACAGCATGCAGCTTTTCGTAAGAAGAATAATCTTCGCTGATCGTGCAAATCTCTTTGGTGCAAGTTCCTGTCCACGCCATTGGAAAAAAGAAAAGCACTACGTTCTTTCCTTTGAATTGTTCGAGAGTAACTTCCTGTTTCTCTGTATCAACTAATTTAAAATTGGGGGCTTTCTGCCCTACTGCTAAGCTCATAGTATATTTTTAGAATTATGGTTATTAACAAATTGGGGTGCAAAGGTATTAATCGCAATTGAAATGAAACAGCATGAATTACTTTAGGTTTGCATTCTACTAAAATTCCTACCCATGAAAAAATACGTAACAGAATTTATAGGCACCTTCTTTCTCGTTTTCGTTATCGGACTAACGACTACAGGCATGCCCGGACTGGCGCCTACACCTTTCGCACCTATAGCAATCGGCGCCATACTAATGGTGATGGTATATATGGGTGGACCTGTTTCAGGAGCACATTACAATCCCGCTGTTACACTTGCCATACTCATCCGCAAAAAGATTGAAATGAAGGAAGCATTTATATACATGCTTTTCCAGGTGATGGGCGCTTTCGCTGCAGCGCTGCTGTTTTATTTCACCTTCAAATCCCTGATGGGTTCACCGGCGCCGATGCGCGGATTTAATGAGAATATTAAGCCTGTGGCGCTGGAAGCAATATTCACCTTTGCACTTGCTTCCGTAGTGTTGAATGTGGCTACTGCAAAGAAGTCAGCAGGGAACAGTTATTTCGGATTAGCCATCGGTTTCACCGTCATGGCAAGCGCTTTTGCAGTAGGACCCATCACAGCGGGAGCATTTAACCCTTCAGTAGC
Organism: Bacteroidota bacterium; assembly: GCA_003151745.1. Taxonomy (GTDB): domain Bacteria; phylum Bacteroidota; class Bacteroidia; order AKYH767-A; family 2013-40CM-41-45; genus PALSA-967. The sequence goes on from PLYJ01000231.1 coordinate 8,768, forward strand.
ATTAGGCCCTATGTTAATGAATGCCATCATGGGAGGCAACGCCATTCATCATTTGTGGATTTACCTGGTGGGCCCCTTTGCAGGTGCGGCTTTAGCTGCTCTTGTTTTCAGGGTAACGAATCCTGACGAGAACTAATCAGGACAGAAATTGAAGGTCAGTTAATTACCGGCTTATTGTTCCAGCCATTCGTAAGCATCTTCCAGCTTATCAATTACCAGCACGTTAGCGCCCCTGTTGTTTGCAACGTTTTCACCATGCGTGTTAATAAATTCTTTTTGAATAACACAAGCTCCTTTAAAATCCCCCTTTAATATTTCAGCAGCGGCAAGCCCTATATCATGTCTTTCTGACATGGTTAAATCTTTAAAATCAATGGAAATAGCATTCACCAGCAGCTTATCCATCTTCTTTTCTACGGCTATTCGTTTCAGTTCAATCAGCATCTCCCTGAATTCATCAACTGAAACGCGCTTGCCCACAGTGCTTGTGAGCACACCATTTACTTCAGCTATGATGTAATAAGGCTTCAGAGTTGTGTTTTCCATTGGAGGGATAGATTTAGAATTTGCTGTAAAAGTAAAATAATTTACGAAATACAATTTACGCATTGCTTCAGAGTGTACGACAAATTACACAATAATAATTTCGTCCCTACGGGACTTTCGATTTTGAAGTAAGTTTTATTCTACTAATATATCGTGCCTAACGGCACTTGCTTCAACTCCAATTCATTGTTAAAGTCCCATAGGGACGACATATTGGTAGTAAGGTATCTATCCATTGATCTTTTAGCCCCGTAGGGGCGATATATTTAAAAAGTGCAATTTGCCGTACACCTGTGCTTCAACATCTTACAGACGCTTATATAATACTAATGATATGATCTATACCGGATCAACATCCACATGCAGCAGCACGGCACGGTTAGCATAATCAGCCCTGAATTTAAAAATCTCATCGCGTAAAATCTCCTTTGCTTTCGCTACCGACGCTTCCCGTTCAATCTTGATCATCACGCTTTGAAGATACAGGTTCTTGATACGGGAGATGAGCGGCGGCTGCGGGCCAATCACTCTTTTGCCTAAGTGCAGCCGCAACGATTTGGAAAACTTCTGCATCACTTCATTAAGAAACTGTTCGTTCTTATGCTTTAATGTTACTTCTATTAAACGAAAATAAGGAGGATAAGAAAATTTCTTCCGCTCAATCATCTCCATGCGAAACATTTCCTTGAAATCATTTTTCAGCACCTGCTCAATCACCCAGTGCGTGGGCTGATGTGTTTGAATAATCACCTTGCCCGGCTTTTCTTTTCGTCCGGCGCGCCCGCTCACCTGCGACATCAGTTGAAAAGACCGCTCATGTGCGCGGAAGTCAGGGAAGTTAAGCATCTGGTCGGCATTGAGTATGCCAACCAGGCTCACATGATCGAAGTCAAGCCCCTTCGTCACCATCTGCGTGCCCACAAGAATGTTGATGCGCTGCTGTTCAAAATCAGTGATGATGGTTTGATAGGCATGCTTCGACCGTGTTGAATCAGTATCCATTCGTGCAATAACGGTTTCCGGAAAAAAGATTGCCAGATCCTCCTCTATCCGTTCCGTCCCAAAGCCTTTCATTTCCAAATGCTGGTCGCCGCAATTGGAACAGGCGCCGGGCGGCTGCTGCGAGAAGCCGCAGTAATGACAACGCAATAAATTATTCTTCTTATGATACGTGAGTGTTACATCACAATTGATGCAATGCGGCGTCCACGCACATGCTTTACATTCCAGGTAAGAAGCAAAGCCGCGCCTGTTTTGAAAAAGAATCACCTGCTCCTTCTTGTCCAGCGATTGCTTTATTGTATCTATCAGCGTATGTGAAAAATGCGACTTCATCAGCTTCTTTCTTTTCTCTTCCGCCACGTCAGCAACAACGATCCACGGCAACGTAGCGCCACCATGCCTTTCCGTGAGGCTTACAAAGCCATATTTGTTTTCCTGTGCATTAAAGTAACTTTCATAAGAAGGAGTGGCAGAGCCCAACAACGTCTTCGCTCCGTGAATCCTGGCAAGCACGATTGCCGTATCCCGCGCATGATAACGCGGCGCAGGATCAAATTGCTTATACGAATTTTCATGCTCTTCATCCACGATGACGAGGCCGAGATTGCTGAAAGGAAGAAAGACGGAGGAACGGGCACCAAGAATGATTTGAAGCCCCCCTTCCCCCCAAAGGGGGGTACGCTCTGAATTATGCTCAATGCCTATCCCCCCTTTGGGGGGCGGGGGGGCTAATTTATTCCATACCTCCACCCGCTCATTACTATTAAACTTTGAATGATAAACGCCAACGCTGTTGCCAAAGTTTTTCCGCAGGCGATTAATGATTTGCGTGGTAAGTGCTATTTCAGGCAGCAGGTACAACACTTGCTTGCGTTGCTGAATGGTTTCTTCAATCAGATGTATATATAATTCCGTCTTGCCGCTGCCCGTGATGCCATGCAGCAAAACAACATCCTGCTTCAGGAAACTTTCTTTTATCTCCTTCAGTGATTGTTGCTGTAGCTCGTTGAGGTCAGATAAGCGCTGTTCCTTTGTTTCTTTATCTAACAGCTCATCTCCTTTACGGATTATTTCAGTAAGTATTTCTTTTTTAATTAATGCGGGAATAGCCGTCGGGGAAATATCCTTTTGCTTCGTAAGATCAGACCGCAGCACCTCTCTCTTGCCGCCTTTGTCAAAGCTCAGCTGCATGAAAGCCATCAACGCCTTCAGCTGCTGCGGTGATTTCTTTTCTAACTGTTCAAACACCGTTTTCAACGCCTGCTCATCCTTCAATGCATCACTAAGCACCAAAAACCTTTCTGAGCGCGGCTTGTATTTCTCGCCCACTTCTTCTTCAAGATATATAAGCCCCTTTTCAATCAGCGATTTCAACACGGCATGCGCCGACTTCAGGTGAATGACGTTGGCAGCTTCAACAGGAGTCAGCACTTTTTTCAGCTGCAATGCTTCAACGAGAAGATATTCCCTGTCATTCAAATCCGCCAATTCCAACTCTGCTTCTTCATTCAAAAATATCTTCGTTTCGCTTTGCAGCTTTAACGCTGATGGCAAAGCGCAGTTCATCACCTCGCCTATATATGCCATGTAATAGAACGATATCCACTCCCACAACTCAAATTGCTTTGCATTAACAACGGGGCGCTCATCCAGCACCTGCAATATTTCCTTCGCTTCGTAGTTTGCCGGCGCCTGATCATGAACATGCTTTACGATCACCGAATAAATCTTCTGCTTTCCAAACTGCACCACCACGCGCTTGCCTGCAATCACATCCTGCTCAAACTGCACCGGTATGCGGTAAGTAAACAAGTTAGGAATGGCAAGCGGAAGTATTACATCTGCAAATAAGGGCATATCAGGTCACTATGAATTCTTTTTTGAAAGTGTGAAAGTACAAGAATGAAACAAAACAGTTCATCGGACCTTTTAGAGATTTCGTCAAAATAAAAATTCACTAACCACATAGACACATTAGAGTACATAGAAAAAATACATAGAAACACAGAATACTGCATGTGTAACCTATGTTTTCATGATTTTATGCAGTAGAACTCTTTCATAATTCAATCCTATTCAAGAGTTAAATTGGAATTTAATGTCTTCAGAATAAGGTAAAAGGTTTGGAATAGATTGAATTTTATTTTTCTACTAAGGTTTAAATATATTGTTAGTTACAAACCTTAGTAGAAAATCAATTATTACACAAGTACAAAACCTTATTACCTTATTTTTTTACAGTGATTCTAAAAATTCACTTGCGGCAGATTTATGAAGGTGGATTATGAAAGGGGGCTGGTAGAAGAGGCTATTTCAGCCACAACATTTTACAAGGTGAGTCGCACAAGTTGCATGGTTAGACGATTTTGTTTCTATGCCGGTTGATTATAATGAAAGTGTAGTGCATGAGTTCGCTTGATCCAAACCTTTCGAATGAAGAACAGAAAGTGCTTCTTTCCACCACCGGCTACCCGTTTAAAAGCGATGGCAGCCCACAGGGCATACTTGAACAGGTGCAAAATCTTCATTTGTTCATAGCGCGCAACATCAGGCAGGGATATATAAAGATTAGCTGGAAGAAGCCGCTCAATGTTACAACCCGGAGCAATGTAAAAAGTTATCTCGTTTACCGCAGCGCCGCCAACGATTTTAGCTCAGCCTCTGCTATTGCCTCTGTAACCCAAACTACATTCACCGAAGCGCCGGGCATCGGCGAATGGTTTTATTGGGTGGCGGCTATCAACAACAAGGGCAATGGCGTTGTTGGCAGCTCGCTGATAGCGGAGGTTTTTAAGAAGGCGCAGGATTAATTTTTTAATTGTTGTTTATTTAAAGAGTCCTGAAGGTACGGGGCTCTTTTTTTGTTTATATATATATTTAATTGCATTTTTGTAATGTCCTCAGTTGGATTAATACCGTGCGTTTTTTCATATCATTTGAAAAATTAGACTAATTTGGCAACTTCTACTAACGTTAATACATACGTTATCGGCAGTTTTAGCACGCGAAAATGAAAAAGCTGATTATTACCATAGTATTGACTTTAACAATAATAATCGGACTTTACTTTATTTGGCGGAACCTTCCATTGACAATTAACAGAAGTTCAGACATAAAACTTGGTGAACAAATAATTGAGAAAATTGAAAACTATAAAAAGACGAACGGGCTTCCTGACAACAATGATTGGGAAACTTTAAGAAAGTTCGGTTTTCGAGACAAAATTGACTTTCTAGAACCTGAATATAATAAATTAAACGAGAATTCATACGAATTGGTTTATGTAGAAGGCTTTGATGGACCATATTTATTATGGAACTCAAAAGAGCGAATCTGGAAAATGAACTTCCCAACAATAAGAAAAACTCAATGAAAAACCTTTTGACTTTTATTTTCCTGATAGTTTCGATTTCATCATTGGGACAGATAAAACAACAAGCAGTTTCACAGCACAATTGCGTTTCTTCGTTTGACTCATTGCTTCAAAGGCAAATTTACACGTTCGTTGACTCAATGCCGGAATATCCAGGGGGAATGACAGCGCTACTTGCTTTCTTCTTCAAAAATTTCATTTATCCAAAAGAACAAACAGAATTTCAAGGTTCAATACATTTGACTTTTATAGTTGAAGAAGATGGCAGCCTTTCAAATATTAATAGCTATACTAGAAACCACAAGGAGAAAACATTGGTTGATAAAGAAGCAATCAGAGTTTTTCCCATGGGAATACCAGTTGGGAGAGAAATAAATGTGCGGATGTGAAGATGTGCGGATGAATACAAAAAAATTAACCGCAAAGAACGCAGAGAATAGAAACGCAGAGGTCACGGAGAAAACCTCACCCCGACCCCTCTCCTTAAAGAGAGGGGAGCGCAATGACAGGTTTATTCTTCTGATTCATCCATTCGCTTGATGAGGTTTGATTTGAGCGAATCTAAGAATTTTGTGCGGGAGGATTTGCGTTCTTTTACTTCTAACCAGGTGCGATAGTAATCTCCAAGGTCAATGTTAAATGCAGCTTCAAAGTTTGCAGCTATATCTTTGATGTCGGCATTGCCGGCATTGAAAGTACCTGAAGAATGCAAGGCATATATAAGCTCTATCAACGATGTTTTGGAATCCGACCAGCTTAGCCGTTCCTCAGGCATGCGCTGCGGACTGCCCGCTAAATCCTCCTTTCTATCAAGTGCTGTTATTTCCGCTTTGAGATGAACTGCAAGCAAATCATTAGCAAGAATTTTTGAAACTTTAAAATCATGGCTGGAGCTAAAACGCGGATCTGATTCAAAGAAAAAGG
>PLYJ01000014.1 GCA_003151745.1 Bacteroidota bacterium
ACTTCTTGTAGCTGCAAACCGTTATATGCAACTGCGGTGGACTTGTCCAGCGGACAAATCCATCTCCGTTGACAAATTATTGCGGGCTGTGACACATTACATTTGACAAGGACTTATACACCAAATATATGACAACAAAAAAAGACAAAAAAGTTTGCTTCGTAATTTCCCCAATCGGTGAAGAAGATTCCGACATAAGAAAACGTTCCGACCAAGTGCTAAAGCATATTATTACCGGACCAGTTGAACAATTAGGTTATGAGGTCGTTCGTGCTGACAAAATCGCAGAACCAGGAATAATCACGCATCAAATCATTCAACACATTGTTGACGCTGACCTTGTAGTTGCAGACCTGACAGACAGAAACCCAAATGTTTTTTATGAGTTAGCGTTAAGACATGCAATTAGAAAACCACTCGTACAATTAATTAAGAAAGATGAATTAATTCCTTTTGACATTGCTGCGACGAGAATAATCAAATTTGACCTTCAAAATCCTGACAGCGTTGAGGCATCAAAGAATGAAATAACAGCGCAAGTAAAATCACTTGAGTCGGGTACAAAAGATTTCGAGAATCCTATTTCCGTTTCTTTAGACTTAAAAGTATTGAAGGAAAGCGGTAAGCCCGAAGAACGATCTCTTGCTGACATCATTGAAGCAATTTCTGATTTACGCATTGCGGTTACCTCTGGTGAAAAAGGCTTTTCTTCCAAAATGGCAAAAGAGTTTCAAATGATGATGGAGGAATTAACCTCGAAGATTAATCGACTTGACCCAGAATTTAAGAGAGGAAAACGAAGATTTCACCCAATGATGTTTGAAGAAATGATGCACATGGGAATGGAGAAATCAAATCCCGACCTTAGTTTTCTAATGATGGTAAGTTTAATAAAAGATGACTTTCCATGGATTTATGAAATCGGACTTGAAACATACAGAGAGCTAAAAGTTGCAAAGACAAAAACTGAAAAGAAAAAATTGGTTGAAAATTTTGAAAGAGCTTTTGAAATGATTAGGCATCCAATGATGAGAGAATTTTACGGCAAATCAGATGACATGTATATGTACAGTAAAGACATTCATCATTTTATGCATCGCTATCTTGACAAATATTTACACGACAAATAAATATATCGGCGGACACGGGGAACAGCAGAACGTAGTGTTAGTAACCGCAGATGCATATAACAGCAAGCAATACCCAATGGCGGCGACTCACTAAACTGAAACATTTTTTTACTATATTTACATTACGCAAGCGGACACATTGTACTTTCAAAACGCCACTGGGTTTGCTTGCAAAACGTTATAGGCAACAAATGCGACTCGTCCATGGGACAAGTCTCGGTCGACAAAAATGTTTTATCACCGCAGACAGTTGACCATGTTTGTACCGCGACAATTAGTTCTTTAAAATAAACAAGCAACGGCATAAAACTAACAAACAAAAAAAATAACCATGACAAAAAAAATTCAAACCACGACAAAAAAAAATCAGACCGTGAACGAAATTATTTGCCCACACTGCAAAAAGGCATTTAAAGTTGATGAAGCTGGCTATGCCGACATTCTTAAACAAGTAAGAGACCATCAATTTGAAAAAGAATTGAAAAAGGAATTAGACCATGCTGCTAAAGAAAAAGCGGATGCTGTTGAACTTACTAAAGCGAATTTTAAAAATACTTTGCAAACAAAACTTTCAGAAAAAGACCAAGAGATAACTCAACTGAGAGCTGAAAGTGAACTTGAACTTGAAAGAAAATTGGCTGCGAAAGACAAGGCAATTACTGAACTCAAAGCTAAAAACGACAAAGCGGACACTGAAAAAAAACTCAGCGTAACCGAAGCAGTTAAAAAAATTGAGAAAGAACGAGACGATTTAGCTAATAAATTAGAACTTAAAGAAACTGAAAAGAAACTTCTTGAAAAATCAATAAAAGAAAAACACACTACCGAACTGCAAAACAAAGACGCAATCATAAAATATAAAGATGATGAGATTTCCCGTGTCAAAGACATGAAGCAGAAACTTTCAACTAAAATGTTAGGCGAAACTCTTGAACAACATTGTGAGATTGAGTTTAACAAACTTCGCCCGACAGCTTTTCAAAATTCCTACTTTGAAAAAGACAACGATTCAAGTTCTGGTAGTAAAGGTGACTACATCTACAAGGAAACAGATGATGCAGGAATTGAAATCATTTCAATCATGTTTGAAATGAAAAATGAGGGTGACGAAACTGCTACAAAAAAAAGAAATGAAGATTTTTTAAAAGAACTGGACAAGGATAGAGCAGAAAAGAAATGTGAATATGCTATTCTTGTTTCTCTTTTGGAAGCGGACAACGAACTCTATAATTCTGGAATTGTTGATGTATCGCACAAGTATCCTAAAATGTATGTAATCCGACCTCAATTTTTTATTCCGATAATCACACTTCTTCGTAATGCGGCAATGAACTCTTTAAAATATAAAGCAGAACTTGCGTTGGTTAGAAACCAAAATATTGATATTACAAATTTTGAAGAAAAAATGAATACGTTTAAAGATGGGTTTGCAAGAAATTATGATTTGGCAAGTCGTAAATTTAAAGATGCAATAGACGGAATAGATAAAACCATAAAAGAATTGGAAAAAACCAAAGCTGCTTTGTTATCATCTGAAAACAATCTGCGACTTGCAAATGAAAAAACAGAGGACTTAACTATTAAAAAACTAACTCACGGAAATCCGACAATGAAAGCGAAGTTTGATGCACTTTCGGACAACCGTTCATAAAATAAAGATAACTTTAATATAAATACATCATTTGACAGGTGCTTCGTTGTGTAGTGTTAGTAGCATTTGCAGCCTATAACCGCGGCTAAATTTTCAAGCGGGTGACTCGTAAATAAAAACATTTCGTATCTTTATTAACGGCTTTCTCGGGTGACAAATTTCGGTTTCAAACCCGCTCGAAAAATTAGCCGCAATACGTTATACATAACATGCCCGACTTCT
>PLYJ01000033.1 GCA_003151745.1 Bacteroidota bacterium
AGATGTGGGTACACAGTAGCTCCTTGAGGAGAGGGGCCGGGGTGAGGTTTTTCAAAGCAAAACTATATTTTTTATATGAAATAAGAGACAAGGATGTTTCTTTTTTTACCTTATCTCCAACCCTTCTCCTTCAGGAGAAGGGGGAAGGAAAACATAACTCACTTACTCTTGTATATAGGCACCGTTGAACAGGGTTCACCATACATGATACTCTTTGCAACAGGGCGAAGCAAAGCCGTTATTTCAATATAAGCGGAAGCAGGCACTTCCACCTTGCTGCATCCTTTGATAACAATGCGTTGGTTGCGATAGTTTTCAAAATTTAGCTTTTGTATCTGTTCATGAAAAAGCGTTTCCTCTAATTTATTTAAATCGCCGGAGACAATCTTTTTTGCAAACGGTTCAAGCTTAGTTGCAATGAGCATAAAGGCCCATGTAGGAACGATGGCATCGGCAGTACAAGTGAGTGCAACCAGCTTGTTTTGATATTGAGACCAATTGTGATTTTTTATCTGTTCGCGAAAATCCTTTTCCTTCAGAATAAGCTCTTCAAACAGCCAACCTTTCAAATCAAACAAAAAACGATCTCCCGGAATATATAACTCCTCCAGATCAATGGTAACGAGACCGCTTTCGGCAACTTTATTAATGATTTCCATAATTCAGATGTGAGATGTGAGATAGTCTCATGTCTCAATACTCACGTCTCAAATCTCTTTTCACCACATTCCTAATTCAAGCTTCGCTTCCTCGCTCATCATATCCTTATTCCATGGCGGATCGAAGGTGATTTCAACTTTCGCAGAGTTTACATCAGGAATGGTTTTTATTTTTTGCTCCACTTCAACAGGAAGTGTTTCAGCAACAGGGCAGGCAGGAGAAGTGAGTGTCATTTTCACAAACACATCATTCCCTTCGTTGATCTTTGTTTCATATATCAACCCAAGCTCATATATATTGACAGGAATTTCAGGATCATAGCATGTCTTCAGGACATCCTTTACCCGTTCTTCCAGTGATTTAACAGGCCCCTCCAAACCTCCCCCAAGGGGAGGCTTATGCTCGCTTGAGCTTTCAGTAGTTATTTTATTTATTTCTTCAGAGGTCATTTTAATTTTTTTAAAGCCCTCCCTTTGGGATGGTTGGGTGGGCCTGGTAACCTACTGCAAATAATTTCATTTGCTTAATCATATTTGACAAACCGTTCGCTCTTGTGACTGCTATATGCTGACGTAATCCTATCTTATCAATGAAGCTAAGCTCGGTGTTCACTATATCCTGTGGCTTCTGCCCGCTCAACACACGAATCAGCAATGCAATTTCTCCCTTCACAAATGTTGAATCACTGTCTGCTTCAAAATAAACTTTGTCGTCTTTTATATAACTGTTCAACCACACACTGCTCTGGCAGCCTTTTATTTTATTCTCATCTACCTTATGCTTTCCATTCAACTCAGGAAGCTTCTGTCCCAGTTCGATGATGTATTGGTATTTATCTTCCCATGCATCAAAGAGTTCGAACTCTTCGACAATTTCCTTTTCGATATTTTGTATTGAACTACTCAATTTAATTTTTCTTTTTCAGTAAGGCTATTGCCTTCTTTACTCCTTCAACCATCACATCAATTTCTTCCTTCGTATTGTAAAACAAAAATGAAGCACGTATAGTTCCCGGAATTTTAAACCTGTCCATCACCGGTTCCGTGCAATGATGTCCCGTGCGGACTGCAATTCCCATCGTATCTAAATACATACCGGCATCAAGTGCATTAACTCCTTCAATAATAAAAGAAACAACACTTGCCTTTTCCTTTGCTGTTCCGATTAAACGAATGCTTTCTATATCCTTCAACTTTGCGGAAGCATATTCTGTCAATTCACTTTCATAATCAGCAATCGCTTTTCTGTTGAGCGATTGTATATAATCAAATGCCGTTCCCAATGCAATCACGTCAGCAATATTCGGAGTGCCCGCTTCAAATTTAAAAGGTACTTCGTTGTAAGTCGTTTTTGCAAAGCTTACAGAGTGAATCATTTCTCCTCCTCCTTGATATGGAGGCATATCTTCCAGCAAATGTAATTTACCATACAGGCACCCGATGCCTGTAGGACCAAACATTTTATGTCCGGAAAAAGCAAAGAAATCGCAATCCAGTTCCTGCACATCAACGGGTGTGTGAACGACTGATTGTGCACCATCCACCAGCACAGGAATATTGTGCTGATGCGCTTTGACAATGATTTGCTTGACGGGATTAATTGTTCCGAGCGAATTTGAAATATGAACGACAGCAATGAATTTTGTTTTTGGCGAGATGAGTTTTTCAAATTCATCTATCAGCAATTCCCCGTTGTCATTCATTGGAATCACTTTCAACACCACTTTCTTTTCTTCACACAGCATTTGCCAGGGCACAATGTTGCTATGATGCTCCATGGCAGAGATGATGATTTCATCCCCTGCTGATATATTTTTTCTTCCGTAAGAAGAAGCCACTAAGTTGATCGCCTCAGTAGTTCCCCGAACAAAAACAATTTCCTTTTGAGATTGCGCATTGATGAACTGCTGTGCTTTTACACGCACGTCATCGAATTCTTGTGATGCCTTTTGACTCAGGTAATGAACACCACGATGAATGTTCGCATTATATTCAGTGTAGTACTTTGTCAATTCATCAATCACCATCTGCGGTTTCTGCGAGGTTGCAGCATTGTCAAAATAAATTAGGGGCTTACCGTAAGCGGTTTGCTTTAACAGCGGAAAGTCGCGTCTCGCCTTTTGAGGATCGAAGGTTGTTTTCTTTTCTATGGCAGTATCTGGCAACATATCATACCTCTACGGTTTTCAGTTTCGTGGAAAGAAAGGTGATGAGATTATTTTTTAACTCGTCAATTGTAATATGATTGATAACATCAGAAGCAAAGGCGGTGTTGAGCAATGCTCTTGCAGTTTCTTCGCCAATACCCCTTGAACGAAGGTAGAACAAAGCTTCTTCGTCAATCTGACCGGTAGTTGCACCATGAGAGCACTTCACATCATCTGCAAAGATTTCCAATTGCGGCTTGGCATTCATGGAAGCATCGTTGCTGAGCAGAATGTTTTTATTCGATTGATAGGCATTCGTTTTCTGCGCATCCTGTCGAACAAATATTTTTCCGTTGAATACTCCATGCGCCTTGTCATCAATGATTCCTTTGTATAATTCATTGCTGTAGCAATTCGGCTTTGCATGGTCAACCAATGTATGATTGTCTACGAGCTGACTACCATTCAATAAATACAAACCATATAGATGAGCAGTGCCGTTTTCATCATTCAGCACAATATGAAGATTGTTTCGAACAATTTCTCCGCCAAGGGTGATAGTATTAATATTAAAGGTGCTGTTCTTACTAAGGTATGCTTCTGTGTGATTGATATGAAAAGCTTCAGCCGTCTCATTTTGAATCTTGTTGAATTCAATCAAAGCATTTTCTTTCACCACAATTTCTGTCACGCTGTCGGTGAAGTTGTGATTGTCCGCTTGCATGCAATGAAAGCTCTCTACAATCTTTACCTGTGAGCTTTTCTCAGCCACAACCAGGTTTCTCGGATAAGCAACTGATGCTGCATTTCTCGCATCACTTACATACAACAAGTGAATCGGCTGTTCAACAACTGCGTTTCCCGGAACGTGAATAAAAGCGCCGTCATGGCTAAACGCTGTGTTGAGGGCAATAAAGCTTTCAGTCTTTATAGAAGCATATTTGCCGAAGTGTTCTTTCACTGCAGCGTCATTCAACGATGAGGCAAGCGAAGCAACAACAACATTCTTCGGAAGATTATTTAAAACAGAAAGTGATTCGTTGTAATGACCGTTTTCAAATACGAGAATAGTAGCCGAAGATCCGCAGATTAAAAAATCTTTAATGTCTTCCCGCGTTAACTTAAATTTATCTGCAGGAGTGCTACTGCGGAAATCAACCTTGGTAATCGGTAAAACGTTCGTGTATTTCCACTCCTCATTCTTTGTGGTCGGAAATCCAAGCTCGGCAAAACGCTGAATGGATTCCTTACGCAACAAAGCATGGGAATCTTTCTTCAGATACAAATCCGAGAACGAATTAAATTTATTTAGATATTGATCTTTACTTTCCATTAAAACCTCAAAACTTTACCACATAGACACAATAGATACATAGGTTACACATAGACTATGTGTTTCTTCTATGTTTTCTATTGTGTCTATGTGGTAATTTTTCATTTAAACGTCTTTAAACTGCTACTTCTTCTTTTATCCAGTCGTATCCCTTTTCTTCCAGTTCAAGCGCAAGCGCTTTGGTTCCGCTCTTTACTATTCTTCCATTATATAATACATGCACAAAATCAGGAACAATATAATCGAGCAAACGTTGATAATGCGTGATCACAATAAATGAACGTTCCTTATTTCGCAAAGCATTCACGCCATTTGCAACAATGCGCAATGCATCAATATCAAGGCCGGAATCCGTTTCATCAAGCACAGCAAGAGTAGGTTCCAGCATAGCCATCTGGAAAATTTCATTGCGTTTCTTTTCTCCTCCACTGAATCCTTCATTCACCGAACGCTGCGTCATGGCTTTATCCATCTCCACCAGTTTCATCTTCTCGCGCATCAGAATGAGAAAATCTTTTGAATCAAGAGGTGCTAATCCTTTTGATTTGCGAACTTCATTGAGAGCCGTCTTCAGAAAGTTAGCATTGCTCACTCCGGGAATTTCCACAGGATATTGAAATGCCATAAACAACCCTTTGCGCGCCCTGTCTTCAGGAGACATATCAAGAATATTTTCTCCATCAAAAAGAACTTCTCCTCCTGTTACTTCATATTCCTTACGACCTGAAAGTACAGATGCCAATGTACTCTTGCCTGAACCATTCGGTCCCATGATAGCATGTACTTCACCTGCTTTTACTTCGAGGTTTATTCCATTGAGAATTTGCTTCTCGTCTACTTTGGCTCTTAAATTTTTTATCTTTAACATACAATTGTTCAAAGTTCAAAGTTATTCAGTTCAATGTTTAGTTATGGCTGGCTGTGATGTAATCAGGTGCATCCTCTTTAAATTTACTTCCCTTCATTTCTGAGTTTTGTAAATAACTCATCAGACCGCCAATTAATTTTGATGTTTCCGTTACGAGATGGAATATAGTATCAAATTGACTTTTGTCAATATAATTTAAGTCTAAAGCAACATACAATTGCGCTCTTACTTCAGCCGATGATGCTTTTGCAATAGAAAGAAACTGAAGAAATTCCTTGTTACCATTTCTTTCAAAACCTTCAGCAATATTGGATAGTATTGAAATGCTTGCTCTTCTTATCTGATCCCTCAATCCGAAGTCTCTTACAAAGTTTCCGCTATTAGACACTTTATATATTTCAATGTTAAGCACTCTCGCCTTTTGCCAACAAACCAATTCTTCAAAACTTTTAATCGTACTCATAACATTGAACTTTGAACTGAGTAACCTTGAACTAATTTTTATCCCACACTTCCTTCCAATGAAATCGCAAGCAATTTCTGCGCTTCCACAGCAAATTCCATCGGCAGTTGGTTAAATACTTCCTTACAATATCCGTTCACAATCAATCCTACTGCATCTTCCGTAGATATGCCACGTTGATTGCAATAGAATATCTGATCTTCACCAACCTTTGATGTCGTTGCTTCATGTTCCACCTTTGCTGTCTTGTTGGAACATTCTAAATAAGGGAATGTATGTGCGCCGCATTTATCCCCAAGCAACAATGAGTCGCACTGCGAGAAGTTACGGGCATTATCGGCTTTCTTATTAATCTTTACTAATCCGCGGTAGCTGTTATTGCTTTTTCCTCCGCTGATACCTTTTGAAATAATGGTGCTGCGCGTGTTCTTGCCAAGGTGAATCATCTTTGTGCCTGTGTCTGCCTGCTGATAATTATTAGTTACCGCAACAGAATAAAACTCACCGATTGAATTATCCCCTTTCAAAATCACACTTGGATATTTCCATGTGATGGCAGAACCTGTTTCCACCTGCGTCCAGCTTATCTTGGAATTTTCACCGTGACACAAGCCTCTCTTAGTAACGAAGTTATATATGCCGCCTTTTCCTTCTTTATTTCCGGGATACCAATTCTGCACCGTTGAATATTTCACCTGCGCGTCCTTGTGCGCATAGATTTCTACCACTGCAGCATGCAATTGGTTTTCATCACGCATCGGTGCTGTGCATCCTTCCAGGTAACTTACAAACGCACCTTCATCAGCAATGATTAATGTTCTTTCAAATTGTCCTGTTCCTGCAGAGTTGATGCGGAAGTAAGTGCTCAGCTCCATCGGGCAGCGAACGCCTTTTGGTATATAGCAAAAAGAACCATCGCTGAATACAGCGCTGTTCAAAGCTGCATAAAAGTTATCCGTCATCGGCACTACAGAACCAAGGTATTGCTTGATCAGTTCAGGATGTTCCTGAACAGCTTCACTGAATGAAGAGAAAAAAATTCCAAGCTTCGACAGCTCATCCCTGAAAGTGGTCTTCACAGAAACGCTGTCAATCACTGCATCCACAGCAACATTTGCCAAACGCTTCTGCTCTTCAAATGAAATACCGAGCTTATCAAACGTGGCTTTAATTTCAGGATCTAACTCATCGAGGCTTTTCAACTCAGGCTTTTTCTTTGGAGCAGAATAATAAATGATGTTTTGGAAATCAATCTGAGGATGATGAATGTTTGCCCATGTTGGCTCTTCCTGGTTTAAGGTAAGCCAATGACGAAACGCCTTCAAACGCCATTCCAGCAACCATTCCGGCTCATTCTTCTTAGCTGAAATAAAACGCACAGTGCTCTCGTTAAGACCAATGGGAGCATTATCCGATTCAATGTTGCTCACAAAGCCCCACTTGTAATCACTTTGAATGACGTCTTCTAATATTTTTAAGTCCTCAGACATTATTTAGTTCAAAGTTGCTCAGTTCAAAGTTCAAAGTTTGGTTCAAGGTGTTTTCAACTTTGAACTGATAAACATTGAACTTTGAACTAACCTTCCTTATTTGGATTGATTCTAAATTAGAAATTCCGGCAAAAAAAATTACACGGAGAAACTCTCTCCGCAGCCGCAGGTTCTTGAAGCATTGGGGTTGATGAACTGAAACCCTTTGCCATTAAGCCCGTCGCTGAAATCAAGCTCCGTTCCTACTAAGTAGAGAAAACTCTTTTTATCCACCACAATTTTCACCCCTTTATCTTCAAACACCTTGTCATCGGGCTTGGTCAGGCTGTCAAACTCCAGCTTATACGTTAAGCCGGAACATCCTCCGCCTTCCACTCCCACACGAATAAACGAATCAGCAGGACTTTTTTCCTTGCTCATCAGTTCTATGGCTTTTTCTTTAGCCCTTTCCGTTACGGTAATCATTTTTTAAAATATTTAGTTCAAAGTTTCCCAGTTCAAGGTTTGGAAACACAGTCATTACCCCTAACTTTGAACTGAACAACATTGAACTTGGAACTCATTTACAGCCACAAAGGTACGGTTTTTAAGGGGGTTTAACAAATGATTTATAGCCTCAAACCGGCTGATTTCGATCACCACCATTGGTACTGTTCCTAACGGATGAAGATAGTTATTATAAAATCCATATTTATAGATCGCCCGATTTAACCCACAAAAGCATTAAAGGCACTAAAATTTGTCGTGCAACATTTTACAAGGTGAGTCGCCCATGTTACATGGTGATGCGACAATTTCATAAAGCGACATCATCATGTATTAGGGCGATATGACGATGTTAGATGGTGATTTCTCCATGATTTATGGCGACATGACCATTTTTTAAGGCTATATGCCCATGATTTGAGGTGATGCCGCCATTTTTCATAGTCATTCCTCCTTGTTTCATGGTTATTCCGCCTTACAACATGGCGATACCGCCTTATTTCATGGTCATATACCCTCTTCACATGGTTATGCTGGCATGTTTCATGGTTATATTACTTGGTATTATGGTTATAGCCGAATTTGAAAGATGTTGCAAAAATCTATTTCAAAAATGTAATATCGCGCAAGTTTAATACTACGAATGGGTTAAAGAAGACGCAGATGTTATTCTTTAAAGGGAAGTTTAATCTGTGCTTTTGAAGTTAAACGGAATGCATAAAAAGCAGGTAATGGTTATTTTGATTACTTTTGAAAAACAAAATTGAAAGGCATGAGAAAAAATATTCTACACGTTTTCGCATTGGTAGTTTTGTTAATCTGCACACTATCAACAAATGCTCAATGGGTGCAGACGAACGGGCCTTATGGCGGCGGGGTTAACTGCTTTGCCGTCAGCGGAAGTAACATTTTTGCAGGTACTGATATAGGCGCGTATATATACAATAACAATAGCAGCAAATGGACGGAAGTATATAACGGTTTGCCATTTAATACTCCTGTCAGTTCATCTGCAATCAGCGGGAGCAACATTTTTGCAGGTACTCAAAAAGGCGTGTTCTTATCCATCGATAGCGGCAATAGTTGGACGGCTGTGAATAATGGCTTGACTAATCTTTTAGTCAATTCTTTATCTGTCAGCGGAAGCAAAATTTTTGCAGGAACTGCAGGGGGTGGAGTGTTTGTGTCATACGATAGCGGTTCCAGTTGGTGGACTCTGAATAACGGTTTGACAAATGCTTATGTTGGGCCATTTGCCTTCAGCGGAAATAATATTTTTGCAGGAACTGACGGTGGTGGCGTGTTTTTATCTACGAACAATGGCAGCAGTTGGGCGGCAGTAAATAACGGCTTGCAATCAGATACTATTGTTAATTCATTAGCCATAATTGGGAGCAACATTTTTGCAGCAACTTTTAGCGGCGTGTATTCATCCACCAACAACGGCAGTAGCTGGACAGCAGTTAATATAGGTTTGACAAGTAATGCTGCCTTATCATTAGCCTTTAGCGGGAGCAACATCCTTGCAGGAACTATTCGCAGTGGAGTGTTTTTTCCACCGACAGCGGCAGCAGTTGGACGAGAGTGAATAACGGCTTGACATATTATACGTGGGTCAATTCATTAATCACCAGCGGTGCCAACATCTTTGCAGGAATGCGTGGCGGCGGCGTGTTTTTATCTACCGACAGCGGTAGCAGTTGGACGGCAGTGAATAATGGATTAACAGGTACTATTGTATTTTCATTAGCCATTAGCGGAAGCAACATCTTTGCAGGAACTGAAGAAGGTGTCTTTTTATCCAATAACAATGGCAGCAGTTGGACGCCAGTGAACAACGGATTGACAAATGCTATTGTCTTTTCATTAGCCATTAACGGGAACAGCATTTTTGTAGGAACTGACGGAGGCGGTGTGTTTTTATCCACTAATAACGGCAGCAGTTGAACGGCAGTAAATAACGGCTTGACAGATACCATTGTCACTTCATTTGCCTTCAGCGGAAGTAACATCTTTGCAGGAACTTATTATGGTCATAGTGGTGTATTTTTATCCACCAACAATGGCAGCAGTTGGACGGCTGTGAATAATGGCTTAACATTTACTTCTGTTTCGTCATTAGCCATCAGCGGGAGCAATATTTTTGCCGGTGGTGCCGGTGTGTTTTTATCAACCGACAATGGTAGTAGTTGGACGGCCGTGAATAATGGATTAATAAATCATGATGTCAAATCATTAGCCATTAGTGGAAGCAACATTTTTGCAGGAATCTGGGCTGGCGGCGTTTGGAAACGTTCCTTATCAGATATTTTAGCAGTAGAAAACATCACTGCTAATGATAATGACTTTAGTATATATCCCAACCCCGCCACCGACCAACTCACCATTTATACTTCATCTTTTCACAACGAAGTGGTAACGGTTTCGGTGATGAATGTGCTTGGGCAGGAGGCCTCACCCCCGGCCCCTCTCCTAAGGAGAGGGGAGGATGCGGTGCTTGATGTCAGCAAGCTTGCGTCAGGTATGTATTTTCTTCAATTGAAATCGGAGAGTGAAAGTGTGGTAAAGAAGTTTGAGAAAGAGTGAATGCGTGCTAATCGTTAATCATCAAATGAAATGAAAGGACAAGTATTCCTGTTAACATTTATAATCAGCATAAACTTTACAAATGCACAATGGCAGCAAACCAATGGACCTTATGGAGGCATTATTTATTGTATGGCTGCAAGCGGAACAAATATTTTTGCAGGGAGCTTCAACGGTGTGTTTTTATCTACTAATAATGGTGCAAGTTGGACTGCTGTTAATAACGGTTTGCCAAATTCCAAGATTTTAACCTTAACGATAAGCGGAACGAATATTTTTGCAGGCTCCAGCGATGGTATATATGTATCTTTCAATAACGGGTCAAGCTGGAGGGCAGTTAATAACAACCTGATTAGTACTTTGATTATCTCAATGGTTATAAGCAATGGAAATATTTTTGCGGGAACCAGCAGCGGGGTCTTTTTATATTCAGACAATGGAAGCATCTGGACGGCAGTAAATAACGGATTATCCAGTAAACATGTTGAAGCAATGGCTGCAATGGGAACAAGCATTTTTGTTTCCACCTGGAGTGGAGTTTATTTGTCCACTGATAGTGGAGCGACCTGGAAGCTTAGCGAAAATGGATTGGCCGATCCTAACGTGAGATCATTTTCTGTAAACGGAACAACTATTTACGCAGCAACTCCTTTTCACGGGGTGTATTTATCTATTGATGCAGGGGCAAACTGGGCACCTGCTAATAATGGCTTGACATTTCCCTCAGTTTTTTCATTCGCAATAAGCGGATCGAATATTTTTACTGGAACCAAGGGCGGTGTATTTTTATCAACTAATGGTGGGGCAAGCTGGACAGAGGCTGATAGCGGTTTAACCGGCACAAATGTTTCCTGCTGCACTTCAATCGGAACCGATATTTTTGCTGCAACAAATGGAAGCGGTATCTTTTTAACTTCGGACAGCGGAGCAAGTTGGACGCCTGTTAATACCGGCTTGACTACTATTAATCCAATGGGCGGTGAGACGGGTTCCGATGTATCTTCATTGACTGCATGCGGAACGAATGTTTTTGCAGGAAGTAGTAGTGACGGAATGTTTGTAACAAGTAATAATGGATCAAGCTGGACGATGGATAGCAAGGGCTTAACAGACTCCTTCTATGTAACCATGGCAATTTATTCAATACTTGCAACCGGAACGAATATTTTTGCGGCAACAGATGTCGGCATCTTTTTATCCCGCGACACAGGATCAAGCTGGACACCGGTTACTAATGGTTTGCCGCCGGACACAGCTTCTTCCAACACGACTATTTTTTTGTCATTAGCATCCTTTGGGGCAAATATTTTTGCAGGGACGTATCAACATGGCATGTTTTTATCCATTGACAGCGGTGCAAGTTGGAAGGCCGTTACAAGCTTACCAGACAGTATTGATATTTTTGCATTAGCAGTAATTGGAAGAAATGTTTTTGCAAGCAATAATGGACAGGTATTCTTATCCCAAGATACCGGTACAAGCTGGACACTGATTGATAATGGGTTACCGGGAAGCGGCATTTCATCATTCGTTGTATATGGTACGAATATTTTTGCGGGAACGGAAGGTGGCGGCGTTTATTTGTCGTCCAATAACGGAGCACTTTGGACGTCTGTTAATGATGGTTTAACATTCCCCAATGTTCAATCATTATATATAAGCGGAACGAATATTTATGCAGGGACAACCGGTGAAGGAACCTGGAAACGTTCCTTATCAGATATTTTAACTTCAACAGTGAATATCAGTGTTGACAATATTGGCTTTAATATTTTCCCTAACCCCGCCACCAACCGACTCACTATTCATACTACATCTTTTCACAATGAAGCAGTGATGGTTTCGGTGATGAATGTGCTTGGGCAGGAGGCCTCACCCCCGGCCCATCTTTCCCGAAAAATCGGGACAGGCACCGGAGAAGGGGAGGATGCGGTGATTGATGTTTCGAAGCTTACGGCGGGAATGTATTTTCTTCAATTGAAGTCATTGGATGGATCGTTTATAAAGAAGTTTGTAAAGGAATAAAGATCGGTTCTTGATCATTTTCGGTCATTTTTTCGACCTTACTGTAATTTAAAATGATAAAAAGAGGCTGCTTGTTTGGTTATTTACATGCTTTTACTACATTTGCAACCCCAATTTAGAAAGGGGTATTAGAAACATTAAATTTTTCGAAAATGTACGCAATTGTAAACATAGCGGGTCAGCAATTTAAGGTGGAGAAAGACCAACAGATAATCGTTCACCGTTTAGCTACGGAAGAAGGGAAGAGCGTTGACTTCAAAGACCTTGTTATGGTTGATGATAAAGGCAAAATAAAAATGGGGGCAGATGCGTTGAAGGGTGCATTTATTTCGGCCAAGGTGATCTCTCATCTTCGCGGTGATAAAGTAATTATCTTCAAAAAGAAAAGAAGAAAAGGATATCAGAAGCAGACAGGTCACAGGCAGGATCTTACCAAGATTCAAATCGAATCTATTTCTTTAAAATCAAAAGAAAGCAAGGCAACTAAAGAGGCGTAATAACTTTAAACTTTAAACTCATTTTAAGATGGCACATAAGAAAGGCGTTGGTAGTTCAAGAAATGGACGCGAATCTCACAGCAAAAGATTGGGCATAAAAATATTCGGCGGACAAAAAGTAGTTGCCGGAAACATTATCGTTCGCCAACGCGGCACCAAGCATCACCCGGGTGATAACGTAGGCATTGGAAAAGACCATACGCTTTTTTCATTGATTAACGGAGTGGTTGTTTTCAAAAAGAAAGCAAACGACAAGACCCACGTTTCAGTTCTTCCTGTTCAGGCAGAAGCTTAAAAACATTTTTTGGTTTTAAATGAGAGATCCCGCACATGCGGGATTTTTTATTTGTGGCCATCGGAACGCGGATTTTTATGATGGTTATGCTTTACGCTGATAAAAAATCATACTGTATCTTAATCATCATAAAAATCCGCGTTCTATTATCTTACAGTACCACCATTGTCAATAACCTTGGTGGGAGCAACAAAAGCTAATTCACCATTTGCATTCTCCGCCATCAATATCATGCCTTGCGATTCAATGCCTTTAATTTTTCGTGGTTCAAGGTTTACTAAAATGCTCACCTGCTGACCAATTATTTTCTCAGGTTCATAAAAAGCGGCAATGCCTGAAACAACAATACGTTTGTCAATGCCTGTATCAATAGTCAACTTTAAAAGCTTATCCGTTTTCGGAACACGCTCAGCAGCGAGAATGGTTCCAATGCGAATATCCATTTTTGAAAACTCATCAAACGTAGTGCTGGACTTCGCGCTTGCTTCGGCGGGGGGTGCATTTGATGCGGCATTTGTTGGTTCGGATTGATTCAGGGTTTTAGAGGAATTAAGTTTTTGAATTTGTTTTTCAATGACGTCGTCTTCCACTTTTTCAAATAGTAATGCAGGAGTGCCAAGCTGATGACCGGGTTTAAGCACCTGTCCCTCCAAATGAGTCCATTGCATTTTTTCGATGTTGAGCATCTTAAGAATATTGGCTGAAGTATCTGGTAAAAACGGCTCAGCGAGAACAGCTAAGTAAGCCGTGATCTCCAATGACATATATAGAATAGTAGCAACACGATCAGGATCTGTTTTAACTAGCTTCCAGGGTTCCGTATCGGCAAGATATTTATTTCCTGTGCGGGCCAAATCAATCAGTTCTGCCAATGCTTCACGAAAACGATATTTTTCGATGGCCTCACCGATATTTTTCTTTGCCCGCTTCATGGCAGCAACACACTCTTTTTCAAGATCGGTGGCGTTGCCATGTTGCGGTACCTTGCTTTCATAATAGTTCTTTGTCAGCACCAGTGTCCTGTTCACGAAGTTTCCGAAGATGGCAACCAGCTCATTATTCACTCTTGCCTGGAAATCTTTCCAGGTGAATTCACTGTCCTTTGTTTCCGGTGCAATCGAAGTGAGCACGTAACGCAATTCATCCTGCTTGTTCGGAAACGCTTCCAAATATTCATGCAGCCAAACAGCCCAGTTGCGTGAAGTGGAAATTTTATCTCCTTCCAGATTCAGAAACTCATTAGCCGGAACATTTTCCGGTAAAATAAATTCTCCTTCTGCCTTAAGCATGGCGGGAAAAATGAGGCAATGAAAAACAATATTATCCTTCCCTATAAAATGAATCAACTTAGTTTCAGGATCGCACCAATAGTTTTTCCATTGCTCTTTAAATTTCGGATTTCGTCCCGCACGTGCGGGATCGGATTTCGGATTTTTTTCAAATAATGCTTTTGTTGCAGATATATAACCAATAGGTGCATCAAACCAGACATATAGCACCTTGCCCTTTGCATCAGGCAATGGAACAGGAACGCCCCAATCAAGATCGCGCGTTACGGCTCTTGGCTGCAAGCCCTGATCTAACCAGGATTTACATTGTCCCAATACATTATTCTTCCACTCTCCTTCCTTGCTTCTTATCCATTTGTCAAGCCACTCGTTCTGCATTTTATCAAGAGGCAGATACCAGTGTTTTGTTTTCTTTAATATCGGCGGCTTTCCGCTAAGCTGTGAATGAGGATTAATAAGATCGCGCGGAGATAAACTCGTTCCGCATTTTTCGCATTGATCGCCGTATGCA
Source organism: Bacteroidota bacterium (assembly GCA_003151745.1). Taxonomy (GTDB): domain Bacteria; phylum Bacteroidota; class Bacteroidia; order AKYH767-A; family 2013-40CM-41-45; genus PALSA-967. The sequence goes on from PLYJ01000033.1 coordinate 14,650, forward strand.
TTCGAGTTGCCGCAATTGGGACAGGTACCTACTATGTAACGATCAGCCAAAAACATTTGCGTCTCTTCATCAAAATACTGTTCACTTTCTTCTGTGATGAAAACATTTTTGTCGTACAAGGTTGTGAAAAAGGCAGAAGCTGTTTCATAATGTATCTTATCGCTTGTGCGGTGATATATATCAAATGAAATGCCGAAGTCGGCAAAGCTCTTTTTAATGATGCCATGATATTTATCTACTACTTGCTGAGGAGTGATGCCTTCCTTCCGTGCGCGTAAAGTAATGGGCACTCCATGTTCATCCGAGCCGCAGATGAAGATTACATCTTCCCCTTTCAGACGAAGATACCGCACAAAAATATCAGCAGGAAGATAAGCACCGGCAAGATGACCTATATGGATTGGACCGTTGGCGTATGGCAGTGCAGCGGTGACGGTGTATCGGGACATAAAGATGTTTAAGGTTTAATATTTAAGGTCTAGGGTTGTTTTGTGCAATAACATTAAACGTTAAACCTTAAACTTTAAATTTTAAATTCGCGCCAAAGATACTAAACGTGATTACTCCTCCATATTTGAAAGCCGGAGACGGTGTTGCCATCATTGCCACTGCACGTAAAGTGAAGAAGGCAGAGGTTAAAGCTGCTATAAGCATACTTGAATCGTGGGGGCTTGACGTGAAGCCCGGAAAAAATCTTTTCAAAGATCAAAACCAATTTGCCGGAAGCGATGAAGAACGTTTGGATGATTTGCAACGCGCGCTGAATAATAAAAATGTCAAGGCTATTCTTGTTGCACGCGGTGGTTACGGTTCGGTAAGGGTCATTGACAAAGTTGAATTCAAGCGATTCATTAATAATCCAAAATGGATTATCGGCTTCAGCGACATCACGGTTCTTCATTCTCATGTTCATACGCATTGTGGTGTGGAGACCATACATGCACCCATGTTGCTCAATATTCCTAATCTCAGCGAACAGGCGCTTAATGTTTATAAGGATGCATTATTCGGTAAGCGGTTGAGCTATGCCGTCTCCAAGCAAACTCCCCTCCAGTTGAAGATGAACAGGGCAGGTGCTGGCAAGGGGATGTTAGTGGGTGGAAATCTTTCACTGCTTTATTCTCTGATTGGATCGCCATCTGATATAGACACCAACGGCAAAATTCTTTTCATCGAGGACCTTGATGAATATCTCTACCACATTGACCGCATGATGATGAACCTGAAACGCACAGGCAAACTACAAAACCTTGCAGGGCTTGTCGTTGGAGGCATGACAGAAATGAAGGATAATGAGATTCCGTTTGGCAAAACAGCAGAGGAAATTATTTTAGATGTAGTGGCTGAATACAATTACCCTGTGTGTTTTGGATTCCGTTCCGGGCATTTGAAGGATAACTATCCTTTGATTTTCGGAAGGGAGGTTTCATTGAAGGTAGGTGAGAAGATTGAGTTGATCTTTTAATTTAAACCATGACGAAAGAAGAACTTGGCAAACTCGGTGAAGAACTGGCTTGTGAAATGCTTAGTAAAAAGGGCTATTTCATTAAGAAACGCAACTATCGTTTCGATAGAGCTGAGGTGGACATCATCGCAGAGAAAGATAAGATGATTGTGTTTGTGGAAGTGAAAGCACGAGAGTCAGATTATTTGAGTGATGCAGCGTTATTGGTTCCCATGAAAAAGCAAAAGCAAATCATTAAAGCAGCTGATGCTTACCTGAAAGAGAATGATCTTGACAATGAAGGACGTTTTGATATCGTAATCGCCATCATCAACAGTAAATATAAAAAGCTGGATCATTTAGAGGATGCTTTCTATCCAACCCTCTGATTTACTGCATATTTAGTGCCCTCTGCCTCCTTTATTTGGCTACCTTTGACGCCCAATTAATTATATATGAGTCCCAGAAAGAATTTTTCATCTGCCAAAGGCAGGGATGATAAACCCAAAAGAGCATTTAAAGGCAATCCCGCACGTGCGGGAGGCGACAAGCCTGCATTCAAAAAAAGCTATAGCAGCGATAGCAGCTTCTCTAAAGACAAAGAAGAGAAGGGCAGTTTCCGCAACCCTTCCACCCGCAGTTCACGCCCGGACTACAGGGAACGCAAACCATTCCGCCGACCTGAAGGTAAATTCGGTGACGATAAAAGAAGAAGTGGTTCAAAACCTGCACACAGCCCAAGAAATCCAAAATGGGAAGCAAGACCGGATTGGAAAAGAGATAATAATCCTGTAACTCCAAAGGAAGCACGCGGAACGTACTCCCGTGATAAACGAAGTGATGAATGGGAGAGTAAACCATTCCGCAGACCAGGCAATAAATTCGGAGATGACACCCGACCGACTGAACGGTCGTTCGGGCGGGGAAGAAGAGATGCTCCAAGAACAGAAGAAGGCAGAGAACGCAACCGGGAAGACAGACCGGAAAGAACTACAGGAGACGATGCACGTGCACCAAGAGTGCGCGAATCCCGCGATGCACGTCCTGACAGAGAAAGCAAGCCATTCAGAAAACCAACCCGTAAATCTAATGGTGATTCAAGACCATCGTATAAAGATTTCAAATCAGAAGAGAGACCGGAAAGAACTTCAGGAGAAGACACACCTGCACCAAGAGTTCGCGAATCGCGTGATGCTCGTCCTGATGACAGAGAGCGCAAACCATATAGAAAGCCCGAGGGCAGGTTTGGCGATGACACCCGCCCGCCCGGACGATCATTCGGGCAGGGAAGAGCTCCAAGGGAAAGGACTTCCTTTTCAAGAGATGCTCGTCCGGAAGACGGAGAGAAAAAATGGAATCGCAAAGCTGACAGTGAATTTTACGGTGACAAAAGAAAAGCAGCACCGCGCGGACGAGGTTTCGATAAAAAGCCGGGAAAGCGCAATTCCACTCCGCTTGGTGGTGAGGCCGATGACGGACTCATTCGCCTCAACAAATTCATTTCCAATGCAGGCATTTGTTCCAGGAGAGAAGCAGATGAGATGATTGAAGCGGGAGTGGTTTCTGTGAATGGAGAAGTGGTTGTACAGCTTGGCTACAAAGTGAAGCCTGAAGACGTTGTGAAATACAACAACGAAGTCCTCAAATCAGAAAAGATGGTTTACCTTCTGCTCAACAAGCCAAAAGATTTCATCACCACTGCCGACGATCCTGAAAAGCGCAAGACGGTGATGACGTTAATCGCTAATGCCTGCAAGGAAAGGGTGTATCCTGTAGGTCGTTTGGACCGTAACACAACAGGCTTGTTGCTGATGACGAACGACGGCGACTTAACACGCAAGCTCACACATCCGAGCTTTGAAGTGCAGAAAATATACCAGGCAGAATTAGACAGGGCATTTAAACCTGCTGACATGATGGAAGTTGAAAAGGGACTTCACCTCGAAGACGGCTTTGTCAAAGTAGATGCCATCAGTTATGTAGGCACAGGACAAGATAAAGCTGTGCTTGGCGTGGAACTTCATTCCGGCAAGAACAGAATCGTACGCCGCATTTTTGAACACCTCGGCTATGAAGTAAAGAAACTTGACCGCGTTTATTTTGCAGGCATCTCCAAAAAAGATTTACCCCGCGGACGCTGGAGATTTCTCAGCGACCTTGAAGTGGCAAGCTTAAAGATTATGACAGGAAGCAAGAAGTTTAAGAACCTTGCTCCGGTGGAAGAGACGCAGGAATTAGAATAAAAAATTTAGCTACACATAACTCATTTATTTTCTTTGCTATCCTTCCTTAGTTTCATTTTCACTTCTTCCCACGTATAATTCTTTCCTTTGCCCTGTTTATATTCTTCAAGTCTCCTGTCAAGTTCGGCTTTTTGCTCATTACTAAGCAACGACTGGCTTTCAAACTTGTGAATAAACCGCTGAAGATTTTTGCTTAGTCGGGTGCTTGTCATAGAGCAAAGATAATTGATTGTTTGCAGTTTTTCTAATTGTGATGAGTAAATACATCCAACAGATGCTGCGTGACTGGTGGGTCGCACACAGTCTTAAATAATAAAGCGCGCGGGATTGACAATCAAAGTAAGTGAGCAAGCAGAAAACCATGCATATCCTCATTAAATCCATGCCTAACCTTTTTGAAGCTATGCATGATCTTTTCAGTGTTTGAGCAACCTTATCAGTTTCATGTGTAATCTTATTAATTTCATGTGTAACTTTTCAAATTCTTCACGCATCTCAATTAATTCATGCATAACCTCATCAATTTCATGCGTAATCTTTGAAGTTTCATACATAACTTTTTAAATTCTTCGCATGAAATTGATGTGGTTAGTGCAAACCCGTTAATTTCATGTGCAACCTTAAAAATTCTTCACATGAACACGACAAGCATTCGTATAACCTTAGAAAGCCCATCAATAATCTTGATAAAGCTTCACATGAATGCAACAAAGTCATGCATGACTTCATCAGTGTTATGCATGCTTTCAATAGAGTCATGCATGGAATCGTTAAAGTTATGCATGAATTCAACAGTGTCATGCATGAAATTGGTAAGATCATGCATGGATTCAATAGAGTCATGCATGCTTTTGATAGAGTCATGCATGGAATCGTGAATGTCATACATGAAATCAATAGAGTGATGCATGGTATTATTAAAGTCATGTATGAAATTAATAAAGTCATGCATGGATTTTGCCTGAATAGTACGTTTTTTATGAAAATTTGAGAGGTTTTTGAAAAATGTGATAGAAATTTAGTTATGGAGGAATGTATACGATACACCCCTAAAGGATTATTTTTATCTCTTAAGAGTTTGGGGTTCAAAAACATTCCTACTTTTGACAATGCTTTGAATACTATTCGAGCTAAGCACAATAAATTATTCTTCTGCATTTCTTTATTTGTAATCTTAGTGAACAAGAATATGAAATAAATGGATCACCAATCTTTTAGATATTTAATTCCCGGAATAATCTTCATGGTGCCAATTTACTTTGTAATATGTTGGATTACCATTTATCATTACGATGATAAAAGTTTACGAGAGTTTGTTTTAATTGGAGGGATTACCACGCTGCCTGCAATAGCTTTGCCTGCTGGATGGTGGATTTATAATTCGTACAGAACTATTTGGATAGGATTAGAAAAGGGATATGAAAAGAAGGATTTTATTAAACTTGTAAACAGGGATTTAAAGCCTTTCTTCTCTCCGTTAATAAACGCCGTGTTAATTGACTTTTCTCAAATTAAAGGAATTGGCAGTTGGATTAAAATTGATATTGATATTTTTTTAAAAACATTTTATCCATTTACCAGCAAACAAAGGTCTTTATCAGAAATAGAGCAGTTGGGTATTCATCCTGAATTTACAGAACATGTTTCTGACTCCATTCTATTTAAAGATAGCAGCTATGATTATGCAAGAAGTATTTCTTCTGTCAGATATGGAATTGAAAGCAGCATTTATGCAGCTTTACTAAGCCTTCCTTATGCTTTTGGGTTAAAAGCTATCTGGCTTTTTGGTTTACATGTCAGAGATAACGAAGTTGTATTATGGACATGGATTTTAGTCCTTATAGTGCTTACTTCATATATTATGATGACTATTTACTTGCGGCGTAAATATGCTAACATGGAATATGATGCACGATTAAACCTGACAACATTAACTTCTGCCCGTTCAAATTATTTTGACACTAAATTTTTCGAGACAAAAATATCTCAAGAAATTATTAATCAAATTAATTTAATCCCCAATCTAAATTCTTCTTATGCTGCGTTTGATTTAGACAATACATTGTTAATTGACGATATTGGAGAAGCGGTATTTGCTTCTTTAATAAAAGGAGGATTAGTTAAGGATTTTGGATGGAATGATTATTTGAATCTTCTAAAAGAAAATCGGGAAGCTGCTTATAAAAGGGTAATTAGTGTAATGGATGGTCTTGAACTAAGCAAACTCAAGCAAATTACGCACGAAATTATAGACAGCAATGAATTATATATAGAGATTGGAGAAAATAGAATTGCTATACCAAAACCAAATCCTATTATGCAATCAATGATTTCACTGCTAAAAACAAAGCATGTGGACGTTTATGTTGTTACTGCAAGTAACAAAATTTCGGCTGAAATTGTTTGCTGGAAATACTTCGGCACACCTTCGTCGAATGTCTTTGGCATAGACGTTAAAAGTGATAGTAGCGGAAGAATTTGTTATCAATCACCTGAAATCCCATTTGGCGAAGGAAAAGTTAACGCACTTAAAAAGACATTAAAAAGCAGACCAATTGTAACAGGTGGGGATGGCGTTTGGGATAGGTTTTTACTTGATTACACAACTTCTGATGGAATTAGATTATGGTTAGGACACGACAAAAACGAATATCAAAAACTTAAACAAGAGTTTTACAAAGACTTAAACTTTTTCCATATACTCTGAAATAAATAAACATAGAAAAACTAAAACCATAACCCCATGCACAACAAATTATTCTATTCCATTTCCCTGTTTCTTTTTTTGGCAATTAATCCCACGATTAGCCATGCACAATGGCAGCAAACCAACGGTCCTTATGGAGGTACTATTGTTTGCATGGCTGTCAGCGGAACAAATATTCTTGCAGGAACTCACAGCGGTATATTTTTATCCACGAATAACGGTGGAAACTGGACTGCAGTTAATAACGGTTTGCCATTCGATACTATTGTTTCAGAATATGCCACTATTAATTCATTTGCTGTCAGCGGAACAAACATTTTTGCAGCAACTGGCGGCCGTGGCATGTTTTTATCTATCAACAATGGCAGCAGTTGGACAGCAGTGGATAACGGCTTGACTAATTTTTATGTTAATGCAATAACCATCAGCGGAACAAACATTTTTGCAGCAACTGAAGGCGGCGGAGTGTTTTTATCCACGAACAACGGCAGCAGTTGGATACCAGTTAATAGTGGCTTGACAAATCTTGAAGTCTATTCATTAGTTGCGTCGGGAACAAAGATTTTTGCCGGGACTTATGGTGGTGTTTTTTTATCCACCAACAATGGCAGCAGTTGGACAGCAGTGAATAACGGCTTGACAAATACTTTTATCTATTCATTAGCCATCAGCGGAACAAATATTTTTGCGGCAACTGATGGTGGCGGCGTGTTTTTATCCACTAACAATGGCAGCAATTGGACGGCAGTCAATAGTGGCTTGACAAGTGGTATTGTTTGGTCATTGGCTATCAGCGGGACAAACATTTTTGCTGGGACTGACGATGGAGGCGTGTGCTTATCCAGCAACAATGGCAGCAGTTGGACGGCGATGAATAGCGGCTTGACAAATACTACTGTCTTATCATTAGTCACCAGTGGGACAAACATTTTTGCTGGAACCAATGGTGGTGGCGTGTGTTTATCCATCAACAATGGCAGTAGTTGGACAGCGATGAATAGCGGCTTGACAAATACTTCTGTCTTATCATTAGCTGCCAGTGGGACAAACATTTTTGCGGGAACTGATGGCGGTGATGCGTTTTTATCCAGCAACAATGGTAGCAGTTGGACGGCGATGAATAGCGGACTGACAAATACTTATGTCTATTCATTAGCCATCAGCGGGGCAAATATTTTTGCCGGGACTCTTAACGGTGTGTTTCTATCCGCCAACAATGGTGACAGTTGGACGGCAGTGAATAGTGGCTTGCCACAATATACTTTTGTTTTTTCAATAGCCATCAATGGGACAAACATTTTTGCGGGAACTGAAGTCAGCGGCGTGTTTTTATCCACCAACAATGGCGCAAACTGGACAGCGGTTAATACCGGTTTGACAAATACTCAAGTTAATTCACTGGCTGTAAGTGGAAGCAATATATTTGCCGGAACTTATGGTGGCGGCGTGTTTTTATCAACAAATAATGGCAACAGTTGGACGGCTATCAATACTGGCTTGACTCATACTTATGTTTGGTCATTAGCCATCATAGGGACAAACATTTTTGCCGGGACTGATGGTGGCGTATTCTTATCCACTAATAACGGTAGCACTTGGACAGCAGCCAATAATGGAATGGTCGGTGTAAGTGTAAGTGCGTTGGCCATCACAGGGACAAACATTTTTGCGGGAACTAATGCTGGCGTGTTTTTATCCACCAATAATGGTGCAAACTGGACAGCGGTTAATGACAGTTTGATAAGTGCTCAAGTTAATTCATTAGCTTTAAGCGGAACAAATATTTTTGCAGGAACTGTTGGTGGTGGAGTGTGGGAACGTCCTTTATCTGATTTTGTAGTTTATCCGCCGCAGCTTGATCATATCGGCCCTACACAAGGAGGAAATACAGGTGACGTGACTATTACATTTTTCGGCAGAGCGTTTGGTGATAGCACACAAGTTAAGCTGACAAGGAGCGGGTATGCTGATATTGTTGCGCCCGATTCATTGACAACACTTACCGCAGATGGAAACGAGGTAGTAGCTACATTTAACCTAAGAGGTCAGCAAGTGGGTTTATGGAATGCGGTAATGACTATACCGAATGATACGGAAATGACACTTACTAATGCGTTTAATATAATACAAGGCAGCCCTGCACAGGTTTGGTGTAACATTTTAGGTCCGTCACAAATAAGAGTAAATCAATTTGGCAATTTTTCACTAAACTTTGGCAACACAGGCATTGTGGATGCTACGGCTGTTCCATTATGGCTTGCCATACCCGACAGCATGGTTTCTGATTTCAGCTTTCAAATAACTAATCCGCAGGATACTTTATTCGATTATGATACTATACCTAATTTCGCCCATGCAGATACCGTATTAGGAGAAAGTTTTAGTGGAAACGTATATCAGTTTTTAGTAAGAAGAATTCCGCCAGGGCAAACTGCTTCACTCAACTTTCGCTTAAAGATGCCCTTTTCAGGTAGCAAAAAATTGATGGCTGGTATTCGGCCGCCTCTATATGCTTCTCCTTTAAATCCACAATTGGAAGAGTGCTATACGGCAGTTTTTAAAGAAATAGATGATAAATTAGGTGATTTACTTGGCCTGCCTGTTGTAGATTGCTTTAACGATTCATGGGATAACGTATATAAGATATGGAAAGATTCTCCTTGGTTTGATAACAATCCAGATTATGGAACTCTTCCTTACATACTCGACTATTCAAAAAGTCTTTTTTCAATGGTAGCGGATTGTGTTATTGATGTTTCAGGCACAAGATTATCTGCGATTGAAAATATGGCAAAGGTTGCGTATGAGTTTAGCGGGTATGTTCATCTTGCTTCTTCATGTATTCCATATATATTCACTACTGTTCATGGAGATAAAAACTTTAGTACGGTTATTTCCGTTGATCCGAATGAAAAATACGGACCAACAGGTTTGGATTCTTTAAATACAATTAATGCTAAGAACCCGCTTAGCTATGTAATAAAATTTGAGAATGATACGGCTTCCACAGCAGCAACACAAAACATACTGATCATTGATTCATTAAATAAATCTCTTTTAAATTTAAACTCTTTCAGATTTGGAAACATAATGGTTGGCACGAATACATTATATCCTGTTACCAGTTTAAGTAGCTATCAGGATGAAATTGATTTAAGACCGGCTATAGATTTATTAGTACGTGTAACTGCTACTCTTGACACGGCAAGCGGTGTTGCGCAATGGCTGTTTCAATCTATAGACCCTCTTACTGATTCTGTAACAACTAATCCGTTGCTTGGTTTTTTACTTCCTGATACTATTCCTCCAAATGGCGAAGGTTTTGTTTCTTATTCCGTGCTTATAAAAGATTCTATAAAGCTGAATTCAGTAGTCAGTAATACAGCTTATATTTATTTCGATAGCAATCCTGCCGTGCAAACAAATAATTGGACTAACAGAATTGACAATGTTAAACCTGTGAGCAAGGTTGATTCATTACCTCCTTTTGAAACAGACAGTTTGTTTACTGTAAGTTGGGCAGGCAGTGATACGAGTTCAGGATTGTTGGATTACACAATTTATTATTCTGTGAACGGCGGTACGTATAAAGTTTGGATAAGTGATACGAGAACAACGTCTGCAACATTTTCAGGCACTGTTGATTCAACATACCATTTTTATAGCATTGCGCGTGATAGCGCTTATAACGTTGAAGATGCACCTGCTACTCCAGATGCTTCTACCACAATTGAAGTTCCTGCCGGAATTAAATCATTTGATATGGCTTCGGGTAATTTGCTTGTGTATCCGAATCCTGCAAACACAGAAATTTATTTCGTTTATAATTTACCTGCTTCTTCACAAGTATATTTGAGAATTTTTAACCTCCTTGGGCAGCAATCTTACGATATAATGAATGAAACCCAATCCCAAGGAATTCATAAATTCAGAACTGATGCAAGCAATATAGCCCAAGGAACATATCTCTGCGAATTGAGATATGGTAATTCTGTCAAGAGAAGCAAGCTCGTGATTATAAAATGATTTGAGGTAAATTAGTTTTTTATTTCAGCACATCAATCCCTAACTCCTTAGAAAGCTCCATTTTAACTTTCTCCAGTTGCTGTTGCGTTTCAAGGAGTGAGCCTATTTCCTTTCCTGATTGGTATTCATCCTTTATCTTATCACGATTCTCTTTCAAAAGCTTCATCACGCTTCTGATTTTAATAGCATTAATAGAGCCTTTCACGGCACTGTTTAATACAAACTCTTCGGAGGGAACGGCAATACGGTGCATCGTTGCCCAGTTGTCGCTCAATAAATAAGGAGAGGAGATGAGACTGATTGCGAGGTTTGCAATCTCAGCATCGGTGTGATGTATGAAATATTGCTGATCCAGCAATTCCTGTTGTTGAATGAGCGAAAATATTTCAGTAAATACTTTTTGATAAAGAATATTTTCAATAACGATGCCATCTTTTTCAAGTTCATTTAAAATGAATCGTGAAACTTTTATCGTTGTTTCTTTTACTTCTCCGGCGGAGCCCGTATGGACAGGCTTGCCTTCTTCTGTTTGTATTATGTCAACAAAGTGGAGATCGTGATTTGCGAAAATTAAAAGCAAGCGTACAATTTCCCGCTCCTGGTGTTCTGCATCTTCGTCTGCAAGAGGCTGGTAAACGGGAAGCAGATCGAGCGGGATTGATTCTGCTTCTTCCCTGTCTGTTTGTTTCTTTAACTGGGAGCGCCTGATCTTATTCAGCTCGGCAATCAGTATCTGCTCTTGTATGTCAAGCAGGGCGCTGCATTTCTTTGTATAAGTTGAACGAATGATTGGATCGGGAATCTTTGCAATGCTCTCCACCACATCCCTGATCAGCAATGCCTTCTTTACAGGATCATCTTTTACTTCTTCAACAAGCAGGCTGGTTTTAAAGACGATGAAATCCTTTGCATTGGTTTTGAGAAACTGCTGCACTTCACTGCTGCTGTGATTTTTAGAAAAGGAATCGGGATCTTCGCCTTGAGGAAACAAAACGACTTTCACATTCAATCCTTCTTCCAGTATCATGTCAATACCGCGAAGAGATGCTTTGATGCCGGCAGGATCGGCGTCGTAGAGGACAGTTACATTTTTTGTGTAGCGCGCTATCAGCCGAATCTGTTCTGTTGTTAATGCCGTGCCGCTCGATGCAACCACATTTTCTATTCCTGCCTGGTGAAGTGAAATAACATCGGTATATCCTTCCACGAGATAACAGTTATCCTGCTGAACGATGCCGTTTTTGGCAAAGTAGATTCCATAAAGCACCTTGCTTTTATGGTACACTTCGCTCTCTGGAGAGTTCAGGTACTTCGCTGTCTTCTCATCTTTCTTTAAGATGCGTCCGCCAAAAGCAATGACGCGTCCGGCAAGATTATGAATCGGAAACATGACGCGCCCTTTGAAGCGGTCAAACAGCCCCTCTCCGCCTCTTCCGCCAATTGGCGGAGAGAGCGATTTGTCTTTTGCAATGGACAAACCTGTTTTAACCAAGAATTCTTCAGCGTATCCATTTTTCAAAATGGCATCACTAAATGCATTCCACTCATCAAGTGAATAGCCAAGTTGGAATTTTTTTATCGTCGCTTCCGTAAAACCTCTTTCTTTAAAATATGGAAGAGCAATGCTCTTGCCTTCCGGCCTGTCAAAGAGATTATCGCTGAAATACTTTTGTGCAAAAGCATTCACCAGCAGCATGCTTTCTTTTTCGTCACGTATCGCTGCCTGTTCAGGCGTTTGATTTTCTTCTTCTATCTCAATGTTATACTTCTTTGCAAGGGAGCGCAGCGCATCAGGATAGGTGTAATGCTCATGCTCCATCAAAAACGTCACGGCATTCCCTGCTTTACCACAGCCAAAACACTTATATATATTACGTGCAGGGTTTACATTAAACGAAGGAGTCTTCTCATTATGAAAAGGGCAAAGACCAAGCAGGTTCACTCCCCGCTTCTTGAGGTGAACAAACTCACCCACGACGTCTTCCACGCGGGCAGTTTCTGTGATTCGGTCTATGGTGGACTTACTGATCAAGCTGCGCTAATTTTTTATTCCTTACTGTCTTTGTCTTTTTCGGAATGGATTGGTTAATGAAAGCCATGATCTCATTGTAATATTCTCCGCCGCCTTTTTCGTCAATGTCTGAGTGCCCTGCACCCTGCACAGTCATAAAATTCTTTATTCGCGCACCGGAGGAATCGGAAAGTACAGAAGTTTCTTTCGGGTCAACTATATTGTCATCACTCCCGGCAATGAAGAGTGTAGGAATGGAGTCGTATTTAATGATGTCAGCAAAATCGAGAGCGCTGACGTCATATCCCATTTGCCTCTTGAGCCTGATCTTAAGCGAAGGGATCAGAAACTTTTCAAACGAGCCCCACTGCTTATCAGCAAAAATACGAACATATTTTTCATAGCTGTTAAAACCGCTTTGAACGATGAACACACTCGGCCGATTGTCTTTAGCAAACAGTTGAATGCCGATGGCAGCGCCTGTCCCAATTCCGAACAGGGCTACATGCTTTGTTTCAGGCCTTCGATACAGGCTGTCGAGGATAATTTTTACATCTTCAACGGCAGGACTACCTATGCTGAATGTCTCTCCGTCACTGTTGCCATGTGCCCGCATATCTACAATGCAAACATGAAAGCCCCTGTCATGAAACGGTTTTATCATATCCAGGCAGGTGATTTTGCTTTCGTTAAGATCATGCAATATGAGGATAGTGGTTGCTTCTTCATCATTGACAGGAATGTACCATCCGCGTAATATGAGGCTGTCCTTCGTTCTTACATTAAAGTTTTCGTAATATAGATTAACAGATGACGGGTTAAACAAAAATATCTTAGCGTTCTGGACGTTTGCGCCTTTTTCCTCTAAGGAAGTTTTTACCTGTTCATTATGCACATAAAGAGAATCAACCCTGACAGGATATATAAGCGAAGGCATCATGAGATATGGAGACAGGAAAATGAATCCCGCAACTCCAATCAAGGCAAAATCAAATAAAAAAGAGAGGCTCGTGAGTTTCATTAGTATTCCCGTTCAATAGTAAATGCTATCAATTGCTCTAACGAGTTTTTATAAATATTATTCTCAAACTCATTAAGTAAATTCAATGCTTTATCCCTGTATATCTTCATTTGCTCATGGGCATAATGAATGCCACCACCGCTAACAACAAACGCTATTGCCTCTTTCACCTTTTTATTGTCCTTATTGTGATTGCGGATGATGTTGACGATCCGTTTCCTGTCGCTATAGCTTGCATTGCTCAACGCATATATTAACGGAAGGGTCATCTTGCTTTCTTTAATATCAATGCCGGTAGGCTTGCCTATCTTTCCGTCAGGTCCGTAGTCAAATAAATCATCTTTTATCTGGAAAGCGATGCCGATCAGCTCGCCAAAGCGGTGCATTTTATCAATCACCTCTTCACGGCATCCTGCTGAAGCAGCACCGCAGGCGCAACAGGCGGCAATAAGCGAAGCTGTTTTCTGGCGGATGATTTCAAAATAAATATCTTCTTTAATATCGAGCCGTCTTGCTTTTTCAATCTGCAATAATTCTCCCTCGCTCATTATCTTCACAGCATTACTTACGATTTTCAGTAGGTTATGGTCGTTGTTCTCCACAGAAAGAATTAATCCTTTTGACAACAGATAATCCCCAACCAATACAGCAATTTTATTTTTCCATAATGCATTAATAGAAAAGAAACCTCTGCGCTCATTGCTATCATCCACCACATCATCATGCACGAGCGTAGCCGTGTGCAGCAGCTCGATCAGCGAAGCTGCCCGATAGCTTGTGTCTGTAATGCCTCCGCACATGCCTGCTGAGAAAAACACAAACATTGGCCGCATCTGTTTGCCTTTTCTTTTCACAATGTAGTGCGTAATGCGGTCGAGCAAAGGCACAGCGCTGCTCATAGACTCTCTGAATTTATATTCAAAGTCCTCCATGACCTGCGCAATGGGCTCCTTTATCTTCTCAAGTGTCAGCATTGATTTTTGGAAGATGCGAATGTAATTGAAAAAAAATGTTTAAAGATTAAGGTTCAATGTCTAAAGTTAGCGGTCATGAACATTAAACATTGAACCTTAAACTTTAAACCGGAATTAATACACTCTTCCCTTATATAAAATCTTATTATCGTTCGTCCCCAGCTTATACCAAATCACATTGCCCCTGAGAAGGAACTTAGCAGGGCGCTCAACAGAAATCTCATCAACCTTGCCGTCATGAAATAGCCTGAGATGGCCGAGATCGTCCAGGTAGACAAGGGAAGATTCACTGATCTGGTAGTTGGTCAGCACATTACGTTCTATCTCTACAGGCTGGCCGTTATAAAAAACACTGAATATCCCGTTGTAAGAGTACAACACCAGGTTATTTCTTACAATAAATGAATCCGGCTCGAATGAACTAACGGTGGTAAGAGTGCCATTGCTAAGAATTTTAAAGCTGCCGGAGTTGTCAACATAAGCAACAATGCCGTCGCCGCATTTAAATGATTTTGGCGGAAAAGTTTCCACTTTAGCAACATCGCCTCTGTAAAATATTTTAAAAAACTGCGTGTTGCTGTCCACGTATGCCGCTATGTCACTGCCGCAGGCATAGCGCGATGCGAAATTAGTTCCCAAGTCCGTTATTGAACCTTTGTAAAATATTTTCAGGTAGTCATTGGGATCTAAAAAAAGTAACGTGTTTGAACCTGCAATCATCGTATCGGGCGGGTTGATTAAATTAGTCTCAATATCCTTAACTCTCCCCTGGTAATAAACCTGCAGCGTACGTGCATTATCATCGTAAAACCCGACAATACTGTCGCCTGCAGTGTACTTATTTATATAATACGTGAGCTGTAGTTTTTTCCCATTATCAAATACGCTCAGTATCTGGTTGATTTGGTATATAAGCAAATCCCTTGTGGCCCTGTAATTTAAATTATTTGCGTATGCCACATCTATGCTCGCCCCTTGATAATATATTTTGAATTCAGTGGTGTTATCGACGTAGCCAATACAGTTATATCCGATCTTAAACGATTGCAAGGGCATATACTCTATCTCGCGGAAAACGCCGTCTTCAAATACCTGGAACTTTTGCTGGTAATCAGTAAAAGCCATGATGTTTTGGGAGAACGAGGTTGCGCTGCTGAAAAGAAAAACGACAAGTGTAAAAATCCTCATATATAAAAAGTGTTACAGTTTGCCTTGCGTTAATTGCTGGAAAGCCTCTTCCAGGCTGTGTTCTTCTTTGTTCATAGACAAAACGGCTAAATTATTCTGCACTGCAAATTGAAAAATGCTGCTGCGAATGTCCTGTTCACCTTCTGCTGTAATACGCCAGATAGTATCTTTAATGTGTTCTGCCTTTGATACGCCGTTAATGCTTTCTAACTTTTGCATTGAAGTGCTTTGATCAAACTCCACCAGCACGGCATTTCCCGAAGATGTTTTTTGTTGCAGCACAGCCGCACTGTCATCTGCTACAATCTTTCCTTTATTGATTATGATAACACGGTCACAAATAGCTTTCACCTCCTGCATGATGTGCGTAGAGAGGATGATGGTTTTTGTTTTGCCAATCTCTTTAATGAGGTTCCTGATCTCCACCAATTGGTTAGGATCAAGTCCGGAAGTAGGTTCATCCAGAATCAACACTTCAGGGTTATGAATGAGCGCTTGCGCAAGCCCCACCCGCTGACGAAAACCCTTTGACAAAGCGCCAATTTTCTTTTTATGCTCCACCTGCAACCCTGTCATCTCAATCATTTCATTGATGCGTTTATCTGCAGTTCCGTTCAGGTGATGAATGCCTGCAATGAAGCCGAGATATTCCTTCACATACATATCTAAATAGAGCGGATTGTTTTCAGGAAGATAGCCAACCTTCTTTTTCACTTCCATTGGCTGCTCTGTGACATCGAAGCCGCAGACAGAAGCATTACCGTCCGTCTGGGGAATAAAGCAGGTGATGATTTTCATCATCGTTGATTTGCCCGCGCCATTGGGACCAAGAAATCCAACTACCTGGCTCGTATTTACTTCAAACGAAACAGTATCGAGCGCTTTCTGCTGCCCGTAAAGCTTAGTGATATTTTCTATTTTAACTGACACAGAAATAAATTAAGAATTGTAAATGTAAAGTTACTCGTTTTTCACATTATCTGTATTGTAATGCAGTCCTACATTTTTCTTTCTCGCAATGGCTTGCTTAACAATAAGGTATGCCACATTGATGAGGTTGCGCAATTCGCAAAGCTTCGGCGAAAGAATTGTCTTTTCATAAATCGCCTCCGTCTCACCATATAAGATACGAAGGCGGTCTTTAGCACGTTTCAGACGCACATTGCTGCGCACAATGCCAACGTAGTTACTCATTACATCCTGCAATTCCTTCAGGTTGTGCGTGATGAGGACTAACTCTTTCGGATGGGTAGTTCCTTCCGCATTCCATTCAGGTACTTCCAATTTATAGGTAATGGAAGCAAATTTCCTTTTACCTTCTTCCGCAGCGCGGTGTGCAAATACCAATGCTTCAAGCAATGAATTAGAAGCAAGCCTGTTGGCGCCATGCAAGCCCGTACATGAGCATTCGCCCGCAGCATATAAATTATTGATATTTGCCCTTGCGAACTCATCCACTTTAATGCCGCCGCATATATAATGAGCAGCAGGCACTACAGGAATCATCTGCTTTGTCATATCAATGCCGATGCTTTTGCATTTTGCATAGATGGTTGGAAAATGTTCGGTTAGCGCCTTCGCATCAAGATGCGTACAATCAAGATAAACATAATCATCACCGCTCATTTTCATTTCATTGTCAATGGCGCGGGCAGTGATGTCGCGCGGAGCTAATGATTTGCGGGCATCATAGTTCTGCATAAATTCTTTTCCATCTTTCGTTTTCAAAATGCCGCCAAAACCCCGCACTGCCTCACTGATAAGAAAAGAGGGATGAGCACCGGGGTTATATAAAGCTGTAGGATGAAACTGGACAAACTCCATATTCTCTACAATTCCCTTCGCGCGATATACCATCGCTATGCCATCGCCAGTTGCAATTAAAGGATTCGTGGTAGTGCGATATACCTGGCCTGCACCGCCGGTTGCAATTAGCGTAATGCGTGAAAGCACTGTTTCAATCTTTCCTGTGCGTGTATTCAATACATATACACCGTAACACTCAATGCCGGGGGTATGGCGCGTCACTTCTTCGCCCAAATGATGCTGCGTGATAATATCAATGGCAAAATAATGCGTGTACATTTCAATGTTGGGATGATTGCGCACTTTACTTAGCAGCGCACGCTCAATTTCATTGCCCGTATTGTCCTTGTGATGCAGCACACGATGTTCGGAGTGTCCGCCTTCCCTCGCCAGGTCATAATCCCCTTTTTCGTTTTTGTCAAAATCCGCACCCCATTGAATAATCTCTTTGATGCGCTCCACGCCCTCCTTCACTACCATCCGTACGATGCGTTTATTGCAAAGCCCGTCACCGCATTCAAGCGTATCCTGAATATGCTTTTCAAATGTGTCGGGGGCATTCATCACTCCTGCAATACCGCCCTGCGCATACTTTGTGTTCGACTCATCAGCGCTGGCTTTGGTAATTATCATCACTTTGCCCTCCTCAGCCACCTTCAGCGCATACGTCAATCCCGCAATGCCGGAACCAATTACTAAAAAATCAACCTCTTTATGCATCGCCGCAAATGTAATCAGTTTATAGAAGTTCAACGTTCGTGGTTATCCAAAGCCCGGATTGATATGGTTACGTTAAATACTAAATATATATCCCCCTCTTTCTATGAATTTTAAGGAATTATATAGACATGAATGCTAATAAACTACTTTTTGTAAGATTTTGGCATAAAATGTCCAAACCCTAAAACGAAATATTAGTTCAACCTGTTATTCAAATTTATATATCCAATAAAAAACACTTATGAAAAAAATCAATACACTAATTACAGGCATTTGCATTCTTCTATGGAGTGCAACTGATCTGAAAGCTCAGCAAGGGTCTGCCGCCACAGGAGGCGAAGCTGCCGGAGCAGGAGGAACTGTTAGCTACACCATCGGGCAGATGGATTACATTACCACTACGGGTAATGGAGGCACCATAAGCCAGGGTTTACAGCAACCCTATCAAATTAATGTGGCTACAGGCATGCAAGAAACGGGCATTAATCTTACCTGTGCTTTGTATCCTAATCCTACCACTGATTTTGTGGTGCTTACGGTTCAAAAGGAGGATGTAGAAAATATGAGTTTCAGCCTTTTAGATGTGCAGGGCAAACTCATACAGCATCAAAAGTTAAGCAGCAGCAGCACTACCATATCTATGGTGAATTATGCTGACGCGCTTTATCTTATAAAAGTCTTTAATAATAATACAGAAGTAAAATCATTTAAAATAAATAAAAATAAATAATAAACATAAACAAATAAAAATAACTCAGTATGAAAAAAATAATTACAATTATTGCAGCGGTTATAATCTCTGCAAATGTGTTTGCCCAGGCTCCGGCAAAAATGAGCTACCAGGCTGTTATCCGAAATACGAGTAACACACTTGTTACAACTACAACTGTTGGAATGCGCATAAGCATTATGCAAGGTTCTCTTAACGGCACTGTGGTATATGTAGAAACTCAATCGCCTTTAACAAATGCCAATGGTCTTGCAACTATTGCAATAGGCAACGGCACTGTAGTAAGCGGCGACTTTTCTGCCATTGATTGGTCAAATGGTACATACTTTATAAAAACAGAAACTGATCCTAACGGTGGTACAAGTTATGATATCGCAGGAACAAGTCAGTTAATGAGTGTGCCTTATGCATTGTATGCAAAAACTTCAGGCAGTTCAATTCCCGGCCCGCAAGGAGCAACAGGCCCGCAAGGTGAAATTGGTTTTACAGGGCCAACAGGTCCACAAGGTCCGGGAGGAGCAAGAGGTCCACAAGGTCCGATTGGTTTAACAGGTGCAACTGGTCTTCAGGGTCCGCAAGGTGCGATTGGTTTAACAGGCGCAACAGGTGCACAAGGCCCGCAAGGTCCTGCCGGTACTGATGGTGCAACAGGTCCGCAAGGAACAACAGGCCCGCAGGGTCTTAAAGGTAATGATGGAGAAGTTGGTGGTCAGGGTCCGCAAGGCCCTGCAGGTAGCGATGGAGCGACAGGTCCGCAAGGCCCCATTGGTTTAACAGGTGCAACAGGTGCTCAAGGTCCGCAAGGCAATGCGGGTAATGACGGAGCAACTGGCCCTCAAGGTCCTGCCGGTAATGATGGTGCCAATGGAATGGATGGTGCGCAAGGCCAGACAGGATTTCTTCAGTCAGGTTCAACCGCAGGTAACACTCCTTATTGGGATGGTTCGAATTGGGTCACTACTACAAGCAATATATTTAATAGTGGAGGCAATGTAGGAATAGGTACTGCAACCCCAGGTGCGCAATTAGATGTAAATGGAAATGCAAATGTTTCCGGTAATTTAGATGCAACCAGCTTTATAGTTCTCGGCGGTACAAATGCTCAATTCTTAAAAGCTGACGGATCGGTTGATACCAATACCTATTTAACAACAGCACAACAGGGAGCAACTACGCTTGCCCCTATTGATACCAATCCGAATACTAAAGGTGCTACACTAAACGGTATCACATTAAGCTTAGAGCCTGCATCAACAAGCTTTGGCGGTGTGGTTACTACCGGTGCGCAATCATTAGCAGGTGCTAAACACTTCGTTGATTCTTTAACTACAGAAGGAACATTAACGGTTGGCAATGGTTTTTCAGGAAACGGCAGAGTAAATATAATTAGTAATAATAATAATTTCACTAATCCTATCGGTGTGCAGTTAAACATCGGCAGTTATGTGAAAACATTTACGGGTGCAGCTGACACCACTTTACCGTTCTACAGTGTTGCTGATATTGATGCCTCTTATCTTGGTAACGGCAACAACGTAACCTTTACCGATGCCACAGCACTTCATTTAAGGTCCCCTTGGGGCGGTGGTTTTACTAACGGATGGGCTTTAACAACTGACGGATCAGTAAAAGTGAATGGCAACATTAATACTTCCGGCACTCTTACAATCGGTTCTGTAACTTACCCAAATAGTGACGGCGGATCAGGACAGGTATTAACAACTAATGGTAATGGAACTCCATCATGGCAGACTTTACCTACTATTTCAGGTCCAACGGGTCCACAAGGTCCTACAGGATTACTTACCAGCGGCACTGCTACAGGAGTAACTCCTTATTGGGATGGCAGTTCATGGGTTGTGAGCAGTACAAATGTTTATAACAATGGCACCAGCATTGCCATTGGTACGACCACTCCAGATGCTTCAGCCAAGTTGGACGTGAGTTCTACAACACAATTATTTTTACCTCCAAGAATGACTACTGCTCAAAGAGATGCAATCAGTTCACCTGCAAGCGGAGGTATCTTATATAATACCACAACTAAGAAGCTTCAGTCGTACGTTGCAGCAGTTTCTCCGTCTGTTGATGGTACAGGCACCGATGGTACATGGGCACTCTGGGATGGTCCGGCACAAGGACAAACCATTCAACCTTTGTCAACAGGTACGCTTATATCAGTAGTTGCACAGGTTGCAATCAGAGCTTCTACAGGAGATATCCAGGCAAAAGTTTACAATAGTGTAAACGGTACTTTAATCGCTACCTCAGATAACACCGTTACAGCTCCATGGGCGGGTTCGGAATTCAACTTTGTGCCCGGCACCTGGACATTTAACGGCGCTGCTTTAACGCTTAACTCAGGCACTACGTATTACATTGAGTTTACTGCAACAAACGGAAACCGCTTCTTTATAGGAAGTTCACAATCTTACCCGCGTGGTGACATTTACACCGGCAATCCAGGAAGCGTAAGCATACATTCAGGTTATGATATTGACTTCATCGTTAACTACGGAGGCTCTTCTGCATCCTGGAACGATCTTTATTAATCTTTCCTGCTCAATGGCTAATTGCTGAATTGAAGTAATTGCAAGAATTATAAAAAACTCCCTTTCTTTCGGAAGGGAGTTTTTTATTTGTAGGATCAGGTATCTATCAATCCCGATGAGGCTTGATGTCACCATTAGGGCAAATTTTGTTTAAACAAAGAACCCTAAATCCTCAATAGTCAAAATTTCGTAATTTAGTGTACGATAAATTAAATCTCCAAAAATGAAATCATTAATATTAATAATTGCATTTGCTGCCATTTCTTCCTGCACGCAAAATAAAAGCCTTGAGTTTCCTGTCGGATCAAAAACTCCGTTACCAAACGAAGCCATTGCCACTTTCGCAGAAGGTTGTTTCTGGCATGCGGAAGTTGTTTTTCAAAGTCTCGTGGGTGTACGTGATGCCGTATCAGGATATTCAGGCGGAACGGATCCTAACCCTACGTATGACAAGGTATGCACAGGCACAACAGGGCATGCAGAAAGTGTGCAGATGTATTATGATCCTTCAAAAATATCCTACGAGACGCTAGTGAAAGCCTTCTTCGCAAGCCTCGATCCAACTACGTTGAACAGACAGGGAAATGATGAAGGAACTCAATACCGTTCCATTACATTTTACAGGAATGAAAAAGAAAAGGAAATTATTGAAGCTGAAATAAAACAGGTTAACGATTCAAAAAAATACAAGGACAAAATTGTAACGGAAGTTATTCCGTTTAAAAAGTTTTATCCTGCCGAAGATTATCACCAGGAGTATATTCATTTTCATCCTGACAATGGTTATGTGCAGGGTGTTTCCATTCCTGATTTCCTTGAATTTAAAAAGGAGTTCAAAGGGAATTATAAATAACGCCTGATCGAATTACCTGCAATCTCTTATCTTTGCACTATGCAAGATGTAAAGACTCCTGTTTCGGTTTATGCCGAGAGTACACCCAACCCTACTTCGATGAAGTTTGTGGCCAGTCAGTTTTTATTGCAGGAAGGCAGTGTTGAATATCCGACAAAAGAAAGTGCGGCTAACTGCCCGTTGGCTGTTCAGTTATTCAGCTTTACGGGAGTGAGCAGCGTTTTTATCACCAGCAACTTTGTTACTATCAACAAGACACCTGATATTGACTGGTACGACATCACGAACATTCTGCGTGAATTCATCAAAGGATATATACAGTCAGGAGAAAAGATTTTCATTGGTCCGCTGGAGCAAAAGGCTGACCTAACAGTAGAGCATACTTTTAGTTCGTCCAAAGTAGAAAGCAAGATCATTGAAATGCTGGATGAATATGTAAGACCTGCAGTGGAAGGAGATGGCGGCGCCATTCATTTTAAATCATTCAATGAAGGTGTGGTAACACTAACGCTAAAAGGTTCGTGCAGCGGTTGCCCAAGTTCAACCGTTACTTTGAAAAACGGCATTGAAAACTTGCTTAAGAAGATGATTCCTGAAGTGACTGAAGTGGTTGCAGAAGGAGAATAGAACACGTATTATTATGATGGTTATGATTTAAGCAGATTTAAAATCATAATTGATCTTAATCATCATGAAGATTAGCGTTCACTTTTTATAAAAATTCATCTCCTTAATATACTCCCACACAGCCTCAGGCGTCATGTAATGCACATCCTTTTTGTCTTTGATAGCATTGCGAATAAAGCTGGCTGAGATTTCCATCAACGGTGCATCTACCACTTTTACATTTTTATGATGCAGTAAGTTGCCACCTGTACTTCCTTTGCGCGGATATACATATAGTTCATGCTCAGCTAAAATCTGCTCGTAATTTTTCCACTTGTGAAAAGTATCCAGGTTGTCGCTGCCGAGAATAAGTGCAAACGTATGTTGCGGAAACTTTTCTTTCAGATGAGCAAGTGTGGTAACCGTATAGCTTGGTTGCGGCAATTTGAATTCAATGTTGCTTGCTTTTAGTTTTCTATAATAACCAACAGCATGCCTCACTAAAGCAAGGCGATGGACATCGGGGAGCAGTGTGGCCTTCGGCTTCAACGGGTTTTGCGGTGACACGACCAACCACACCTGTTCAAGATCAGTAAACTCAGCCATGTACTGTGCAATCACCATGTGACCGTTATGCACAGGATTGAATGAGCCGAAGAAAAGACCGATCTTCATTAGAAAATGAATAAAGAATAAGGAATAAGGAATAAAGAGGTCATTGCTTTTTTATTCATTATTCATTCCTACTTTTTACTTACTTAAAAAATCATCTACAAGTTTCTCCGCAGCAGCCAGCGCGTCTTCCAGTTTGTCATTAATGATGACATGGTCAAACTTATCTGCATACGTCATCTCATGTTCTGACTTCTCCGTGCGTGCCCTAAATGTGTCCGGTGTTTCTGTAGCGCGTGCCTTGAGGCGATGATGAAGCTCATCCATAGATGGCGGCATCACGAACACAGCAAGCAACCGATCATTGTATTGCTTCTTGATATTAATACCTCCTTCCACATCCACATCGAAGATGGCAACTTTGTCTTTTCTCCAAATGCGTTGCAGTTCAGATTTCAATGTTCCATAATAACCGTTTTGATATACTTCTTCCCATTCAATGAACTCATCATTCTCTTTTCTTCTCTTAAATTCATCCACGCTCATGAAGTAGTAATCCTGTCCGTCACTTTCATTCGTGCGCTTATTACGCGTAGTAGCTGAAACGGAAAAGCTCAGCTGCGGATATTTCTTAAGCAGGTGATGAACAATGGTCGTTTTGCCACTACCTGATGGTCCGCAAAAGAGTAATAGTTTATTATTCATTCGTTGTTGGGTAATTGAGGTAATTTGGAAATTAAGGAAAGGGTACCAATTACCCAATTACCTTAATTACCTTTTCATTAAATAACATTCATCAACTGTTCCTTTATCTTCTCCAATTCATCTTTCATGTCCACCACATGCTTCTGCATTTCGGCATCGTTGGCTTTTGAACCGATGGTATTTACCTCTCGTCCTATCTCCTGTGCAATGAAAGAAAGTTTTTTCCCATTTGATGTGGGCTCGTTCATGGAGCTGATAAAATAATCACAGTGGCTTTTCAATCGTGTCTTCTCTTCACTGATGTCATTCTTCTCGATGTAGTAAATCATTTCCTGTTCTAAACGGTTGCGGTCAATGTTGGCTGCCTTAATAAATTCTTCCAACGAAGAAGTCAACTTCTTTCGGACTGCTTCTGCACGAGACGCTTCAAACTTTTCAACGCCTGATAATAATTTAGAGATAACGCTGATGCGGTTCTTCAGATCATTTTCCAAAGCCTTTCCTTCTGTATCGCGAAAAAGAAGGTATGCTTTCTTCGTCTGGTCAATAACTGTTTTGATCTGGCTCCACTCATTTTCATCAACTTCTCTTTTCTCTGTATTAAATACTTCGGGAAAACGCATGATGATGTTCAGGTAATCCGAAGAAGAAATTTTGTAATCGGCATCCAGCGATTTCAGTTCATCAAAATAAGCTTTGATGAGGGTTTTGTTGATGGTGACTTTTGTTGTTTCTTCGGAATACTCAATCGTTACATATATGTCAATCTTGCCGCGTTCAAGCTCTTTCGACAGCTCGTTACGCAATTCAAGGTCTTTGTCTTTGTAGCTGGAAGGCAGGCGCAGGTTGAGATCAAGGAACTTGCTGTTTACAGAACGCATCTCAACCGTGATAATTTTATTATCAACTTCTGAAACTGCGCTTCCGAAACCGGTCATGGAACGAATCATATTCTTTGGGTAATAGGGTGATTAGGGTAATTAGGGTAATTAGGGTAATTAGGGTAATTAAGGCTGTGGTACTAATTACCTCAATTACCTTAACTACTTCTTGCAGACAAAAGTAATTTTATTTGATGAATAACTCTTAGGCTACTCTACAACGGATATCTTTCGTTTTGTATTCCTGCTTGCAAGATACACACCTGCAAAAATCAACAACGCTGCAAAAACTTTCATCCAGTTAACCGAATCATGTCCTGTGGAAATAGCGATAGCTGCAGTGAGCAATGGCTGGAGATAGATGTAAGCACTTACCACAGACGCGCTCAGCGAATTCAAGGCATATACATTCAGGATGTAAGCAATAAAGGTGGTGCCGACAGCCATAAACGCTATATATAGCCAGACGGTTGATCCGAGCGAACTCCAATGCACGCTCGTCAGGTCTCGGAATCCGATAGGGAACACGAGGATCAGTCCAAAAGTGAATATCCATTTAAGGATGGTGACGGTGTGATATTTTTTCATCATCGGCTTCACCATCACGAGGTAGGTGCCCCATGCAGCGGCATTAATAAAAATCATCAGGTCGCCGATTGGATTATCCGATCTGCCGGAAGCATTCATCCCGCTGTTCAGCATGAGGACGGCAGCGCCTGCAAAGCCCAACACAATGCCAACCGTCTTTACCACAGTGATGCGCTCTTTTATTAAAAGAACGGAAATGATGAGTACCAGGATGGGCGTGGTAATCATCATGATGGCAGCGCTGATGGGAGAAGTTAAGCTGAGCCCTTCGATAAAAAGCGTCTGGTTGATGGCAACACCGAAAACGGCAAGCAGCAGGAACTTCGGCAAATCCTTTTTGTCGACTTTTTCCTTCGCAAACAGAAACCCTGTGATCCAAAACAAAGGAGTAGCCACCAGAATCCTCACCAGCACCAATGCAAGCGGAGGCAGATAGCTTGCCGTGAGAATCTTACCAACAATAAAGCTGATGGAAGATATAACCTGTGCTACGAAAAGAGCAATGTGCGCTTTAGAGTTCGGGTGTGATTTCACTATATATGAGTAGCAGTGGCAGTAGCACTAAGCAGTGCTGCCAACTGCCATTGCCAACTGCCACTTGTATATTTTTTCATATTTTATTATTGAGCCATTGCCTCTTTCGCTGCTGCTACTGTTTTAGGTGCATTGCCAATAAAAATTTGCTTGCCTATAATGATGACCGGGCGTTTGAGAAACGTGTACTCGTCAAGAATGTATTTACGGTAATCCTTTTCTGTAAGCTTCATAGCATTCAGCCCCATGCTCCGATATTTCAATGCCACGCGGCTGAACAAGCTTTCATAAGAACCGGCAAGCTCCTTCATTTCATCAATTTGTGCGGGAGTAATCTTTTCAGTTTTTATATCCTGCATGATAAAATCCTTGCCGGGCTTTAACTCTTTAAGGATTCGCTGGCAGGTGGTGCAGGTGCCTAAGTGATAAATCTTTTTCATAATTAAGGAATGGAATCCCGCACATGAGGGAATGACTCGGATAAGCCGAATCGCACACGTGCGGGATGCTATTAGCGCGCAAATATACCCCGCAAACAAACAATGAAATAACATCGTCATTTCTTTATTTCAACATCAGTCCCCTTTCATAATTCACTGAGAATTATCAGAAGAAAGTTAAATAATACAACGCATCATTCCACCATCCCAACTTTTCTTCTCCTTTTTATTCAAAAAGCGCTGTTAACTAACAGGTGATTACCGATAACTAAATCACGATTACCGGTAACCATAGTTTAGGTATCTTTCCCTATTTGGTGGCTACAGGTAATCACCATTTAGGTACCTTTCCCTATTACGCGATTACTAACCATCACGCAAAAAGTACCGGTAACCACAGTTTAGGTACCTTTCCCTATTTGGAGATTACGGGTAATCATCATGTGATTGCCGGTAATCACACATTAGGTACCGCTCCCTATTAGGTGGTTGCTAATCATCTTTGGTCTGTTTCCGGCGAATTGGAGAGGAAAATTGGGATTCTATCCCTTTTCGCAGGTAAAAAGATAATATAAACTCATTTGCCGGTATTACTTAAAGGTTATATTTTAAAAAAACGATTGAATTAAGAAAGAGGGATAGTGAAAAAACGCGAATTCTTAATTTGTTTCAGAGTATTTCAATCTTGAATTTGCATAAAAAAGTAAAAAGCGAATTGGACAAGGTGAGGAGAAGTTGCTTTTTTGCGGGAATTGGAAAAGTTGGGTGATGGGTTGGGTTTGTTTAGGGAATTGGGGAAATGGTTTGATAATTTGCCATTTGTATAATAACCTACACCGTTTTGAAAGAACAAGCAACGTATTGTTTTTATTGTTTTTTGCCAACACACAAGCTCAACAAAAAAATTAGTGTGTATTTTCTCCAACGCGCTGCTTGTTGATAAATATTCCCCCTTTTGCAAGTGTTAACTCGAATCAGAGCTTTACATTTGTCAAAATTTGACAAGTCAAATAAAAGAGGATGAATTATTTCGGAGAAAAAATAAAAGAGTTGAGAGAGCAAAAAGGTTTACTTCAAAAACACATTGCCAGCCGACTTGACATTGATACTCCAATGTTGAGTAAAATTGAAAGAGGAGAACGCAAAGCGAAACG
Source organism: Bacteroidota bacterium (assembly GCA_003151745.1). Lineage (GTDB taxonomy): Bacteria > Bacteroidota > Bacteroidia > AKYH767-A > 2013-40CM-41-45 > PALSA-967. The sequence continues at coordinate 42,445 of PLYJ01000033.1, forward strand.
AGAACAAGTTCCCATTCTTGCAAAAGTATTGACAACTGACAAAGATGATTTGCTTTCGCTTTGGTTAGCCGACAAAGTTTACGATATTGTGAAAGATGAGAATGTGGCTTTGAGAGCAATGCAAGTAGCAGAAGAAGAAATAAAATATGAAACAACTAAAAAAACTAAATGAGTTTTAATCCAGACATACAATATCGTTGCACAATTATCAGAGGTAAATCTATTTCAAGAATGGATGACTACCTTCCTGTTTATGCAGAAATTCTAAACGAAATTTGTCCAATACCTTCAAACCAGTTTGACGAAACGTTTGACAAAAAACTTTCTCACTACATCAAAGATGATTACAAGACAATTAAAAATCATCGCACCGAAAATGTAGATAAACTTTTAGGAATGTATTTTGAAAAAGACGATATCATTTATATTTCCGAGAGAACAAAAAAGTTTTTAGAGGACAATGACCAACCTGCATTTTTCAAAAGTGTTTGCTTCAAGTTTCAGCAACCAAATGGCTCTCAAAAAATCAATACAACAGCCGACAAGGTTCAGCACGAAATAAATTTTAAACCTTATCATTTTATTTTGGCACTTTTAAAATCAGCCGCTACAAAAAGTATCGTTTTCACAAAAGATGAAGTTGCATACTATGTTTTAAATGCACTTCAAGTTTTACAAGGAAGTGTTTCGGTTGACGAAGTGCTAAAAACAATTCTTTCGGACAGAGCAAAAAAAGTTCACAAGAAAGTTGAAACCCCTGGCAAAGCATACTCTTATTCGTTTCAACATATCAATGAGCAGTTTGATTATTTAGAACTTGCAAACCTCATTCGTAAAGACGGAAAATCTATTTGGCTTAATTCTAGGGAAACAACATCAACGGAATTATTCGTAAGAGATTTATCAAAGCCATTAGCGATTGATTTTTCCAAATACAATTTTGATGAAAAAGGAATTGGAAAAATAGTTGAACTTGAGTGGCAAGAATATTTCGGTGCAATTTCAGAGAAGGAATCTCTTGCCTTTGCAACTAGTATTTCAAGTTTAGAAACTGCTTTACCTACTGATGTATCTCCGAAAGTTCCAACAGTTTCAACTATTGAAATTGGTGATGAAGGTGAAAATTTTGTTTTACAAATTGAAAGAAACCTTGTAAAAGCATTCAACCCAAGATTAGTAAACAAAGTAAATTTTCACGGCAAGCAAAGAGGTTTGGGTTACGACATTACATCTATTGAGGCAAGCAGAAATAAAAAGAATCCTGAATACTTACGATACATTGAAGTTAAGGCAACAAAGCGTGTTCATCCGCCTGACTTTACAGATACATTAGACACAATAAACCTTACAAGAAACGAATGGGTTGCAGCAGAGCAGCAATCAAATCACTTTTACATTTATAGAATTTACTTCACAACAAAAGGAACTTTCATTAGTATCATCAAAGACCCAGTGAAGAAAAATGATGATGGACTTTTGTATGCAACCCCGACAGTTTACAGATTAGAATTTGGTGATAAAGCCGTTGACGAAAAACTAATATTCGCCTAATGGAACCAACAAAAACATACGGAAAAAATTATTTCAGCGACTTTGAATTATCTGTTTTAAACGAACCGATAGGAGAAACAATTCCATTGTTTGAAGGCACCACTTCTAATGTTCAAACAGAACAATTTGAAATTTTCAAGTCGTTAGAAAAAAATGCTCCATTCATAAATGCAGGCTCTTTCAGTAACCAAGTTCATTTTCAAAACGCGTATCAAACACCAGTGCAAAGATGGTTTCCTTATCGGGAAGGATATTCAACACGGCTTGTAAATACTTTCATCAAAGAATTAAAAATCACAGGAAATATTTTTGACCCATTCTCCGGCAGTGGCACAACTTTACTTGCATCAAGACAACAGAATCTCAATTCCTTTGGCATTGATGTAAACCCGATTTCAGTTTTAGTTGCAAAAGTTGAGAATGAAAAATATAGCAACAGCGACCTTGGAAACCTCAATTCTGAAATTGAAAAACTAAAAGCAATTTCAAAATCAAAAGAAGTTTTTCAAACTTGTTTTGACCTTGCTGATAAAGTTTTCAATTCTGAAATTCTTCAAACGCTTTTGCAGTTGAAGCTTCACATCAAGAAAATTGAAAACAAGAAAACGCAAAACATTTTTTTTGTTGCGTGGCTTGCAATCATTGAAGATGTTTCCAACATCAAGAAGGAAGGCAATGGAATTAAATATAAAAACAGAAAGAGAACACCCAACGGCTACATAAACATTGATAAAGATGTTTGGGAAAAACAAGTTTTCCCCGAAGACAAATTCAATTTTGTAAAAACAAAATTGATAAAACATCTTGAAATGATTTCGGTAGACATCAGAAATGATTTCGGTAGTTGTGAAAAGCAACCACAAATTTTTAAAGGAAGTTGTTTAGAGTTTGATAAATTATTTTCAGACGAAATAGAGTTTACTTTTTTCTCTCCACCTTACTGCAATTGCTTTGACTACTTTGAAATTCATAAAGTGGATTTATGGCTTGGTGATTTTGTTGCAGTCAAAGAAGAATTCAGATTGCTTCGCAATACTGGTTTTCGTTCAAACACAAATTCATTAAACCACAAGCCGATAATTTACAAGAATGAACACCTTGAAAATTTGGTTTCTCTTTTTGACAGCGATAAACTTTGGAACACAAGAATACCGAGTGTTGTAAGAGGGTATTTTGACGACACACATACTTTGCTGAATAAACTTTATCAGCAAACAACAAAAGGAGGAAGTGTTGGGATTGTAGTTGGCAACTCTGCATATTCAGGAGTAATAATTCCAAGCGATGTTTTGATTGCTGACATTGCAAGAAAAATTGGTTTCAAAGTGAAAAACATTTTTGTTACACGACACTTGACGACAAGTTCACAACAGAAACAAGAATTAGAAATTCTAAAAAACTATTTGCGAGAAAGCATTGTATTACTTGAAAAATGATTGACACACCGGAATATCAATTTGTTAAAGAAATTATCCCGACAGAAATTGAAGAAAATTCAATTCTGAATATCGTAACCCGCGATGTAAACACACATACACACGGGTTTCATAAATATCCAGCGAAATTTATTCCTCACATTCCTAAATGGGCAATCGGAAAATACTTGAACGGCAACAAAGACAAAAATATTCTTGACCCATTTTGCGGTTCGGGAACGACTTTAGTTGAAGGAGTATTAGCAGGATACAATGTCATCGGGGTTGACATTGACCCATTGTCAGCAATGATTTCAAAAGTAAAAATAACAAGAGTTGATAAAAAAACACTGAAAGAAATTTCAGTTTGGTTGGTGAAAGAAATTAAAACCAACAGGAAAGGAACATTCAAACCCGATTGTGAAACGATTGAACATTGGTTTACAAAAAGTACAATCAAAAAACTTTCTGCAATCAGGACCTTGATAAATCAAATTCCTCAAAAGTTTGGCAACGGCAAAAAAGTAAAAGACATTCAAGACCTTTTGCTGATTTGCTTTTCATCAATCATTCGCAGGGTTTCAAATGCAGACAATGAATCACAGAAAACATACGTATCGCATACAAAAGTGAAAGAGCCAGTTGAAGTAAATTCACTTTTCTTTTCTCAACTTGATTTGTTTGTTGACAGAGCAACAAAGTTTTCTTCAGTAACAAATTCCAAAACGAAAAACAAAATTATTCATTCGTCAAGCGCCGCATCATTAGAAAAGAAATTAAACGGATTGCAAATTGATTTAGCAGTAACATCACCGCCATACATCAAGGCGATTGATTACATCTACAATCAAATGGTAGAACTGTTTTGGATTGGCGACTTGTTTCAAATGCAGACACAAACGAAACAGAACGAAAAGAAAATTCAGTACATAGGCAACAAGCAAATTTCAAAAACTGAGTTCAATAAATACACTCCTTATAATACAATTTTAAGTATTGACAAATTAGATGAGAAGTTAAAAGAGATTTACGACACCGATACAAAGAATGGACACAAGCATTCTTATATAACCTTTAAATATTTTGCTGAAATGGAAAAGCATTTTGCTGAAATGTCAAAGTGTTTGACAACAGGAACTCATTATGTTGTAGTTGTTGGAGATAGTAATGTAAGCGATATTTTTATTAATACCGCAGATTTTCTAATTGACATTGCAGAGAGAAATGGATTTAGAATTACAAACAAGTGGGGGTATAAAATCAAAAATCGTTTTATGAGGTTTGATAGAAAAGGTAGAGGTGGAATAATTGAAATTGATTGGGTACTGGACTTTGAAAGGAAAAGCCAACTCACAAAAAAATACAATCTTAAAAAACGCACAAACCTTGAACCATCACCTCCCTTGCCTTCTGACTTTTTTTAGCTATGTTTGTCCGATAGGACTTCGCTTTATTTGAGTCCTGTTTATACTAACGAAACGTGGAAAAAGCATTTGAAATAAAACTACCGCAGTTTGAAGGCCCTTTTGACCTGCTGCTGTTCTTCATCGAGCGCGATGAGGTGGATATTAATAACATCCCCATTGCCAGGATCACTAACGATTTCCTGGAATATATACATCAGTTCAGCGAGCTGAACATGGAGGTGGCAAGCGAGTTCATTTTAGTGGCTGCCACGCTGATGCGCATCAAAGCCAAGATGCTCATCCCGCGGCCTGAGATGGATGAACAAGGCAATGAAATTGATCCGAGAAAAGATTTGGTGGACCGGCTGATGCTTTACCGCCAATTCAAAGAAGCTACGCATGATCTTAGCGTGCTTGAAGAAGACCGCTCGCTGAAAACCATTCGCGGCAACATACAGCGCGACCTTGCAGAGATTGCCAAGAGCACTACTTATGCTGATGAGCTACAAAGCCTCACGCTTTACCACCTGCTCAATTCTTTTGAAAAAGTATTGAAGCGCTTCGATGCCGAACAGAACAAGACTATACATACGGTAGTGCCTTATCCTTACACCATCGAGGAGCAGCGCGATTTCGTCATTAACCAAATTCGTTCCCGCGAAAAACTTTCTTTCACCGATGTGCTGTATGCCTGTAAGAATAAGGTGCAGACGATATTTACCTTTCTCGCCATCCTTGAACTTCTCCAGACGCAGACGATAAAGATTACGCTTGGTCTTGGCTTTAATAATTTCTGGCTCACGGAAAATTAAAAATCAGTTCAAAGTTCAATGTTTCTCAGTTCAATGTTAGCGAATTTACTGAGGTTACCTTTGAACATTGAATTGAGCAACTTTGAACCGAAGTAAAATGGATCAAGACGCCAAACAGATATTACGCACTTTTCGTCCGGTACGGATCATGCTGCCTGTCATCATTGGTCTTGGTGTAGTCATCTATCTGCTCTGGCACGATTCCGATAAGCAAGCCCTGTTGAACATCAGGTGGACGTGGAACTCTTCGGCATGGCTGGGTGTTGCTCTTTTCATGATGGTGGTGCGCGATTTTTCTTACATGATCCGCATACGGGTGCTCACCGACAACCAGCTTGACTGGTATCGCAGCTTCATCGTCATCATGTTGTGGGAGTTTGCATCGGCGCTTGCTCCCGGCATCATCGGAGGAGGATTTTTCTTTGCCATGTTCATCCTGAACCGCGAAGGCGTGAATATGGGCAAGAGCATTACTGCCATTATGAACTCTTCTTTTTTGGACGGCATTTTTCTCGCCATCATGGCTCCGATTGTTTATTGGGTTGTCGGTAAAGAGTTGCTCTTCTCAGGTCTCAACCTCCATGGCGTCTTTGGCGGCGGTATTTTTTACGCTTTCTGGCTTATCTATTTTATCATTCTTGCTTACAAACTTTTTGTCGCCTATGCGCTTTTTGTCAATCCCTATTTTGTAAAGATTCTGATTGTAAAATTATTTTCATTTCCCTTCCTGGTCCGGTTCAAGCGTAAAGCCATCGAAACCGGCAACCAGCTGATCATTGCTTCCGAAGAATTGAAAAAACAAAACTGGAAGTACTGGATGAATTCACTCGGCGCCACTTTTGCTTCGTGGACGGCACGCTTCATCATCGTCAACTGTCTTGTGCATGCTTTCAATCCTGCATCGCTCGGATTTATGGATAACCTTGCTATATATGGCAAGCAGGTTATCATGGGCATTATTATCATCACCAGCGTAACGCCGGGAGGAAGCGGCATTGCAGAGCTTATGTTCGTGCGGCTGCTAAATGAATTTATTGCCACAGGGCTTGCACCAACGCTAAGCTTTCTCTGGCGCCTGCTCAGCTATTATCCTTACCTCATCATCGGCGTCATCATCCTGCCGCGATGGATACGGCAGAAATTCACGAAGGCTGAAATCATCAGCAGTGATATAAAGATTGTTTAAACATTGGTCCTTTTTATACAAAGACGTTTCACAATCCACTTCCTGCGTTTTTAAAATAAAATGATTTGCCCTTCCGGAAATTACAATCCTAACAAATTAAAAAGATAGTAAATAACTGCTCCCAATAAAGCAGACACGGGTATTGTGAGCAACCATGCCCATAGCAGTTCAATTGTTACACCCCAGCGAACCGCTGAGACTCTCTTTGTAATGCCTACGCCGATAATCGAACCTGTAATGGTGTGAGTAGTGCTTACCGGAATTCCTAAACGACCTGTGGCAAACAAGGTGATAGCGCCAGCCGTTTCTGCTGCGAACCCCTCAAAAGGCGTGAGCTTGGTGATTTTACTTCCCATTGTTTTTACAATGCGCCATCCGCCTGACAATGTGCCCAGTGCAATGGATGAGTAGCAGGCAATCTCAACCCAGTGTGGCAATTCTTTAATGTCTCCAATAGAATGATTCACAATCATAGCAGCGCCAATAATGCCCATTACTTTCTGTGCATCGTTTCCTCCATGCCCGAGGCTGAATGCCGCTGAGGAAACGAGCTGCAATATGCGAAAGAGCTTATCAACCTTTTTCGGATGAGCGTTCTTGCAAAGATTCAGCGTGATGACAGATATGATATATGAAATGACCATGCCGATAACCGGCGCAAGCAAAATAAAATATAACACAGGGGCAACTTTATCCATCTTCACTACATGAAAGCCGACATGGGCAATGGCAGCTCCCCCAAAACCGCCGATAAGTGCGTGCGAAGAACTGGATGGAATTCCTTTCCACCATGTTATCAGGTTCCAGATGATGGCTGCAATCACGCCACATAAAATTACATTCAGCGTAATGGCTTCTACATTCACTGTTTTGGAAACAGTATCCGCCACGCTGAACTTGAAAAGTGCATAGGCAAGAAAATTAAAACCTGCCGCCCACAGAACAGCAGTTAAAGGAGAAAGAACCTTGGTGGAAACAATAGTAGCAATAGAGTTGGCGGCATCATGAAACCCGTTGATGAAGTCGAAGATGAGGGCGAGTATTACGACGAGAATGAATAAGGACATAAAGCAGTTTACGATTACAATTTACGGTTACAGCAAATCGAAGTGCAAACTGTTAACCGCAGACTGTAAACTGTAAACAAGATTTTTATTATGAGAATTTAACAATCACTGACTCCATAACGTTGGCAGCATCTTCGCATTTATCAGTTGCTGTTTCAAGAGCTGACAAAACTTCTTTGATTTTAATTACTTCGATGGCGCTGGTATTGTCGTCAAACAAACGGGCAATGGCATTATCGAAAATATCGTCAGCATGATTTTCCAGGCTATTCACCTTGACAAGTGCTTCACGCACCTTCATGTAGTTGCGCCTGTTCCGTAACCCGCGCACAGCAATATTCACCTGCTCGGAGCTTAGTACAATCAGTTCCGCCAACTTTATCATGGCAGGATGAATGGGGTCTATCTTGTATAATTCCACCCGCTTGGAAGCGCCGTGAATGAAGTCGAGTACGTCGTCCAAAACAGATGCAAGGCGTTGGATGTCTTCGCGGTCAAATGGAGTTATGAAAGTTGTTTCCACGTCATGGAAAATCTGGTGCGTAATATCATCACCTACGTGTTCCAGCTTTTCAATCTGCCTGATGTGCTGTATGCGTTTTTCTTTTGAAGGAGTCGTGAGCGCTTCATAAAGCTCTTTCGAAATAGCTACCAGGTTGGCAGAAGCTTGCTCGAATAAAGGATAAAACTTTTTGTCTTTAGGAATGAAATACTGCAGAATGTCATCGATACCCATTTGTGAACTAATTATTAATTTTATATTACAAAATTATGAAGGCGCAAAGTAGAGAAAAAAATAATGTTGCGAATGCGAAGATGTGCAGATATGCAAATGCCATCGGTCAATCCGCACATTTTCACATTTTCACATCTTCACATCTATTTCTATCTTTGTTGAAAAGACATTAAGATGAAATACCTGCCAATAGACAAAAAGTTATTTATTGAGAACCGCAAACGTTTTACGGCTCACCTCCAAAAAGACTCCGTTGCCATTTTTAACAGCAATGATGAGATGCCGCGCAATGGTGATAATAATTTCCCTTTTCGTCAGAACTCTGATTTGTTCTGGCTTAGCGGTATTGACCAGGAACAAACAGTGCTGGTCATCGCTCCCGAACATCCGTTACCTGAATATCGCGAAGCTCTTTTTCTCCGCAAAACAAACGAACACATCGTAATATGGGAAGGCCATAAATACACGAAGGAAGAAGCCCGCGCTGCATCGGGTGTGCAGCATGTATATTGGATTGAAGACCTGAAGGCTATGCTGCCGGTGATCATACATCATTCTAAAACCATTTATATTAACCTGAATGAGAACGACCGTTTTTCCACTGAAATCGTTTACCGCGATGAACGCTTTGCACAAGAGTTGCGCGCTAAATATCCTAACCATCATTATGAACGCTCCGGGACTATCCTGGCTAAGCTTCGTGCAATTAAGTCGGATGCAGAGATTCAACAACTGAGCATTGCCTGTGATATTACGGATAAGGCATTCAGAAGGGTGTTGAAATTTGTTAAGCCAGGCGTGATGGAGTATGAGATTGAAGCAGAAGTTACGCATGAATTTATTCGCAACCGCGCGAACGGACATGGTTACACTCCCATCATTGCAAGCGGAGCAAACGCTAATGTGCTTCATTATATTCAGAACAACAACGAATGCAAAAGCGGCGAAGTGGTATTGCTTGATTTCGGTGCAGAGTATGCTAATTACTCTGCGGATATGACGCGCAGCATCCCGGTGAACGGCAAATTCACCAAGCGGCAAAAAGAAGTTTACAATGCTGTGCTCAAGGTGGTGCGTGAGGCAATTAAAATGCTTGTTATCGGGAATACGATTCCGAAATATCATGAAGAAGTTGGCAGGATAATGGAGCAGGAACTATGCGGGTTAGGTTTACTGAAAGCCGAAGAAGTTAAAAAGCAGGATCCCAAACAACCTTTATATAAGAAATATTTCATGCATGGCACCTCTCATTTTCTTGGTCTTGATGTGCATGACATCGGTAATCGTTATGAACCAATGATGGCAGGTATGGTTTTCACCTGCGAACCGGGCATTTATATTCCTGAAGAGAGTTTAGGCATCCGCATTGAGAATGATATTCTTATCACAGAAAAGGGGCCAGTTGATTTGATGGCTAAGATTCCTATGGAGGCGGAGGAGATTGAAGAGATGATGGGGAAGCGCGCTGTTGCAGTTTAAGGTTCGAAGTTTGAAGTCTAAAGTTAGGGTGAGCGTAATCTCAAACTTCAAACCTCAAACAATTTATTTTTTATGAAATCACTCCTTCTCAATTACACCAACTATAATGTTTGGGCTAATGATCGTATCATCACTTTCCTGAAAGATAATGTAAGCGATGAACAATTAGACAAAGAAATCGTCAGCAGCTTTCCGTCACTTCGCAAAACATTATTTCATATTTGGGATGCAGAAGGCATCTGGCTTGCCAGATTAAATGGCAACTCATCCTCTTTGGGTTCAAGTCATGGCTTCAACGGAAATACCGAAGACGGTTACAGTGCAATTCTTTCCAACTCAAAAAAATTCGTTGCACTCGTTGAAGCGAAAGAAGAAACATATTTTCAACAACTTTTGCTTTACGCAAATATTAAAGGTGATAAGTTTGAAAACATTATTCATGATGCTATACAACATTGCATGAATCACAGCACCTTTCATCGCGGACAGATTATCATGATGCTTCGTCAGCTTGGGTTCACCAAACTATTTGCAACTGACTACATAGCTTTTCGGAGACAATAAAGATGTTTAATCTTTGAGGTAAGGAATAAGCATCTTTTTCCAAATATCATATCCGAAGGCGTTTATGTGCACACCGTCAAAGCTTAAATGAGGATCAAGAGCGTTGTCTTTTACAAAGTGATCATACAAATTAATATATGTAACATCATATCTTTGAGCGAGCTTTTTTAATTGCTCATTCTGTTCCCTTACAATTTTATTTAAAGCATCACAAGAGGTAAAAAAGCTCTTTCTCAATACCGGCAGATTCGATTGAATATAAATTTTAGTTTTCGGAGATTCTGTTTTTATCCGTTTAATAATCTTCTCGTAGTTTTCATTGATCTCGTCCGTCGAAACCTTTTCAAAGATGTCATTAATTCCAATCTCGATGAAGAGCTTTCCTGGTTGAAGAGAAATTACTTCGTCTATGCGCTTCAACAGCCCTTCTGTAAAGTCGCCTCTTATGCCCCGGTTAATAATAGAAGAATCACCAAATATAGAGAGGTTAAAAGACTCCGTGAGGCTATTTCCAAAAAAAACAATTCCTCCTTTTGTTCTTGGTTCCTTCAAAAAGCCATTATACCTGCTAACCCAGTAATTTGATGAAAGTGTTTCTGCTATCGCATGGCGCATAGTAATATTCCTGTATATTTTTAATCCCGCTATTGCAAGTACGATTAAAACAAGAAGAAATAATAAAATTCTTTTATACAGGAATCTCATGGAGAGATTTAAGAGTAAATGAAAGTAAGCAAGGTAATTGAGGTTATTTAAAAATGCTAAAAGAAAGTAACCTCAATCACAATGAAGTAAACTGCTTCAAAAACCTCACATCATTCTCTGAAAAAATCCTGAGATCATTGATTTGATAACGGAGCATGGCTATACGCTCAATGCCCATACCAAAAGCGAAGCCTGAATATTTCTTTGAATCAATCTTGCAATTTTCAAGCACGTTGGGATGAACCATGCCGCAACCGAGTATCTCTACCCATCCGCTGTACTTGCACACATTGCATCCTTTGCCTCCGCAGATGTTGCAGGAAATATCCATCTCAGCGCTTGGCTCAGTGAATGGAAAGTAAGACGGTCGAAAACGCACCTGTGTTTTTTCGTCAAACATTTGCTGAGCGAAGTAATAAAGTGTTTGCTTAAGATCAGCAAATGAAACTCCTTCATCAACATACAAGCCTTCTATTTGATGAAAGAAGCAATGAGCACGCGCTGAGATAGCTTCATTGCGATACACGAGACCGGGAGCAAGTATGCGTATAGGTGGCTTTGTCGTTTCCATCACACGAACCTGCACGGATGAAGTGTGTGTGCGTAATGCAATGTCAGGATTTTTCTCAATGAAAAACGTATCCTGCATATCGCGTGCCGGATGATTGTCAGGAAAATTGAGAGCGGAGAAGTTGTGCCAGTCGTCTTCAATTTCCGGACCGTAAGCAACTGTGTAACCAATGCGACCGAAGATATCAATGATATCTCTGCGTACAATTGAAAGCGGATGACGGGCACCTAATTCATTCGGTTCACCGGGCAAAGTGAAATCAATATCTGCCTCTCCTGTATCACTTGAGGATTCCAGTTCTTCGGCACCGATGCGAAGCTTTTCCTCTGCCTTATTCTTTAGTTCATTTACCCATTTACCAACATCCTTTCGTAATGCCGGCTCAATGGATTTCATTTCAGAGAAAACTTCTGCAAGTATTCCTTTCTTGCTTAGAAATTTCAAACGGAAACTCTCAAGCTGTTCCTTCGATTCGACACGGAACGCATCTACTTCTTCAATAAGATGCTTTATTTTCTCTTCCATTCTGACCTTGTCATTGCGAACGAAGTGAAGCAATCCCCAACTATGAGATGAGGATGGCTTCGTTCCTGGCCATGACGCTTTAAACTTGTTTATTTAATCACCTTTACCGTCATCCAAACATCTTTCACAGGGCGGTCGCCTGGTGCAGTTTGTACGGCAGCGATCTTGTCAATGACATCTAATCCTTCAACCACCTGACCATACACCGTGTAGTTGCGATCAAGGAAAGGCACGCCTCCGACAGTCTTATATTCATTACGCTGCTTTTCGGAATATTTGAAATTACCGCGTTGTTCTATTGAGTTAAGGTCTGCATCTGTCTGCACTTTTCCCTGCACAATATAAAACTGGCAGCCGCTGGATGCCTTTGTTGGATTCTCTGTTCGTGCAGCACAAAGCGCCCCTTTCTTATGAATAAGCGAATCATTAAATTCAGCGGGAATGGTATAACCGATGTCTCCCCCGCCCAACTGCTGTCCTGCAGGTGCATTCTTACTTTGCGGATCACCGCCTTGTATCATAAACCCTTTAATAACGCGGTGAAATAATAAGCTGTCGTAAAATCCTTTTTCTGTGATCTTGATAAAATTATCACGATGCTGAGGCGTCAGATCGTATAATTTCACCTTCATATCCCCATAAGCGGTATGGATTAAAACCATTCTTGCTTTCCCGGAAGCATCCTTTTTTGCAACATTTGTTGCAGTTTTAGCATTTTGTCCGTAACTTGCTACCGCAAACAGCAGTAACAAGGGTAATAAAATCTTTTTTATCATATACTTTTACGTTTAAATTTGGTGGCTTTTTTTGATGGGGCAATATTAATTATTTTATTGATTCCCTTTTCAAATAGTTAAGCAAGTTCATTCATTCTTAATATCACTCATAAAAACATGAAAAGGAGTTTATTTGTCATTGTGCTCGTCGCTATCATCTACTGTGGAACAACCCTCACTTCCTGCAAGAAAAACGGGCCCACTGTAGCTTCCATCACTGTGCTTGACACTCTTGGCCTTTCTGTTCCCCTTGCCACGGTTACCCTTTGGCAGGATACGGCACACAATACTGTTACGGGAGCTCAGAGTACAGTTCGCGTAAGCGGAACTACCGGCGCAAACGGCAACGTCCAATTTACTTTTGCAAACGAAGCCTTTTTGAATATTTGGGCCATTAGAGGCATTGACACTGCCTTCGGTTTTATCCGGCTTGTTCAATATCAAACGACTCCGGCAACTGTTCGCTTTTAAATTTCCTTTTCAAAATACTCAATCACTGCCTGTTTCAAAAGTGTATCCTGTTCACGCAACGTTAGCGGAGGCAGTTGCTTTAAGAGTGCCCAATGCGGCCATCCATCCTGGTCTTTTCCTTCCAATGCATAATAGCCAAACTGACTTAACAGCTTGCATGTAGCAATGTGCATGAGGTCTTGCTTTTCGTCCTTACTGAATTTCTGCGGACCTCTTCCTAATTCCTGAACACCAATCAGGAAGATGACAGCCTGCAAATCAGGCTCCTCTCCAAAATCATCTGCAAGCCGCATTACTAATGCTCTCCACTTATCTTTAAAAATAGCTAATTCTACTGCATCCATTCTGAAAGCAAAATTACCATAATATCTCCGAATTGTTTATTGCAGTATTTTCGCGCCTTTGATTAAACGCACAGATAGCAATCTTCAAATGTCAAGTTGGAATAAATGGATTTTAGGAAGTTTAGGCTGGGCTTTAGGTGGTCCGATTGGAGGCATATTGGGCTTTGCTTTAGGTGCCATTTCAGAAGATGCAACCAAATCATATAAACCGGACACTAAGGCGCTCCCTAATGATTTCAGCGCTGCCATGCTGGTATTATGCGCTGCGGTAATGAAAGCTGATAACCGCATACTCAAGTCAGAATTGGATTATGTGCGCCAGTTTTTTATCCGTCAATTCGGTTCCGCTATTGCAGGCAACATGATGCTTTTACTAAGGGAACTCCTCAAGCAGGATATTCCTGTTGCCGAGGTCTGTACACAGATAAAGCAAAATGTTGATCTCTCTTCCCGTCTTCAATTATTGCATCTGCTCTTTGGTGTTGCAGCAGCAGATGGCAATGTTAATAATGAGGAAACATCCACAATCCGTCAAATTGCTTACCTGCTTGGTATTTCAGAAAGGGATTACGTGAGAATACAAAGCATGTTTGTGCAAGACGATAACGCTGCGTATAAAATACTTGAAATTGACAAGTCTGCATCTGATGATGACGTAAAGAAAGCCTACCGAAAGATGGCCATGAAATATCATCCCGATAAAGTTTATAATCTTGGCGCAGACTATCAGAAAGATGCGCAGGAAAAGTTTAAGAAGATCAACGAAGCTTACGAACAAATTAAAAAGAAGCGGGGAATTAATTAGGTTTACGGTTTACAAGTTTACAGTTTACGGTTCGCACGGAACAAGATCACAACTAATAACGTAAACCTTGCAATAGGGCTGTGACAGTCAATCAAGCACAAACTGTAAACTTGTAAACCGCAAACCGTAAACTGTCTTATATGAATACATTCGACATCATCGTTATCATTCTGCTGCTTGTCGGCGCAGTGCGCGGCTTCATGAAAGGCTTTGTGTATGAAATAGCAACGCTTGGCTCGCTTTTTCTTGGAATATTCGTCGCGTTTAAGCTGGCATACCTTGCCCAACCTACGCTTCGCAAGATCGGAAATATGGATCCGCATTTACTGGCAGTCCTTTCATTTATATTAATGTTCCTGGCTGTGGTTGTTGGCATGTATTTTCTGGCTAAGCTGTTTACATCCCTTATTGATAAAGCAGGGCTTGGTATTTTTAATAAGCTGATGGGCGCATTGTTCGGCATATTGAAGTTTGCATTCATCATCAGCATACTCATTTATTTCTTTAACCACTTCAACGAAAAGCATCATTACGTTTCGCAGGAGAAGAAATCAATGTCAAAACTATATCAACCCATTGCTGATATTGCGCCTGCCATATTACCTGTGCTGAAAGAGGCAAGAGAAAAAGTGGAAAAGAAATTAGAGTAAGAGGAAATGAAGAAGTACGCAATCATCGTGGCAGGAGGCAGTGGAACACGTATGTCCTCAAAATTGCCAAAGCAATTTATGAAGGTTGCTGGCAAACCTTTGCTTATGCATACCATTCAGCGTTTTTATGAAGCAGACAAGTCTGCTTTAATTATAGTTGTCCTTCCAAAGGAATATATAAAGGAATGGGATAAGTTGATTCATAAATTTAAAAGTCTTATCCCTCATGTAGTTATTGAAGGAGGCAGCACGCGTTTTCAATCTGTGAAAAACGGATTATCGCTTGTAAAAGAGAAGGGCATTGTAGCCGTGCATGATGGTGTGCGCCCGCTGGCAAGCAAGGCGCTCATCAATAAATGTTTTAATGAAGCAAATAAAAAAGGCAACGCTATTCCTGCTATTCCTTTAAATGAATCTTTGAGGAAGACTTCAGGAGGAAGAAGCGAAGTCGTTGATCGCTCCTCCTACTCTATCATCCAAACGCCGCAATGCTTTCTTTCTGAAATTATATTAAAAGCGTATCAGCAACGTTTCAAAAAATCATTTACTGATGATGCAACAGTAGTTGAGAGCATTGGTAAAAAAATTCACCTCGTTGAAGGCGAGCGAGAAAACATCAAGATCACCTTTTCTGTTGATCTTAAAATAGCGGAACTGTTTTTAAAGAAATAAATGGAACGCGGATTTTCATGATGGTTATGATTTACGCGGATAAGAAATCATAATTTATCATAATCATCATAAAAATCCGCGTTCAATCTTTCCTGAATCACGACATCGATGATCTTGATTTTTTAAGTTTTTTATATTCAGAAGCATGCCAACTTCAATTTCTGTTGCCTTGAGGTAATTGATTAGCTGGGCTTCATGTGGCTCGCAAAGTGCCTCCGCAGCTTTTACTTCAATAATGACACAATTATTTAAATTATATCTGCAACATAAAATCTAACCTCAGCATCTGCATAATAAACTTTGATTTGCTGTTACGCTAAAACAAGAAGTCCCAGGTTTCGCAATTCAATAACTAATGCATTCTCATAAACCTTCTCCAAAAAACCATATCCCAACGTGTTATACACATTGTAATATGCTTTAATAATCAAATCCGTAATTTCTGAATGAACAAAATTATATTTCATAACAAATCATAATCATCATGAAAATCCGCGTTCTATTTTTTTAGAATCACGATTCAGATCTTTTGATGATTGGCAATACTCCCGCCATTTCACCGATCACGTTAATTAATTCCTTATCAGAGGGAACAATGATCTTGGAGTTATTACTAAGAGCTGTTTCCAGCGCCTCCAGCTTGCGGAGGGTTTGTGCATTACCTACAAAATACTTTTCAGCCGCTTCATTCACGAGGGCAATTGCCTGAGCTTCACCTTCTGCTTCCAATATCTTTGCCTGGCGGATACCTTCCGCTTTCTTGATCTCTGCACGCTTTTCTCCGTCAGCTCGGGTTTCAACAGCAGTTGCAAAATCAACGGCAGCGACTTTTTCATTTTCCGCCTTCACAATTTTATTCATTGTTTCCTGCACATCCTTGGGAGGATCTATTTCCTTCAATTCCGTACGCACGATTTCCACACCCCAGCCGGCAGTTTCCTCAATCAACGTGGTATATAAGTTTTTATTTATCCTGCCGCGCTCGCTGTTGGCGCTTTTCAGCGTCATGGTGCCGATGATGTTGCGTAGCGTAGTGCGCGCCAGGTTCACAATCTGGTAGTTGATGATGTTTACGTTGTACTGTGAATTCTTCACGCTCTCCTCGTCAGGACGGATTTTAAAATACACCTGTGCATCCACGCTGGCATTCAGATTATCGTTGGTGATGATTTCCTGTTTTTCGGCATTGATCATCTGCTCGGTAGTATTGATCTGGTACATGCGGTCAATGAAAGGAATGATCCAGTGAAAGCCGGGTTCAGCATAATGATGGTATTTTCCTAAGCGCTCAATCAAGGCGCGATGCGTGGGGCGCACAATGCGCGCGCCAAGAAAGAATAAAACGATAAGCCCGATAATGATTGGGGTTATTCCAAGTGTTGTTTGAGAATCCATAGTGAATTGTTTTTTGTAAATGTAGGATAAATTTTAAGAGTCAAAGATCAGTCGTGTAAATAGAAAAAATCCTGATACAGTATAAACAGATATCAGGACGTGATTTCACAAACGCTATGTTTATGAATAATGTCCATGACAAGATACAATAGTAATATTTTCGTCGGTGATTTTATATATAAGACGATGCTCGTCTGTGATTCTTCGACTCCAATAACCCTTCCAATTTCCTTTGAGGGGTTCAGGCTTTCCGATGCCTTTAAAAGGATCACGCGAAATATCTATTATGAGTTCATTGATTTTACCAAACACTTTTTTGTTTTGCGTACTCCACTCCACATAATCCTTAAATGCGGTGGGGAAAAAGAGAACTGATCTCATTCTTACTGTTTAGATACAGCTTTTGCAAACGCTTCAAACTCCTGTCCTGTAAATGAAATGAGATTAGCAGAACCGCTTTCAATCTCAGCAATCGCTTTATCAATACGGGCTTTGACTTGCTTAGGGGCTTCCTTCCGTAATGATGCAGATGCTTTTTTCGTTGATAGATTTATACTGATATTATTAAAGCCTTTTGTTTTTATTAGATTTCGCAACATCTCAAGAACATGCTCATTTAATTCATTTGGCTTTAATGTGATGGTCGTTTCCATAATTGATAAAATTTTATCTTACAAAGATATGAAACCCGGTTTATTACTAAAAACCCAGGTTTATAAAACCTGTTGCGGGGCAGTTATTCCTTCACAAACTTCTTTGTAAAAGAACCGCTCGCTGTTTTTATTTGAAGGAAATACATCCCTGCGTGAAGCTTAGAAACATCAATCGAAGCGCTCCCCTCTCCTCCAGGAGAGGGGTTGAGGGTGAGGTTGAACGGCGGTGAGGCCTCCTGCCCAAGCACATTCATTATTGAAACCGTTACTGCTTCATTGTGAAAAGATGAAGTGTGAATGGTGAGTTGGTTGGTGGCGGGGTTGGGAGAAAGTGAAATATAGTTGTTTGTAGAGAATGCATTAACCCCCGTAGTTGTAGTTGCGGCAAGCTCTATCAGGTTAGTAAAAACTGGATTGAACCCATTTATTGCTCCCCCAAAAGCAAGCAAATCAGAATAAGTGTGGGTGAAAGGATTAAATTGAAACAAACCTCCTCCATTATTTGTCCCACCTCCAGAAGTCATTCCATAGAGATTCCCATCAGATGCCTGCATTAGAGATCCTCCCGATCGCCTCCATTTTTTGCCCACACAAAATCAAACCTATCCACATAGGTGGAGTCAGCAAGATTATATTGAAACAAAACGCCATAACCATGTGCACCACCTCCATCAGTCATTCCATAGAGATTTCCATCCGAGGCCTGTATTAAAGAGCATTGTGGATACGCTCCTTTTGTTCCATACGCAAAATCGAGCTTTTTAGTATAGGTGGTGGTAGCAGGATTATATTGAAACAAAACACCATCATTATTTACTCCACCAAAAGAAGTCATTCCATAGAGATTTCCATCCGATGCTTGGATTAAAGAGCCATTAGGAATACTTCCAGGATGGTTCCCTGTTATCCCTGTAAAATTAATCTCAACAGAATCAGTGGAGTCAGTAGGGTTATATTGAAACAAAACACCATCATTATTTGCTCCACCTGAAGAAGTCATTCTGTATTCGAATTTATGCTGATAAGGACAAACGGGCTTAATACCCTTGGCTGTCAGTGCTCTGCCGTTGCGGGTAAACAAGCCGAAGCGACTTTCATCCTGACAGCAGACATTAATGGATTCAAAGTATTGAGCTACCCCGGCTATTTTATC